>JBJXEJ010000091.1:0-19864 GCA_046154125.1 Rhizobacter sp. | reverse complement strand
GCACCGGCCAGCAGCTTGAAATCGAGATCGAGGTCGGCCGTAGCACGGCCGTGACGGAGCCTGAATGGCAGCGCTTCCGGCAGGTAGCCCAGGTAGGGCTTCAGATCCAGTTCGCCCATCCTGAACTGCAGCGTGGCAGCGCGACTCTGCGCGAACGGCGTGGTCTGCGCGCCCGTATCGAAGGACGTGCCGTCCAGTTGAAACGCCAGACGCGGCTCGACCTTCACGTCGATGTGCGCAGGCAGGTTGGCCAGAAAGGGCAGGCTCAGATTCATCGCCTTCAGCCGATGCACCTCGCCGACAGGCCGATCGTCGAAGGTCACCGAGGCATCGCGCACCTTCAGGTTGTAGAGCGCGAACAGCACCGGCTCGGAAGCAGGCGGCGGCGGCGTGGTGGGCCTGAAGCGGGCGATCAGGTCGTCGATGTCGTACCGACCTTCAGCCGTTCGCGTCAGCACCAGTTCGGGCGCATCGACCTCGAAGGCCTCGATCACCGGAGCGCGGCGCAGCAGCGAACTGATGTCCGCATTGACATGGAAGCGAGCGACCTTCAGCAGAGGAACGACCGCCGGGGCGGAATCGGATGCCTTGCGCAAAGCAACGACCGGCGCACCGCCAACCACGATGTCGCGCACGGTGAGCTCGAGCGACCAGGGGCTGAAGCTCACGTCGCCCAGGGTGACGGTCCGGCCCAGGGCGCTGCCCAGACGCTGCTGTGCCTGTGACTTCAGCAGCGGCGGCACGATCAGCCAGGCCAGCAGCCACAGACCCAGCCAGCCGATCACGGCCCACGCAAGACGTCGCAACCACTTCACACTTTGTCTCCTGAAGGTTCATCCCGAGGTGGGCGGCTGCCCCTCGCGCCGGGCTCACGCGCGATCGTGTCATGGGCCGTGACTCGCTCACAATGCCGGATTGCCGCACGGACCGAAAGCGCACCCATCTTGCACAGCATACTGAGCCTGCTCGGCATCGAGAGCTGGAAGCCCGTGTTGACCGCCCTCGTGCTGCCGCCGGTACCGCTGCTGCTGGCCGTGCTCCTCGGCGCACGTCTGATGATGTCGCGGCGCGGCTGGGGCTGGTTGATCGTGCTGGCCAGCGTCGCCGGGCTCTGGCTCACCTGCTGCTCGGGCTTCGCCCGGTTGGTCGAGCCGATGATGCTGACGGCCTCGCCACCACTGCGGCCCGACCGCATCGCGGAGTTGCGGGCCGAGGCGAGATCGGTCGGCATCAGGCGCGACGGCACCAGCCCCGTCGCGATCCTGGTGCTCGGCGGCGGGGTCGAGCCCTATGCGCCGGAATACGGCGCGAGCGACCTCGCGTCCTACTCACTGGAGAGCCTGCGCTACGGTTTGTGGCTCAGCCGTGAAACCGGATGGCCGGTGGCCTTCAGCGGGGGGATCGGCTGGGCCAACCGGCCGGGTGCCGCAGAGGCTGATGTGGCCGCGCGGATCGCCGCCCAGGAGTACGGGCGGCCACTGCGCTGGGTGGAGGCGGAGTCGCGCGACACCCGCGAGAACGCCGCTCGCAGCGTGCCGATGCTGCGTGCAGCCGGCGTGCAACACGTGCTCCTGGTGACGCGCGGATGGCACATGCAGCGAGCAAAACGCCTGTTCGATGAGGCTGCGCACGCGGGCAACGTGCGCATCGAAGCCGCCCCGATGGGCCTGTCGGCGGGCGTCGAAATCCCGATGCTGGCCTGGATTCCGTCGGCGGCCGGCTTCGAGCGAGTGCGGCTCGTGCTGCGGGAATGGCTGGGATGGACACTGGGGGCCTGAGGGAGCCGCCGTCGTCAAATATCCTCCATCTGTGAGGTACTCTTGGATACACGTCATCCCACGTCCTGATCGCCGCCTGCGACCCGTCGGTCGCCGAAGGCCGCAACTGAACCCTCCGGGGTTGCCACACCACCCGTGACATCCTGTCCCGAGCTCGACATGTCAACTGCCGTCGTTGTGCCGCACAAGGGCATCGGCGACCTGATCTGGCATCTGCCCTACATCCGCGCGATCGCTGCTGGCAGCGCCGGGGGGCAGGTCACGGTCATCGCGCGCCCGTCCAGCCGGGCGGTGGAGTTGCTGTCTGCCGAATCCACCGTCTCCCGCGTCATCGAGTTCGACCGCCGACCGCGAGGAGACGAGGGCCTGCGCGGACGTCACGACGGCTGGCGCGAACAGTGGTCGTTCGCCTGCGAACTGCGCAGGTTGCGCATCGGCCGCATCTACATCTTTTCCGGGCGGTTCCGGCACGGGCTCCTGGCACGGCTGGCGGGCATACGTCAGAGGTCGGGGTTCGGCTTCACGCTGACGGAACGTCTGTTTCTCAATGACCCGCCGTACATCCAGCGGCACCGCGGGCCAGGCAACTGGGTCTACCCGGAAGCGACCGCCTTCGCACTGGCCCACGGGCTCGTGACCGGGCCGGTGGTGCCCCGGATGCACGTATCGCCAGAACAGGTCGACCAGTTGGCCGGGCAACTGGTCGATCTGCCGCATCCACGCTATGCATTCGCCATCGGCTCCTCGGACCGCCGCCGCAACTGGGGGGCCGAACGTTTCGCATCACTCGCACAGGTCCTTGCGGCATCCGGCGCGGGCATCGTGCTGCTCGGCGGTCCGGCCGAACAGACCCTGGCCCACGAGATCGTCGGGGCAGTGTCGACCAGCCTGCGCGGGTCGGTGCGCCCGATGTGCCAGGCGTCGGTCCTGGTTTCGGCGGCGGCGCTGCGAAACTGCGACGTCTGCATCGGGAACGACACCGGCGTGCTGAACATGGCCGCGGCCTGTGGCCTGCCGACGCTCGGTCTGTTCGGTGCCAGCCCACCGCTGAAACACGACCCGCTGCTGCGCGCGGTGATCGGCGCAACGATGGATCAGATCACCGTGCAGGCCGTTCTTTCCAGCATCAAAGAACTGCCCAGCCTGCAGGGACAGGTGCCTTCGACCTCTGCTTGATGCCGCTCAAGTGCAGCCCGTGGGGCGAGAAGGCGTGGAGAGGGGTTCGACGCCATTTGAGATTGCAGAGCGGGATGCACACGCCAAGCATCTGATCCGACAACCCAGCAGCCTTCATGCCGCACATCCTGACCGTCACGATGAACCCGGCGCTGGACGTGTCCACGTCCGTCGACAAGGTTGGTCCGTCGCACAAGCTTCGATGTTCCGCGACCCACACGCACCCTGGCGGAGGTGGCATCAATGTCGCGCGCGTCATGCACCGGCTGGGCAGCGACTGCGAGGCGCTCTACCTCGCGGGGGGCGTGACCGGTCAGAAGCTGGGACAGTTGCTGGATCGGGAACGCGTTCGGCAGCATGTCATCACCATCGCCGGCGACACACGCGAGAGCTTTTCGGTGCACGAAACGTCCACCGGCCTGGACTACCGTTTCGTCCTGCCCGGGCCGGCGACGCAGGCCAGCGAATGGGAATCCTGCCTGGCGCACATCCATGCGCTTGACGCGGCGCCGCGATATCTGGTTGTCAGCGGTGGACTGCCCCCCGGTGTACCGGACGACTTCCATGCGCGACTGGCCAGACTGGCGCACGAACGAGGCAGTCTGGTGGTGCTGGATGCCTCCGGTCCGGCACTGGCTGCCGCGCTGGCCGAAGGCGTGTACCTCGTCAAGCCAAGCCTGAGGGAGCTGCGGGAGCTGAGCGGCCTGCCCCTGGCCACGGAGCCAGATTGGACCCGTGCGGCGCAGCGCATCATCCAGGCAGGTCATGCTCAGATCGTGGCGCTCTCGCTGGGAGAAGACGGCGCATTGCTCGTCTCGGCAAACACCACGCTGAGGGCCAGGAGCGTGCACGTCGACGTGCTCAGCACCATCGGGGCGGGCGACAGCTTCGTCGGTGGCCTCGTCTGGGCGCTCGACCGCGGAGACTCGATCGAGCAGGCCTTGCGGTATGGCATGGCTGCCGGCGCCGGCGCCCTGCTGTCGCCAGGCACCGCCCTGTGCGAGGCGGCGGACGTGCAGCGGCTCCATGATCAGGTCAGGGTGACAACCGCCGCCGCCCCATGAGCCCTGGCGCGATGGGCGGACACGAAAGATCGATGCCGCCCTGGGTTTCCCGCACACCGATCAGGGTCACCGCACCCGACCACTATCCTAAGCCTTGGCTCTGGCCTCGGCGACAGCAAACTCACGCGTACCGGGCAGCCGCGCTTCAGTTGCTGTTCAGCCCCGAATCAATTGCAGTTCGGGAACTTGAAAGACGCGATGCGCGTGGCCCAGTTGGCATCTCCGGTGGTGAAGATGTACTCCTGCGTGTACCAGAAAGTGCAGTCGTCGGACGGGTCGATCTGCATCGTCGAGTCTCGCCAGGCGCTATTTCTGGTTTGGCTGCCCGTGCCGGTCTTCACCGAAACCTCGGCACGCAGAAGATTCTTCGGGTCGGACTTGCGGCGCCCCGCGATGCGGATACTTGGGTAGATCGAAGCCGACGACACCGAGTAGCCGATGGCGATATTGCCCAGTTTGTCGAACGCTGCAGATCCTGACCACCGCGCCTCATTGGTTGGCCTGTAGGTGCTGTTCTGATAGACCTCAGGCAAGGCGGCACCGGGCCGGCGAATCTCCCACCAGCGCAGATGGGCGTTGTTGCCCGCAGAATCGTCGATGGCCTGGGTGAACAACAAGGCATCATGGGTGCCGAAGTTCCGGTAAACAAGCCGAGACATGAGCCTGTCACCAAACGAAAACAGCGGCTGTGTGGTGCCGCGTTGCGGTACGCATTCGTAAACGTTGAAAAGCGGCCCACTGGGATTGCCGTCGTTGCAGGCTGAACGCGAATTCGCATCCATCCTGAATGCCACAGCACTGAAAGGCCCCCCGCCCAGGCCATCGTCAAAGGTGGAGTTGGCCGGAGTGATGAAGTCAGGCGCAAACTTGATGAGTTCCAGCGAATGCGGGAATCCAAAATCTAAGGACATCAGGTAGTTCGGTGCGCCTGCGGGCGGCAGGTTGGTGCCGTCGAGGTCGGCAGGCTGAAGCGCGTTACGTTGGGGATCGTTGAAGCAGATCTGCATGGCGGGCAGCCCGGCGATCATGGCCGCCCGATCGTAGGCACAGGCCCGTGCGCCAGTGAAGAGCCTGCCTGCTTCAAACGTGTCGTAGGTCCAGAAATAGGCGTTCGGCCACACGCCCAGCCTGCTGTCGTCGGGATACGAAGTGCCGAAGTTGTAGTCGTACAGCGCATAGCTGCCGAGCGCGTTGCTGGTGGTCGAAACCGCGATGCATTGCGAGTTTCGCCGGAAGTCGTCTTCGAATGCAGTCTGCGAGAGGATCCAACGCTGCGCGACGCGGTCGTACTGAACCACCGGGTTGAAGCCGAATGACATTCGGCACAGGCTGTTTGCCGGGAGACCTTGCCAGATGGCATTGCTGTTGAGGAATCCGGGCGCCGGCAAAAGCCGGTTGCCAGCCTTGTCGTATACGGCGAACACCGAGTTGACCCATTGCACGACCTGGGTCGGGCTCACGCCTATTGTGGGTTCGGGCGGAATACTGCCGATGACGAAGCCCGGCGTGCCGAGACCGAGTCCTTCGAAACTGACGCCGAGCGCCACGCCCAAAGGCTGGTAGGTCGCTGTTTGTGCATAGGGTGTATTGGCCGGCACCGACACATTGGCGGCCACCGCATCGGACTTTGCGCCTTGCAGCCCGGACTGCATGTCCTTGCGCAAGTTGGACTCGCGGGTACGCCCGATCTCCTGCACCCCGAAGGCATCGGCGCGCCCCTGGCTGGCGATCACGGCGATGGTCTCGGAAACTGCCATGTGCGCCGGCCCCGACACCAAAGGCCCTGAAACCTGAGCCGTGGCGGCGGCGGATCCGAGAATGAGAAGCCAAACCAGTCTGTTCATGAACCGCTCCTGCCTATCGTTTGCCGATGTCTGACGTTGGGGGCTCTTCCAATGTGCTCCTCGCCCGACGGTGGCCGCGAATTGCCGCGCGAGAGTCGAATCCGGGGGCCCGCGACGCGCGTTCCTGCGCGCCAGCTGAATCAGGCCTTGCGATGCGCGACGCGGGCCGCCATAACGGCCAGCCCGACCAGCGCCAGCGTGCCGGGCTCGGGTGCTCCGGTCGGTGGTGGCGGTGGCGGATTCCCCACGAAGGTGCCGTCCAGCGCGAAGGCGAGATGGGTGCCGCCACCGAGCCAGCCGGATGTGGCGTCGAAGTACATGCTCTCGGAGCCGACCACGCTGGCCGTGGTCGACCACAGCATTTCCGTGGCATCGATGGAAGTGGCTGGCCCGTTGTGCAGACCAAGCCAGTAGGTACCGGCCCCAAGTGCAAAGTCGAGCACGTCGGCGTCGAAGACGTACTCGGCGTAACCAAAGCCCGTTGAATTGCCGGTCGCGACGGCCGTGGTCGGCACCGTGATGCCGCCGAACAAGAGCCCCCCCGGCGTGCCAGCCGCGTCGCTGTAGATCGCCCAGTACACGCTGCCAAGGTAGTCGGCCGGGGCGCTCTGGATGCTCCAGAACCTAAGGTTCGTGATGGCCGCCTCAGCGGCGAGCACAAAGTCTTCTGCAACGACTGCGTCGCTCATCTGCGTGCCATAGACCTGGTCCGGTGCGCCGTTGTCGTAGACCGGCGCGGCAGCACCCAACTGTGCGGCGCCGAGGGCCAGCGCGGCGATGCCGGCTCGAAGCAGGCCCCAGGTCGGCATTCGACGACTGTCGGGCCGCGCCCTGCGGGCGGCCTTGCCGGCCGTGGAGAGGGTTGACTGTCCGCACGACAGCGTCTGGTGTTTCAACACAACCACCGCCTTCCGTTTGGCTTGCTTGGCACCGGCCTGCTGGCCCGCGCAACCCGCTGGCGAGATGCGAGCAGGAAATTAACCTTGCTCCTGTTTCGCTCTTTCGTCAAGCGATTGGCTTCGCCCATGCACACCAACGCTGGCCTCTGAGGGAGGGACCGTGGGCATGGGCCCGCAAATCGGGCGCCATGTTGTGCCCAACCCCGCCGGTTTGCTGGTGGCCATCTTCACCCATGCCGCCATCCCGCCACCGCCTGGAGCGTCCTGGCGCTGGAGCGCTTGCTGCGGTGATACAGGCCCTGGCCGATCAATCAGAACTGACCGAGCCCGCGAAAAAACGTGACCGCCTGCCGAGGCGAAACCCCGACACGGGCTTACCGAGCAACGCAAGGATGTTGCTGCACCCAATGGCGGGCAATGTCGATGCGCCTACAAACCCACACCGCATCGTGTGCCAGCACATGGTCCAAAAACCGCTGCAACGCGCTGATCCGTCCCGGCTTGCCCAGCAACCGGCAGTGCATGCCGACGCTCATCATCTTCGGCCGATCCAGCCCGGCCGGATCGCCTTCGGCGTACAACGCATCGAACGCATCGCGCAGGTAGTTGAAGAAGTGATCGGCCGTGTTGAACCCCTGCGCCTGCGCAAACCGCATGTCGTTGGTGTCCAGCGCATAGGGCACCACCAGCCGGGGAACGACCTCCCCGTCTGAACACGTCACCGGCATCCAGAACGGCAGGTCGTCACCGTAGTGATCGCTGTCGTACGCGTAGCCCCCGTGTTCGGCGACCAGACGACGCGTCTGCGGGCTGTCGCGGCCGGTGTACCAGCCCTGCGGCCAGGCCCCATCGGTCAGTTCTTTCAGCACCTGCGTTCCGAGCGCGATCTGCTCGCGTTCGGTCGCCTCGGGCATGTGCTGGTGGCTGATCCAGCGCCAGCCGTGATTGGCGATCTCGTGTCCGCGTGACATGAAGGCCGCCACCAGTTCGGGGTAACGCTGCAACGCCATGCCGACGCCGAACACCGTGAGCGGCAGGCCGCGCTTGTCGAACTCGCGCAGGATGCGCCACACGCCGGCCCGCGAGCCGTACTCGTACATCGACTCCATGCTCATGTGCCGGTTCTCGAACGGCTGCGCGCCGATGATCTCCGACAGGAACACCTCGGAAGACGCGTCGCCATGCAGCACACAGTTCTCGCCGCCCTCTTCGTAGTTGAGGACGAACTGCACGGCGATGCGCGCGCCGCCCGGCCAGCGCGCGTGCGGAACATCGGGGCCGTGGCCGGTCAGGTCGCGGGGGTAGGCGGGATCGGCGGCGAAGTTCATGCGATGGTGGGGGCCCGTCGCGTCGGTACTGGACGCGTGGCGGATTATCCCGACGCAACGGCCGCAAAATGGTCGTTTTGAGCAGCGTCCCGACCATGGTCACACCCATCCTCGACCCGAACGCACCCGACCACACTCGTCGCTACACCAACCTGGCCGATCCGCGGCTGGGTGCCCAGGTGGTGTCGTGCAGCGACGAGTTCTTCGCCCCGCGCGAGCGGCTGCTGTCGCCCGCCGAGCCGGTGTTCATCCCCGGCAGGTACGACGACCACGGCAAGTGGATGGACGGCTGGGAAACTCGCCGCAAGCGCGGGCCCGGGCACGACTGGTGCGTGGTGCGGCTGGCGCGGCCCGGCCGCATCTTCGGCGTCGACATCGACACCCGCCACTTCACCGGCAACTACCCGCCGGCCGCGTCGCTCGAGGTCTGCCGCAGCGCCGACGACATTCCGGCCGCCTCCGCGCACTGGACATCGCTGCTGGCGACCGTTCCGCTCGGCGGCAATGCGCACCACCACCATGCGATTGACAACCACGACGTGTGGACGCACGTGCGAATGACGATCTATCCCGATGGCGGGGTGGCACGGCTGCGCATCTACGGCCGACCCGAGGTCGATGCCGTGACATCGGGAGGCGCTCTCGATCTGGCGGCCGCGATCAACGGCGCCTGGGTGGTCGCTGCCAACAACCAGCACTTCGGCCTGGCCGCGGCGCTGCTGCTGCCGGGACGCGGTGTCGACATGGGCGACGGCTGGGAAACGCGACGCCGCCGCGAGCCCGGCAACGACTGGTGCATCGTCGCGCTGGCGGCGCATGGAATCGTCGAGCGTGTCGAGGTCGACACAGCGCACTTCAAGGGCAACTATCCGGACTCGTGCTCGTTGCAGGCCGCGAACGTGTCGGGCGAAGCCACCGAAGCATCCCTGGTGACGCAAAGCATGTTCTGGCCCGAGCTGCTCGCGCCGCAGAAACTCGGCATGGATGCCGAGCACCGCTTCGACGCGCTCGCCGCGCTCGGCCCGGTGACGCATGTGCGATTCAACATCTTTCCCGATGGAGGCGTGAGCCGCTTGCGCCTGCACGGCAGGATCGTGCTGCTTTGATGGCATCGGCGCTTCCGCTCTCGCCGGTGGCCTTGACTGCCGAGGCATTCGCACCGTTCGGCGACGTGATCGAGGCCAGCGAGGCGGCGCTGCACTACCCGATCAACCAGGGCAACACCGAGCGCTTTCACGATCTGGCGCAAGTCGATCCCGGCGTCGGTGGCCGTCTCGTCGTCAGCATCTTTCGAGCGGCGCCGCGCGAAATGCCGTTCACCGTGGGCGTCATGGAGCGTCACCCACGCGGCTCTCAGGCCTTCATGCCGCTGTTCGGTGGCGGCGCCGGGAACCCGTCAGCACGGACATACCTGGTGGTGGTCGCGCCACGCGGACCGGCGCCGACCGCCCGTCAACTGCGCTGCTTCGTCGCGCAGGCGCACCAGGGCGTGAACTACGCCGCCGGGGTCTGGCACCACCCGCTGCTGGCGCTGCACGAGACCAGCGACTTCCTGGTGCTCGACCGCGAGGGGCCGGGAGACAACTGCGACGAGGTGACTCTCGATCCGCCTGCAACGATCGACCTGTCCGACCGGATCTAGACGTTCCTCGGACGTCAGTCGACCCAGACCACCCAGCCCTGCCAGGCGGTGAGCAGCACGATGCCGCCGAACACGATGCGGTACCACGCAAACGCCACGAAGTCGTGCGTCGACACGAAGCGGATCAGCCAGCGGATGCACAACAGGGCGCTGAAGAACGCGAACACCAGGCCGACCGCGAACATCGGCAGATCGCCGGAGTGCAGTGCGTCGCGCTGCTTCCACAGCGCGTAGGCGCCGGCACCCATCAGCGTCGGGATGCCGAGGAAGAAGCTGAACTCGGTCGCGCACTTTCGGGAGAAGCCGAGCACCATCGCGCCGATGATGGTCGACCCCGATCGGCTGGTGCCGGGGATCAGCGCCAGGCATTGCAGCAGGCCCACCTTCAGCGCATCGAGCGGCGCCATGTCGTCGACGGTCTCGACCCGAACGCGGCGGGTGCCCTTCAGATCGAGCTCACCGTACAACCGCTTGTGCCGGTTCTCGACCCAGAGGATCACGATGCCGCCGACGATGAAGGCCAGCGCGACAGGCACCGGGTGGAACAGATGGGCCTTGACCGCCTTGCCGAAAGCCAGACCGAGGACGACCGCCGGAATGAACGCGATCAGCACATTCATCGCGAAGTGCCGCGCGACCGGATCGCTGCTGCCAAGGCCGCCGACCGTCCGCTGCAGTCGCTCGCGGAATTGCCAGATCACAGCGAACATCGCGCCGGTCTGGATCGCGATCTCGAACACCTTGGCAGTCTCGCCGGTGAAGTCGAGCAGCGAGCCAGCGAGGATCAGGTGCCCGGTGCTGGAAATGGGCAGGAACTCGGTGAGCCCCTCGACGATGCCCATCAGGGCGGCTTTGATCAGCAGGGGAATGTCCAAGATGGGGTCCGGAAGAGGTCTCGGGGAATCATACGAGGCGCGGATGTCCGGGAGCGGGCAACCTCTGCTGCCCAGCCGATGCGATCGCCAGGTTCCCTGGTCCCACCGGAGAATCTGATCAACGCCGAGTCGCCGACCTGACGACAGACGCGGACGCAGACCGTCCCCGAGTCAGCACACCCCGCCTCAAGTCATCCGAGCCTGCTCGGCATGCGCCATCAACTGATCCCGCACGCGCACCAGATGCTGCGGTTCGCTGAGCAGACGCATCCGGTCGGCCACACTCAGGCTGTCGATGTCGTGCGTGGCGCGAATGCGGCCCACCAGCTGGCGCCGGGAGCGGCCGCGTTGGCCCCACATCGTGCTGCGCGCGCCCATCGCCGAACGCACCACGTTGAACAGCCAGGGGTTGTCGAGCGCATCGCGCCAGCCGAGCTTGAGGCTGCGGTTGCGGGCGTTCTGGTACGCATAGTTGGCCGACTCTCGCAGAACCGTCGGCGTGCGCGTCTCTTCAGGAGTGACGAGCAAACCGAGTGCGCGCACCCGCTCGCCGAGCCCGACACGGCTGGTCAGCACCGCGAGTGGCACCGCCAGCAACAGCGGCACGCCGACCGGGGCGAGCCACAGGAGCGTCGCGGGTTCGAGCGCGAGCGCGGCGCCGGCCAGCACCAGCATCGCGGCACCGAGCGACGCGAAGCGGCTCGACGCGTCGGCCCAGCCGATGTCGTTGGCTTCGCGCGGGGGCGATTTCCAGTCGAGCTTCAGGCCGGTCAGCGCGACGATCACGAACAGCGTGTGCGCGACCATGCGCAACGGGGCCTGCAGCACAGACAGCAGCCCTTCCATCAGCGCGCCGCGCATCAGCGCGGACGTGCCGCCGTAAAGCGCCTGTTCCTTGCGAAGCAGGATCGTGACGACACCCATCGCACGGGGCATGACCAGCATCACCAGCGTACCGGCCCACAGGGCGACCATCTCGATCGGCACCGACGCATCACCGCTGAACGATGGGTGACCGCCGAACAGCCACAGCGCAACCCCCAGCAACACGTAGCCCAGCCACAGCGGCGCCGACAGGTAGGCCAGCGCGCCGGTGAGCAGCATCGTTCGATGCACGCCGTGCAGGCCGGGCTCGGCGATCAGCCGGGCGTTCTGCAGATTGCCCTGGCACCAGCGGCGATCCCGCTGCAATTCCTCCAGCAGATTGGGCGGTTGCTGTTCGTAGCTGCCGGCCAGGTCGTGGACGAGCCACACGTGGTAACCGGCGCGCCGCATCAGCGCCGCCTCGACGAAGTCGTGCGACATGATGTGGCCGCTCAGTCCTCCACGGCCCGGCAGCGGCGCGAGACCGCAGTGCTTCATGAAGGGCTCGACGCGCAGGATCGCGTTGTGTCCCCAGTAGTGCGACTCGCCGAGTTGCCAGAACTGCATGCCGGCGCTGAACAGGCGCCCGGTCACGCGGCCGGCGAACTGCTGGGCCCGCGCATGGATCGTCGACAGGCCGCTGGCCTGCGGAGCGGTCTGGATGATGCCGGCGTCGGGATGCGCTTCCATCAGCCGCACCAGCGTCAGCAGGCAGTCGCCGGTCATCACGCTGTCGGCATCCAGCACCACCATGTAACGGTAGTTCCTGCCCCAGCGTCGGCAGAAATCGGCCACGTTGCCCGACTTGCGCTGCGTGCGGCGCTGCCGCCAGCGGTAATGGATGCGCGCGGTGCCGAGTGCGCCGCGCAACTCGGCCCAGGCCGCCAGTTCGGTAGTCCGGATCGCCGGATCGCTGGTGTCGGACAGCAGGTAGACATCGAACAGCCGCGCGCCGCCGGCCGCAATGAGCGACTCGATGGTTGCGCGCAGGCCCGCGAACACGGTGGAGACCTGCTCGTTGCAGATCGGCATCACGAGCGCGGTGCGTGCCCCGGCTGCGATGGGGTCGTCGTCGACAGACCGGCTCGACAGTGAATGCGGATCGCCCCGCCACTGCACCCAGAAACCCATCATCGCCGTGTAGAAGCCGGCCGAGACCCAGCCGAACAGCACCGAGAACAAGCCGATCTGCGCGGTGCGCAGCGCATCGCTGCTGTAGGTCGGCAGCACCCGGTCGAGCATCGCTGTAGCCGCGAGCACAGACAGTGCGACCAGCACCAGCAACGCACGACGGCGACGCACCGCAGAGCGCTTCCACGCAGCGGTCGCACAGGCATCGGCCGGAGCCGGAACCGTCGACGACGCCGCTGCGATCTGCGACACCGACCGGCCCGCCAGGCGATCGGTCAGCGCAATCCACCCGACGAGCAATCCGGCGATGAAACCTCGCCAGGGCCGCGCGACCATCGAGCCCCGGTTCATCGGCGGCATGCTGGCCCCGACATCGCGCTGCGGCACGGCGGAGGCGCCGGTGCCTGCTTCTGTCCAGGATCGGTTCAAGCGGGCTGAATGGCGGTGGTTCATGGGGCTCTCATCGGGGCGATGCGAGCTTCAGCGCAACGTGCGTGCCAGCGCCGGAACCTCCTTTTGAATCAATGACTTGCACAAGAATTTTTGCATTCGGGTGCCCGAACGCGGGTTTCCACGGCTACTGAGGCCACGGGGCGTCTCGAATCGGCGACACAGCGACAGGCCGATCGACCCAAGTCATTGCCCTGACTGGGTTTTTACTTGTCGCTGATCGGCGACAGCGGCGTCGGGGGCAGCACATCGCCCGAGCCTTCGGGCCGCGGGTCGTTGCGGAACAACCCCGGCGTCAGGCCGTACTTCTGCAGCAGGCGGTAGAACTCGGTCCGGTTGCGATCGGCCAGCCGCGCAGCATCGGCCACGTTGCCGTCGGTGAGCTTGAGCAGTCCGACCAGATAGTCGCGCTCGAAGCGCTCGCGTGCCTGCGCGAAGCTCAGCACCTCGACGCTGGGCACTCGCAGCGCGCGCTGCACCAGCGCCAGCGGCACCAAAGGCGTGGTCGTCAGCGCGCAGACCTGTTCGACCACGTTGTGCAGCTGGCGCACGTTGCCCGGCCACGGTGCCGCGGTCAGCGCCTTCAGCGCCTCGGGCGCAAAGCCGTTGAGCCGCTTGCCGTATTTCTCGGCGAGCCTGGACAGGAAATGATTCGCCAGCAGCGGGATGTCCTCGCGACGGTCGCCCAGTGACGGCAGGGTCAGCGCGACGACGTTGAGCCGGTAGTACAGGTCTTCGCGAAACTGGCCCTGCGCCATTGCGGCATCCAGATCGCGGTGCGTCGCCGACAGGATGCGCACGTCGATCGGGATCGACTGATTGGCGCCGACCGGGCGCACCGAGCGCTCCTGCAGCACGCGCAGCAGCTTGACCTGCAGGGCCGGCGGCATGTCGCCGATCTCGTCGAGGAACAGCGTGCCGCCATCGGCCGTCTGGAACAGCCCGCGGTGGTTGGCGACCGCACCGGTGAACGAGCCCTTGACGTGGCCGAACAGTTCGGACTCGAGGAGCGCCTCCGGGATCGCGCTGCAATTGACCGCGACGAAGGGCTTGGCAGCACGCGGGCTGGCGCGGTGGATCGCCTGGGCGAGCAGTTCCTTGCCGCTGCCGCTCTCGCCGCAGATCAGCACGCTGGCGTCGGAGGCGGCAACCATCTTTGCTTCGGCCAGCACCTCTGCCATCACCGCCGAGCGGCTGACGATGGGCGCACGCCATGCTTCGTCAGCGCCATCGCGATGCGCCTCCGGCGCGCCCAGCGCCAGCGCCTGAGCAATCTTGTCGAGCAGCGCCTTGCCGTCGAACGGCTTAGTCAGGTAGGTGAACACGCCGCGCGCGGTCGCTTCCACCGCGTCGGGGATCGTGCCGTGCGCGGTCAGCAGGATCACCGGCAGCGCAGGATGACGCGCGCGGATCTCGTCGAACAGCGCCAGCCCGTCGCGGCCGGGCAATTGCACGTCGCTGACCACCAGCTGCGGTCGCGCCGCTTCGAGATGCGCCAGGGCTGCCTCGGCAGAGCCGACACCGGTGACGCGGTAGCCGGCCGCCGTCAGGCGCATCGACAGCAGCTGCAGCAGGTCCGGGTCGTCGTCGACGACCAGCAGGTTGGCAGGCATCATGGCGTGCGGCGTTGGGGCACGGTCGGCTGCGAGGCCGGCGCAAGCGCCGCCGCGCCAGACAGCGTCGACGTGGGCACCGACGACGACGGACGCGGCGCGAGGCTGCGCTCGATGGCCTTCAGCGCCTCGAGCTTCTCGTTGAGCTGCTTCACGTCGCGCTGGCTGTCGCGCAACTCCTGGTTGCGCTTGTCGAGCAGGTCCTCGAGGCGGCGCAGTTCGAGCAGCCGCGACAGCAGCAGGCGCGCGAAAGGCTGCCAGGAACGCTGATCGGCAGATGCCCCCTTGGTCAGCGGTTCGACCAGACCGATCGCCCGATTCAATTCGCCACCGTTGCGCGTCAGCATCAACGCCATCGCCAGCTCGAGCGAGGTGTCGGATGCGGCCGGCAGCGCGGCCAGCCGATTGATCTCCTGCGCCAGATCGTTCGGCGCAAGCACACGCACCTGTTCGTGGTAGGCCAGCAGCTGGCGCGAAGCCAGATCGCCAGGCGTCAACGGATCGAGCGGTGCCGAGGCGGCCAGAGCAGCCAGCGGTGCCGAGGCCGCATCCGCCGATGGCAGTGGCGCCGCGACCAGCACCGGAGCCGATGCGGCCTGGACAACAGGGGCAGGGGCGTAATCGGAGTGAAACGACGTGCAGGCCGACAGTCCGACTGCCAGCACGGCGGCGCCAGACAAGACAGTGACCAGCGAATCGGCACGGGACCGACGGCACCACCGCACTCGGGCGGCTTCAGCGAGCAGGAACATGGGGCAATTCAATCCGGAAATGGGCGCCTTGGGCATCGGGAGCCCCGGGCATCAACAGGTCGATCTGACCATCGTGTGCGCGCACCAGTTCCTGCACGATCGACAGGCCGATGCCGCTCCCTCGGCTCGCGTCAGGGGGCTGGCGTTCGCCGCGAAAGAAGGGCTCGAACACGCGGGCCCGGTCGGCCGGCGCAACGCCGGGGCCGGCGTCGTTGATGTCGATGCGCGCCCGGCCCGGCCACTGCGATACCTCGAACACGATGGTGCCACCGATGGGACTGAAACGGATCGCATTCGACAGCAGATTCCCCAGCGCGGTGCCGAGCTTCTCGGCGTCGACCTCGACCGTCAGCGGCTCGCCACGCACGGCGACGGTGAGCCGGCGCGCCTGCCACTGAAGCTTCTGCATCTCGACCTGCTCGGCGATCAGCGCACGCAGCTCGACCGGCCTGCGCACCAGCCGCCGCGCATCGAACGCAGCGGTGTTGAAGCGCAGCAGATCCTCGATCTGCGACTGAAGCACCGCGGTGTTCTGCCGCAGGATGCGCGCCACCTCTCGCTGCGATTCACTGAGCGGGCCGGTCACGCCGTCCTCCATCAGCGAGACACCCTCGCGCATCGCGGCCAGCGGCGTCTTCAGCTCGTGTGAAACGTGCCGCAGGAAACGCGCCTTGTCGGCGTCGAGTTCGGCCAGCCGCAGCCGCAGCCATTCGAGGCGGCGGCCCAACTGGCGCACGTCGGCCGGGCCGCGCATTTCGATCGGCCGGTCGAGCCGGTTCTCGCCCAGACCGACGATGGCCGCCTCCAGGCGCTTCAGCGGCCGCGCGAGCCACACGCCGAAGGCCAGCGCTAGGGCGACGGCCACCGCGATCGCGACAAGGATCTGGCGGGCCAGCGCGGCACGGCCCAGTTCGAGGCGTTGCAGCAACGCCGCGTTGCGTGCCTCGGTGGTCAGCCGCACCTGATCGGCCAGGTCGATGTTGATCTGGCCGAGTTCGCGGAACGCAGCGGTCAGCGTCTGCTCGCGGTCGCGCAGCGACTCGGGCTCGCCGACCAGCTGGCGACGCACCGTCAGCAGCGTGTTGCGCCAGTTGCGCGCATCGGCATCGCGGCGCGCGGCGTCGTCGGTGCCGGCCGCCAGCTGAGCCAGGGCCTCGCCGGCTTCGCGTGATGCCTCGTCGAAGCGCTGACGCAGCAGCGGGTCGTCGAGCACCAGGAACTGGCGGGCCGCCCGCTCCATCGTCACGCTGCGCTCGGCCAGCCGCTGCGCCGCGGCGCTCAGCGACACCGCCTGCTGCGCGCCCTGGCTGCTCTGCGTGATGAGTGCCTCGATCGTGAACAGCCCGCGCAGCGACGCAGCGCTGAGCAGTCCGGCGATCAACAGGAAGGCGACCAGCAGCAGCTGGTGAAATGAGAACCGGTCCAGCGAGAGCATTGCGCCGATTCTGCCTGTGCGAGGGCGCTGTTCCAGCGGCGATACGGAGCCGGCCGGGTCGGGGATCGGCTCGCCGATAATCGCCGCAGAGCGTCAAACCTGACGGTCAAACCCTCAGTCATGCCCGAACTTCGTCGTCCCTGCTCCCGAGTGTCTTGCCAGCCCCGACACGCCGTTGGCAGCGCCATCACCGACATTGCGCACCGAACAGAAGCCCGTCGTCGGGCAAGCCGGCTGCAATCCCCTGATACTTCGCGGCCGTGAGGTGCGCGACCATCCCGTTGCACACCCGCACATAGATTGCATGAAGTTCACACGATGATGAAGCGCATCAGGTTGGGATGGGTCGTCCTGATCCTGGCGGTGCTGGTGGTGGCCGGGTTCATCGGCCGCACGCTGTACGTCCGAGCACAGGAGCGCGCCCTGGCCGCCGCGCCAGCCAAACCTCCACCCGCGCTGGAGCTGGGCGCCAGCGATCTGGTGGTGGCGCGCACGCAGACTTTCCAGCGCACGCTCGCGATCACCGGCGGGCTGAAGGCCGTCGACAGCGCGGTGGTGCGAGCGAAGGTTGCCGCCGAAGTCAAGTCGCTGACCGTGCGCGAGGGAGACACCGTGAAGGCCGGGCAGACGATCGGCCAGCTCGACACGCTGGAAGTCGATCTGCGCGTCCAGCAGGCCGACCAGAACGCCGCTTCGGCCCGCGCGCAGCTCGACATCGCCCTGCGCGCGCTGAACAACAACCGGGCGCTGGTGGCGCAAGGATTCATCTCGACGACCGGACTCGAAACATCGATCTCGAACGAGGCGGCCGCCCGCGCGACCCACGAGGCAGCGTTGGCTGCGCTGAACCTGGCGCGCAAGGCCCGCGGCGACGCCCGGCTGGTGGCGCCGATCTCGGGTCTGGTGTCGCAGCGGCTGGTGCAGCCGGGCGAACGCGTGGCAGTCGATGCGAAGCTGGTCGAGGTGGTCGACCTGTCGCGCATCGAACTCGAGGCGGCAGTCGCGCCCGAGGACATCGGCAGCGTGTCGATCGGTCAGACAGCGCGGCTGTCCGTCGATGGACTCGCGGCGCCAGTGACCGCGAAGGTGGTACGCATCAACCCGAGCACGCAGGCCGGCACGCGCGCGGTGATGGTGTATCTGGCCATCGACCCGCAATCGGGGCTGCGCCAGGGCCTGTTCTCGACCGGCAACATCGACCTGCGCAGCAGCAGCGTTCTGGCCGTGCCGGTGTCGGCGGTGCGGGTCGATCAGGCCCAACCCTACGTGCTGGCGGTGGTCGGCGATCATGTCGAGCAGCGCAAGGTCACGCTCGGTCAGCGCGGCGAACTGCCGGTCGACGGCAGCGTCGAGGCGGCGGTCGAGATCACCGGCGGGATTGCCGACGGCGCTGTGCTGCTGCGCGGATCGGCCGGCGCGGTGCGCGACGGCTCCCGGGTGCGGCTGACGGGCGGAGGACCGAGCGGCATCGCGGCCACCGCCGCATCGGCTCCGGTCGACGTGCGCTAGCAACGTCAGGCGCTGACCATGTGGTTCACCCGCGTCTCGATCGGCAACCCGGTGATGGCCACGATGGTCATGCTGGCCTTCGTCGTGCTGGGGCTGTTCAGCTACCAGCGACTGTCGGTCGACCAGTTCCCGAACATCGATTTCCCGACCGTGGTGGTGCAGTTCGACTACCCCGGCGCCTCGCCCGAGATCGTCGAGACCGAAGTCACCAAGAAGGTCGAGGAAGCGGTCAACACGGTCGCCGGCATCAGTTCGCTGTATTCGCGCTCCTACGAGGGCAACTCGATCGTCATCATCGAGTTCAACCTGAACATCGACGGGCGCAAGGCCGCCGAGGACGTGCGCGAGAAGATCGCACTGGTGCGCCCCAGCCTGCGTGACGAGGTCAAGGAGCCGCGCGTCTCGCGCTTCGACCCGGCCAGCACGCCGATCTTCAACCTGGCGGTGCTGTCGCCGAGCGGCAAGCAGACACCGCAGGAACTGACGACCTGGGCCACGCAGGTGCTGCAGAAGCGGCTCGAGAACGTGCGCGGGGTCGGTTCGGTCAGCGTCGTCGGCGGCGTGTCGAGGCAGATCAACCTGTACCTGAAACCGGCCGCGATGGAGGCGATGGGCGTCAGCGTCGACAACGTCATCAACGCGGTGCGCAGCGAGAACCAGGAACTGCCGATGGGTTCGATCCGCTCGACCGACCAGGAGCGCGTGGTGCAGGTCAACGCGAGGCTGAAGCGCCCGGAGGAGTTCCGCGAGATCGTCGTCGCGCGCCGCGGCGCCGCCACGCCGGGCACCGGCAACGCAACGGTGAGCGGCGGCTCGCCGGTCAAGCTGTGGCAGGTGGCCGACGTGGTCGACGGCCCGCAGGAGGTCGAGAGCCTGGCGCTCTACAACGGCCAGCGCACGGTGCTGCTGTCGGTGCTGAAGTCGCAGGGCGAGAACACCATCGAGGTGGTCGACGGCCTGCGCCAGGCGCTGGCAGCTGCCGAGTCGGTGACGCCACCGGGAGTCGTCGTCGAGGTCAACCGCGACAATTCGCGCTCGATCCGCGTTGCGGTCGCGAACGTCAAACGCACGCTGATCGAGGGAGCGGCGCTCACCGTGCTGATCGTCTTCCTTTTCCTGAACTCGTGGCGCAGCACGGTGATCACCGGCCTGACGCTGCCGATCGCGCTGATCGGCACCTTCGGCTTCATGTACGCCTTCGGCTTCACGATCAACAGCATCACGATGATGGCGCTGAGCCTGTGCGTGGGCCTGCTGATCGACGACGCGATCGTGGTGCGCGAGAACATCGTCCGACATGTGCAGATGGGCAAGAGCGCCCACCAGGCGGCGCTCGACGGCACGCAGGAGATCGGCCTCGCGGTGATGGCGACCACGATGTCCATCGTCGCGGTGTTCCTGCCGATCGGCTTCATGGGCGGCATCGTCGGCAAGTTCTTCCACGAGTTCGGCCTGACCATCGTCGCGGCGGTGCTGATCTCGATGTTCGTCAGCTTCACGCTCG
>JBJXEJ010000090.1:0-23732 GCA_046154125.1 Rhizobacter sp. | reverse complement strand
TGTACGACCGCACCGAAGCGCCCCAGTACTACTGCCCGGTTTCGCGCCCGGTGTTCTGAGGGGCAATCAGCTCGGCGTGAAGGCGATGCGCACGTAGATTGGCGCGTAGGCTTCCGCCTGGGTCAGGTCGACCAGCCCTTCGCGCACCAGTTCCAGCAGGGCAAGGAAGTGCACAACCGCCACGGCCACCGACGGCGTTTCGGCAAAGAGTTCAGCAAACTCGAGGAACCGTTCGCTGCCAAGGCGCCGCAGGATCAGGCTCATGTGCTCGCGCACCGAAAGTTCCGCACGACCCACCCGGTGATGGCGCGTCAGCTTGGCACGCTGCACCACCGCCAGCCATGCGAGCCGAAGGTCCGATGCATCCACCGCCGGCAAGGCCGTGGCGAAGGTGGACTCCAGCGCGACCTGCACGGGCCAAAACTCGCGTCCGAGCTGCGGCATCGCGTCGAGCTGCTGCGCCGCACGTTTGATTCGTTCGTATTCCAGCAAACGCCGGACCAGCTCCGCACGGGGATCCTCTGCCTCGCCGGTCTCTTCCGACTTCTTGACCGGAAGCAACATGCGCGACGTGATCTCGATGAGCAGTGCCGCCATCAGGAGGTACTCGGCCGCCAGTTCCAGATTGGTCCCGCGGATTTGCTCGACATACACCAGGTACTGCGCGGTGACGCGCGCCATCGGGATATCGAGAATATTGAAGTTCTGGCGCCTGATCAGGTAGAGCAGCAGGTCCAGCGGCCCCTCGAAGGCTTCGAGGAACAGCTGCAGCGCGTCGGGCGGGATGTACAGGTCGTGTGGCAGCTTGAACAGCGGCTCACCGTAGAGCCTTGCCACCGCGACGCCGTCCAGCACCACCGGCGGGATGTGGGCCACGTCGTCCGCCATGTCCTGAGTCGTCAGGGCCAGCAGCTCGGGCGGTTCCAGCAGCGCAGGACCGGGGCGGTTCATCGGCCGGCTTACTTCGGCCCGGTCTGGTACACGTACGGTTGCTGCGGTACGCGGGACTCGGCGTCTTCAGCCTGTGCGTCCCGGTCCACCTGCTTGTCCCACAGCAGGGCACGTCCAGCCCGCTGTTCAGCCTCGAGCGCGGGCTTCCTTGCCTTGAGGGTTTCGATGAAGTCGGTCACATCCGACTTGTAGGGTTTCCAAAACAGCGGCATGGTCAGGGGGGCTCGACGGCCGGCGGGCCCGTCGGTGGCGAGTGGCACAGAGGAAACCCGGAGTTTACCGGGCCGGGCGCCTCAGGTACCCCGCGTGTCGGTATCGCAACCCGGCCTTTCCCTGAACCCGTTTTCATCAAATTTGCCGGGTTCGGCTGTCACGATGCGGTCATGAAAGAAGTCGAGCTGAAGTTCCAGGTGCCGCCACGGGCTCGCAAGGCTGTCGAATCGGCCGTCTCCGGGGCGAGACCCGCGCGGCGCGTGCGGTTGCAGGCAGCCTACTTCGATACGCCGAAAGGCGCTCTGGCGGGCGCCGGACTGGCCCTGCGGCTGCGCAAGGAAGGACGGGTGTGGGTGCAGACGCTGAAGGGGGCCTTGCCCGACGGCACCAGCATGACTCGCTCCGAGCACAACGTACCTCGCACCGAAACCGGATCTGCGGTTCCGGAGATCGCCCCGGGCCTGCATGCCGGAACACCGGTCGGCGCGGCGCTGCTGACTGCACTGCACCACACCGATGGCGAATTGCGGCGCGTGATGGGCACCGACATCTGGAGGCGCGCCCGCACCGTGCGGGTTCCTGGTGGGGCGGTCGAGCTTGCATTCGACGTCGGCGTGATCGATGCCGGACCTGCGGACGCTCCGCGCCGCCTGCCAGTGTGTGAGCTGGAAATCGAGCTCAAGCGCGGCCACCCGCAGGCGGTGGTCGGTGCGGCGCAGCGATGGGTCGCGCGGCACGGTCTCTGGCTGGACACCCGCAGCAAGGCCGAGCTGGGCAACCTGCTGGTGCGCGACGTGGCGATGGCTTCGCCGCGCCGTGCGGGCGAGGTGATGCTGGCGAAGTCGATGGCGCCCGCAGAGGCGCTCGACGCCGTGCTGCGGTCGTGCCTGGAGCAGATCAGCGTCAACGCCAGCCAGATCGCCGGCGGCACACACTCCCCCGAGCACATTCACCAGTTGCGTGTCGGCTTGCGTCGGCTGCGCACCGCGTTGCGGTTTTTCAACGGTGCGGTCCTGGCCGGGGCCATCGATTCGGCTTCTCGTGAAGCGCTGTCAGCCGATGCGGCGAGCCTGTTCCGACAACTCGGCGAGGCGCGTGACCGTGACGCAGTGTCCGGGCCGCTGGCGATCGAGCTGGCGCGTGCGCTCGCGGCGGTGGGCCAGACGGGCGACCCGCCGGCACTTCCGCCATCCGGTGCCGACATCGACCCCACCGTCCTGGTTCGTCACGGCAACGTCCAGCGATTGATGCTGAGTCTCATCTCACGAGTGCACAGCGAACCGCCGGTGGTTGCAGCAGGGGTTTCGGGCCGTGCTGCAGCAGAGCCGGAGCTGCCTGCCGCTGCTCCGGCTCAGAGTTCGGGAGTTTCACTGACGTTGCGCAAGCGGCTGGCGCTGCGGCTGAACCGGTGGCATCGACAGGTCGTGATCGACGCGGAGCGCTTCGACACCCTGGACGACGAAGGTCGGCACCGGCTGCGCAAGCACATCAAGCGACTGCGCTATGCCGCGGAGTTCTCGGCGCGGGTATTCGATGACGATCTGGTGCGCCGTTACCTCAAGGGTCTGCGGGCCTTGCAGGAGCGACTCGGCGTGGTGAACGACGTGGCCGTGGGAATTGCGCTGTATTCCGCAGCTGCGCCCAGCGATGCGCGGGCGCTCTTTGCGCTGGGCTGGCTGGCCGCCCAGAGAGAGCGCGCGCTGCAGGCCTGTCGGCCGGATCTGAAGCGCTTTGTCCGCCTGAAACGGTTCTGGCGGGTGCGAGGAAAGAAGAACCGTTCGGGCTGAGCCGGGTTTCGCGCTGCGGTGCGGGCCGGCGCGTCAGGCGTTGTCCGCAGCCGCAGCCGACAGAGCCGAAGGCAGATCGGGTTGCAGGTTCTGTTCGCCCAGCACGGCATCGAAGCCGGCGCGGCGCATCAGCGACAGCGGTTGTTCGTTCACGCGACACAGCAGCAGGCGCACGTTCTTGCGTGACAGCGATCGTTTCAACTGGACCATCGCGTCGAGTCCCGAGCTGTCCATCAGCACCAGCCGGTGCAGATCCAGCACCATCGCGTGGCTGCTTTCGGGGACCTTGTCTGCCAAGCTTTCGACCTTGGTCACCGCGCCGAAGAACAGCGCGCCGTACAGGTTGAACAGCACGACCCCGGGCGGTGCGGGCTGTTCATCGGATGCGGCCGGCTGCACCTGGAACAGCGTGCTCATCCGGTAGATGAAGAAGACGCACGACAACACCAGCCCGATTTCGATGGCGACCGTGAGGTCGAAGATGACGGTCAGCAGAAAGGTGCCCACCAGGATCGTGCGGTACCCGGCGCTGAACTGGCGCAGCCGCCGGAATTCATGCCACTCGCCCATGTTGAACGCGACGAAGAGCAGGATGCCGGCCAGCGCCGCCAGTGGCACATGCACCGCCAGTGGCGCGGCCACCAGAACGATCGCCAGCAGCGTGAAGGCATGCACGATGCCCGACACGGGGCTGTTCGCGCCCGATCGCACATTGGTGACGGTGCGCGCGATGGTGCCCGTAACCGGGATGCCGCCGAACAGCGGCACGACCATGTTGGCGACCCCCTGGGCCATCAGCTCCTGATTCGGGTCGTGGCGAGGCAGGGTCGTCAGGTTGTCGGCGACCCGGGCGCACAGCAGCGACTCCACCGCGCCGAGCATGGCGATGGTGATCGTCGGGATGAACAGCTGCTGCGCGCTCTGCCAGCTGAATGCCGGCAGTGCGAGGCTGGGCAGGCCGGTCGGGATCCCGCCGAATCGCGACCCGATCGTCTCCACCGGCAGGTTGAGCAGCGCGGTCGCGACGCTCAGCGACACCAGCGCCACGATCGAGCCCGGCAGCCGCGCCGCGCCGCGCACCGTGCGTCCCTCGAGCAGCCGAATGGGCAGCAGCCCGCCGGGGCTGAACAACCTGGCCCACAGGAACAGGCCGCCGAGGCAGATCGCGCCCAGCGCCAGCGCAGTCGGGTTGACGCTGTCGATGTGCTGCCAGATCGCCTGAAGCTGCGCGAAGAAATCCGATGGCATCTTCGCGATCGACAGCCCGAGCAGGTCTTTCACCTGTGACAGCGCGATCAGCACCGCGATGCCATTGGTGAATCCGATGACGATGCTCACCGGAACGTAGCGCACCAACCCACCGAGCTTCAGCACACCCATCGCGAAAAGCAGCATGCCGGCCAGTGCGCTCGAGATGAGCAGGTTGGTCAGGCCGTACCGCTCGACGATGCCGTAGACGATGACGATGAACGCCCCGGCCGGCCCGCCGATCTGGACATTCGAACCGCCCAGCGCCGCGACCAGAAAGCCGCCGATGATCGCGGTCAGGATGCCCTGCTCGGGCTTGACGCCGCTGGCGATGCCGAACGCCATTGCCAGAGGCAGTGCGATGACGCCGACGGTGATGCCTGCCGTCAGGTCGCCGATGAAGCGCTGGCGGTCGTAGCCCTTCAGGGTGTCGAGCAGTCGGGGATGGAAACGCGCCAGTTCAACCATGAGGAATCATTCGATGCTGCTTCAGGTCGCGCCACAGAGGTCCTGCGCTCAGCAGCAAGAGCAGCAGCGCCAGCGGGATCGTCGTCGAGTAGCCCAGCCGCTGAAACCCGGCGGCGCCGAGAACGCCACCGAACAGGAACAGGCCGACCAGTGACCCATGCGCTCGAAGACGCGCCCGGTTCGCGTGAACCCCGGGCCCGCCCATCGCAGCGTATCGGCGTCGGTTCGGATACACCAGTTTTCCCAGTTCGATGCCGAGGTCGGTGACCATGCCGGTCACGTGCGTGGTGCGGATCTCCGAACGTGAAGCCTTGGTGATGATGGCGTTCTGCAGGCCCATCATGAAGCACAGCAGCAGCACGGTGGTCGGTACCAGCAAGGCGGTATGCAGGCCCAGGTTCGCGCCCACCATGCCGAACAGCAGCATCAGCAGGGCTTCAACGACAAGGGGCAGGGCATAGCAGTTGTGGAACTGGCGCTGCCGACCCCAGTTCACCAGGATGGCGGTGAGCATGGCGCCCACCAGGAAGCAGGCCAGGGCCAGCAGCCCGGAGCCCACCAGAACCAGGTGTCCGAGCACCAGGTTGTCGGCCACGCCGGACACGATGCCGGTCATGTGCGAGGTGTACTGCCCGACGGCCAGGAATCCGCCGGCGTTGGCCGCGCCCGCCACGAAGGCGAGCACTTGGCCCAGGCGCAGGTTGGTGTTCGGCGTCCGATCTGCCGCTGTCCATTCCCGCGTCAGGAGCAGCATGGGTCGTGCGACGGGTGTCAGCGCACTCGCATGCCGGGAGTCGCACCCGGCCACGGTTCGAGCACATGAATACCGGCGTGGCTCTTCTCGTCGGCATGGCTGGCTGCCAGCACCATGCCCTCGCTGATGCCGAACTTCATCTTGCGCGGCGCTAGGTTGGCGACCATCACCGTCAGCTTGCCGATCAGGTCGGCTGGCTCGTAGGCACTCTTGATGCCACTGAACACGTTGCGGGTGCTTGGCTGGCCGGCGGCATCGACTTCGCCCACGTCGAGCGTCAGTCGCAACAGCTTGTCGGAGCCGGCGACGTGCTCGCAGTTGACGATCTTCGCGATGCGCAGGTCGATCTTCGAGAAATCGTCGATGCCGATGATCGGGGCGATGTCCTCGCCACCGGGCTTCGGATGTTCGACAGCGTCCGCCGCAGGCGGCTCGAACAGCGCATCGAGCAGCTTCGGATCGACGCGTTGCAGCAGGTGCCGATACTCACCGATCGTGTGCGCACCGAGCGCGCGGTGCGCGTCGGTCGACACCAGCGGCTCGATGCGCAGGAAGGCTTCGACCTGCGCCGTGAGCGCCGGCATGACCGGTTTCAGATAGATCGTCAGCAACCGGAAGGCCTCGATGCAGACGGTGCAGACGTCCTGCAGCACCGCATCCTGGCCTTCCTTCTTGGCCAGTTCCCAGGGCTTGTTCTGGTCGACGTACTCGTTCACTCGGTCGGCCAGCAGCATGATCTCGCGCAGTGCCTTGCCGAAGTCGCGTTCGTTGTACATCCGCTCGATCTCGGCGTGTCCGCTGCGCAGGTGATCGAGCAGCACGCGGCCCTCGACGCCGACATCGCCCGACAGCCGGCCGCCGAAGCGCTTGCTCAGGAAGCCGGCGGCGCGGCTCGCGATGTTGATGTACTTGCCGACCAGGTCGCTGTTGACCCGGGCGATGAAGTCATCGGGGTTGAAGTCGACGTCCTCGACCTTGCTGCTCAGCTTGGTCGCGATGTAGTAGCGCAACCACTCGGCGTTCAGGCCGAGCTCGAGATACTTCAGCGGCGAGATGCCGGTGCCTCGGCTCTTGCTCATCTTTTCGCCGCTCACCGTGATGAATCCGTGTGCGTAGACGCGATCCGGGACCTTGCGGCCCGAGAACTTCAGCATCGCGGGCCAGAACAGCGTGTGGAAGTAGGTGATGTCCTTGCCGATGAAGTGGATCTGCTCGACCGCAGGGTCTGCGACGAACTCGTCGAAGCTGCGCTGTTCGCCGCGAGCCTTCGCCTTGCCGAGTTCGAAGTAGTTCTTCAGCGAAGCGAGGTAGCCGATCGGCGCATCGAGCCAGACATAGAAGTACTTGCCCGGCGCGTCGGGGATCTCGATGCCGAAGTACGGCGCGTCGCGGCTGATGTCCCAGTCGCTCAGACCGCCAGCGCCGTGCTCGTCCTTCGTGAACCACTCGCGGATCTTGTTGCCGACCTCGCTCTGCAGCCGCTCGCCACCGGTCCACTGCTCCAGGAACTCGACGCAACGCGGATCGCTCAGCTTGAAGAAGTAGTGCTCGCTGCTCTTCATCACCGGCGTTGCACCGCTCAGAGTCGAGTACGGATTCTTGAGGTCGGTTGGTGCATAGACCGCGCTGCACACCTCGCAGCTGTCGCCGTACTGATCCTTGGCGCCGCACTTCGGGCATTCGCCCTTGATGTAGCGGTCGGGCAGGAACATGCCCTTCACCGGGTCGTAGAACTGCTCGATCGTCTTCGTCGTGATCAGCGAGCCGTCGGTGCGGTCGCGCAGCTTGCGGTAGATGTCCTGCGCCAGCTCGGTGTTCTCCGGCGAGTCGGTCGAGTGCCAGTGGTCGAACGCGATGTGGAAGCCGTCGAGGTACTGCTGGCGTCCGGCGGCGATCTCGGCGACGAACTGCTGTGGCGTCTTGCCGGTCTTTTCGGCCGCGATCATGATCGGCGCGCCGTGTGCATCGTCGGCACCGACGAAGTGCACCTCGTGGCCCTGCATCCGCTGGAAGCGCACCCAGATGTCGGCCTGGATGTATTCCATCATGTGCCCGATATGGAACGGCGCGTTTGCGTAGGGCAGGGCGGTGGTGACGAAGAGCTTGCGGGTCATGGGCGGCCAGGGGATCGAGCCCCGCCGCCGCGATGCACGGCAAGCTCGGGGAGCGGCCGATTCTAGGCGCCGCGCTGGAGTCTCCTTTGACCTGGCGCACAGGGGGAATGGACCCTGGGATAGACTGCCGCCGCTCGTTCTGGCGCCGATCCGGCCGCCTCGGGGCACGCCCCCTTTCCTACACCTGGACCCGTCATGGCCGCCACCGAATCCGCGTTGCTCGAAGCCCTGAAAACGGTGATCGACCCGAATACCGGGAAAGATTTCGTCAGTACCAGGCAGCTCAAGAATCTGCGCATCGACGACGGGGACGTGGTCTTCGATGTCGAATTGGGATATCCCGCGAAGAGCCAGATGCCGATGCTGCGCAAGGCGCTGATCGCTGCGGCCAAGTCGGTGGCCGGTGTCGAGAACGTCAGCGCCAACCTGTCAAGCAAGATCATTCCGCACGCAGTGCAGCGCGGTGTGCAGCTGTTGCCCAAGGTCAAGAACATCGTGGCGGTGGCATCGGGCAAGGGCGGTGTCGGCAAGAGCACGACGGCCGTCAACCTCGCGCTGGCGCTGGCCGCCGAAGGCGCGGCAGTCGGCATCCTGGATGCCGACATCTACGGCCCCAGCCAGCCGATGATGATGGGAATCGAAGGCCGGCCCGAGTCGGCCGACGGCAAATCGATGGAGCCGCTCGAGAACTATGGCGTGCAGGTGATGTCGATCGGCTTCCTGGTCGAGGCCGACAGCCCGATGGTCTGGCGCGGCCCGATGGCGACACAGGCACTTGATCAGCTGCTGCGGCAGACCAACTGGGGCGACCTCGACTACCTGATCGTCGACATGCCGCCGGGCACCGGCGACATCCAGCTGTCGCTGTCGCAGAAGGTGCCGCTGACCGGCGCGGTGATCGTGACCACGCCGCAGGACATCGCGTTGCTCGATGCCAAGAAGGGAATCAAGATGTTCGAGAAGGTCGGCGTGCCCATCCTCGGCATCGTCGAGAACATGGCGGTGCACGTCTGCGAGAAATGCGGCCATGTCGAGCACATCTTCGGCGAGGATGGCGGCAAGCACCTCGCCACTGAATACAAGATGGATTACCTCGGCGCGCTGCCGTTGAACCTCAGCATCCGCGTGCAGGCCGACAACGGCCGACCGTCGGTGGTCAGCGATCCCGATGGCGAGATCGCCGGGCTTTACAAGGCGGTGGCGCGCCAGGTCGCGGTGAAGATCGCGCAGCGCGCGAAGGACTTCTCGTCGAAGTTCCCGTCGATCACGATCTCCAAGGACACCTGAGTCCACGCACCATGGAGGCCGACGCTGCGGTCGGTGGCACCTCCTCGGCCCGGCCGTCGGTTCGGGTCGCGGTCGTGATGGAGCGCGAGGCGCAACCCAACCGCTGGGAAGACTGGCGCTTCAGGCTGGTCGACGTGGTGCCTCACGAGCCCGGCTTCGGCCGGCAGGCCCGTGTGCTGCGCGACGACGGTCGGGTCCTGCGCAGCCTGCACCCGGGCTTCGTGCTGCAGCTGTTCCGTGACGAAGGCGAGGGCTACCACCTGAACCTGACGTCGGGTTCGCCGGTGTGGTTCGTGATGTGGCGTATCGACGACGACGACCCGTCGCGCGCGCAGCCCGAGGCGGTCAGCCTGTCGTACAACGAGGCCGGCCGCTGGCTCGACGCGCAGGAGCGCGTCGACAACGTGCCGCTGGCATCCGACACCATCGCCTGGCTGCAGGCCTACACCGACGCCCATTACCACCCTGAGCCGAAGCAGCGACGGCGGCCGGCGTCGTTCCTGCCGCCGGATCAACGCGAGTGAGATCGCGATGAGCGCCGACGGTTTCCTGTCGCGCTGGTCGCGGCGCAAGGTGGCGGTGCAAGGCGGCGCGGTTCCTGTCGACGAGGCGCCGGTTGCAACACAGGCTGCGCCGCCGACCGCGCCACCCGCCCCTGTTGCGCTGCCGGTCGACGCGCCGGCCGACGACGCTGTCGCGATCCCGTCGCCGCCACCCCTGACGATGGACGACGTGGCGCAGCTGACGCCCGAATCCGACTACACCCGTTTCGTGGCGCCAGGCGTCGACCCCGGCGTGTGCAACGCGGCGATGAGAAAACTGTTCACCGACCCGCACTACAACATCATGGACGGGCTCGACACCTACATCGAGGACTACGGCATCGCCGACCCGATCCCCGAATCGATGCTGCGCCAGATGGTGCAGTCGAGGGCGCTCGGCTTGTTCGACCATGAAGACGAGAAGCCGCCCGCCGACGTTGCATCATCCGCGTCTGACGAGACCCCCTCAGCGATGCCAGCTACATTGTCCGAAGCCCGCACCCATGAAAACGCTGATCTGCGACTGCAACCAGACGATGCCGCTGGACGGCCCGGCGCTGATCCAGGCGCTGAGGCCGAACCGTCCGGGCGCGGTTGACGCGACCGACGGGCTGGCGACCGTCCACAGCACGCTGTGCCGCCGCGAGGCCGGCGCCTTCCAGCGCGCGGCGAAGGACGGAGACGACCTGCTGGTCGCCTGCACGCAGGAAAGCCGGCTGTTCCTCGAACTGAACGCCGAGACCGCAGGCGCGCCCGGCGTCGCCGAGCGGCCGATCCGCTTCGTCAACATCCGCGAGACCGCTGGCTGGTCGAAGGACGCGAAGGCCGCGACGCCGAAGATCGCCGCGTTGATCGCCGCCGCGCAGTTGCCCGAGCCCGAACCGGTCGCGACCGTCAGCTACCGCTCGGCAGGGCGGGTGCTGGTGATCGGCGCCGCCGATGCGGTGCAGCGAGCTGCCACGCTGCTGGCCGATCACCTCGAAGTCAGCCTGCTGCTGACCGAGCCCGGCGGCACGCTGGCGCAGGAGCGCGCGCAGGCGCTGTACGCCGGCCGCGTGACCTCGATCAGCGGCTGGCTCGGTCAGCTCGAGGTGCACTGGGAGCGCAGCAACCCGATCGACCTCGACCTGTGCACGCGGTGCAACGCCTGCATCGACACCTGTCCCGAGTCCGCGATCGACTTCAGCTACCAGATCGACCTGGCGCGCTGCACCGGCCACCGCGAGTGCATGCGGGTGTGTGAAGCGGCCGGCGCGATCGATTTCACCCGTACGGCTGAACCGCTCAACGAGACCTTCGACCTGGTGCTCGACCTGCAGCAGCAGCCCACGCTGACGCTGCACCAGCCGCCACAGGGCTACCTGCACGCGAGCGACGATGCGACCTTGTTCGCCGCGGTGCTGCAGCTGCGCGACATGGTTGGCGAGTTCGAGAAGCCGAAGTTCTTCCACTACAAGCAGAAGATCTGCGCGCACAGCCGCAACGAGCAGATCGGCTGCACCGCCTGCATCGACGTCTGCTCGGCGCAGGCGATCCGCAGCGACGCGTCGCTGAAAGGCAAGCTCGTCAAGGGCCAGCCCGGCGGCAGCGCCGGCATCGTCGTCGAGCCGCACCTGTGCGTCGGCTGCGGCGCCTGCACCACGGTGTGCCCGAGCGGTGCGCTGAGCTACGCCACGCCACGACCCGACGAGCAGGGCCGACGGCTGCGCGCGATGCTGTCCACGTTCCAGCGCGCCGGCGGCCAGGCGGCGGCCGTGCTGGTGCACAGCCAGGGCGCCGGCCTGCGCTTGATCGGCGAGCTGGGCCGGCTGGCGCGCACCGACCGCACGGTGCACGGCGTGCCAGCGCGGGTGCTGCCGCTCGACGTGTGGCATACCGCGTCGGTGGGCATCGACCTGTGGCTGGCGGCGATCGCCTATGGCGCCTCGCAGGTCTGGGTGCTGATGACCGACGAGGAGGCGCCCGACTACCGCGCGGCGGTGACGGCGCAGATCGCGGTAGCGCAGGCGATCCTGAACGGGCTGGGTTTCACCGGTGAGCATCTGCGCATCGTTGGCGCGAACGACGCACGGGCGCTCGATGCGGCGCTGCGCGCCGCGCCTGCGCCGTCCGTTGCGCAGGCCGCCACCTTCAACGTGCAGGCCGACAAGCGCGCGACGCTCGACCTGGCGATCGATCACCTTCAGGGCTGCGCCGTCGTCATGCCTGAGGCCATCACGCTGCCCGCCCACGGCAACCAGCTCGGCAGCCCGTTCGGCAGCCTGGTGGTCGATACCGACCGCTGCACGATGTGCCTGAGCTGCGTCGGTGCCTGCCCCGAAGGCGCGCTGGCCGACAACCCCGACCGCCCGCAATTGCGCTTCATCGAGAAGAACTGCGTGCAATGCGGGCTGTGCGCCGTCACCTGCCCGGAGGACGCGATCACGCTGCAGCCGCGCTTGCTGCTGGCCGACGCCGGCAAGGCGCGCAAGCAGTCGCGTGTGCTGCACGAGGTCGAGCCGTACCGCTGTCTCCGCTGCGGCAAGCCGTTCGGCACGCTGAAGGCGATCGAGGCGATGATGGGGAAGCTGTCCGGCCACGCGATGTTCCAGGGCGCCGCCGCCGACCGGCTCAAGATGTGCGGCGACTGCCGTGTCATCGACCTGCATTCCAACCCGAACGAAGTCAGGATCACCGACCTGTGAGCTCGCAGCCGCTGCAATTCAGTACCCCCGACGACCGCGAGGAGCTGGCCCGCGCCGAGGTCTACGGGCTTCTCGCGCGCCTCTTTTATGCCCCGCCCGACGAGGTGCTGTACGGCCAGCTGCGGATGGCGCCGACCGAGGCCCCTGCGCCCGGCGGGTTCCTGGAACTGCACTGGATGGAACTCGTCGCCACCGCGCGCCGCCTCGAGCGGGCCGCGGTGCACGCCGAGCACGACGCGCTGTTCGGCGGCATCGGCAAGCCGGAGGTGTTCCTCTACGGCTCGTACCACCTGGCCGGCGCGTTGAACGAAAAACCGCTGGTCGCGCTGCGCCACAGCCTGCGCCGGCTCAGCCTGGAACGGCCCGACACGGTGACCGAGACCGAGGACCACCTGGCCAGCCTGTGCGAGGTGATGCGCTACCTGATCGCTGGCGACGACCTGTCGGTCAGCAACCTCGAACAGCAGCGGCGCTTCTTCGGCGAGCACCTGCGCCCGTGGGTCGACACGCTTTGCGACGCCCTTGTCGCGCACCCCCGTGCCGACTTCTACCGGGCCGTGGCCCAGTTCTCACGCGATTTCTTCGCGGTGGAATCGCAAGCCTTCGATCTGCTCGATACCTGAACGTTGCTGGCGTCCGGCCCGCGGTGTCGGGTTGACCACAGTCGCGCATGTCCCTATGCACAAAGTTGCATAGAGTGGCACGATGCGGAGTATGGGTGTGCCCCGGCGGGCGTGCCCCGGGTCGAAGTTCGGAGGTTCGCATGAAGCTCGGTCACGACAAACCAGCCGCAATGGCAGCGGACGCGCCTGATGCAACTCCCCTTAAACGTCGCGGACTGCTGATCGGCGCCGGCGTGGCCGGTGCCGCCGCGGTCGTGGCGAACGTGCTGCCCGGCGCGGCCGAAGCGGTCACGCCGCCGGCAGTGGTCGCGACCCCGCCGACCGCCAGCGACGGCTACCAGCTGACGGCGCACGTGCAGCGGTACTACGACACCGCCCGGGTCTGAGCCGACCGGCGACATCCCCCGTTCCGGCACGCAGGAGTTCCCATGCTGCTCACACGAAAGACGGCCTCGGCCGATGCGGTGGCTCCGGTTTGCGTTCGATCGCCGCTGGTTTCCAGTCTGGCGCGCGGGGTGTCTCGTGCGATCCCCACGATGGACCGCCGGGCCTTCTTGCGGCGCTCCGGTCTCGGCGTTGGTGCCGGACTGGCCGCGTCGCAACTGATGCTGGTGCGCAAGGTGCAGGCCGCCGATGCGCCGAAGTCCGAGGGCGCCGGCAAGATCGAGGTCCGACGCACGGTGTGCGGCCACTGCTCGGTCGGTTGCGCCGTCGATGCGGTGGTCGAGAACGGCGTCTGGGTGCGCCAGGAGCCGGTGTTCGACTCGCCGATCAACCTCGGCGCGCATTGCGCCAAGGGCGCCGCGTTGCGCGAGCACGGGCACGGCGAACACCGGCTGCGGTACCCGATGAAGCTGGTCAACGGCAAGTACCAGCGCATCAGCTGGGACGTCGCGCTCGACGAGATCAGCGCGAAGATGCTCGAGCTGCGCAAGGCCAGCGGCCCCGACTCGATCTTCATCGTCGGCTCCAGCAAGCACAACAACGAGCAGGCGTACCTGCTGCGCAAGTGGGTCAGTTTCTGGGGCAGCAACAACTGCGACCACCAGGCGCGCATCTGCCATTCGACCACGGTGGCCGGTGTCGCGAACACCTGGGGCTACGGTGCGATGACCAATTCGTACAACGACATGCAGAACGCCAAGGTGGCGATGTACATCGGCAGCAACGCCGCCGAGGCGCACCCGGTGTCGATGCTGCACATGCTGCACGCCAAGGAAACCGGCTGCAAGATGATCGTCGTCGACCCGCGCTTCACGCGCACCGCGGCCAAGGCCGACGAGTACGTGCGCATCCGTTCGGGCTCGGACATCCCGTTCCTGTTCGGTGTGATGCACCACATCTTCAAGAACGGCTGGGAAGACCAGAAGTACCTGAACGACCGTGTCTACGGCATGGACAAGGTGCGCGAGGACGTGCTGGCCAAGTGGACGCCCGACAAGGTGCAGGAGGCCTGTGGCGTCGATGAAGCCACCACCTACAAGGTCGCGAAGATGCTCGCCGACCACCGGCCCGGCACCGTCGTCTGGTGCATGGGCCAGACGCAGCACACCATCGGCAACGCGATCGTGCGCGCCTCGTGCCTGTTGCAGCTGGCGCTCGGCAATGTCGGCGTGAGCGGCGGCGGCACCAACATCTTCCGTGGCCACGACAACGTGCAGGGCGCCACCGACGTCGGTCCCAACCCCGACTCGCTGCCCGGCTACTACGGACTGGCCGAAGGCTCGTGGAAGCACTTCGCCAAGGTGTGGGGCGTCGACTTCGAGTGGATCAAGAAGCAGTACGCGCCGGGCATGATGAGCAAGAGCGGCATGACGGTGTCGCGCTGGATCGACGGCGTGCTCGAGAAGAACGAACTGATCGACCAGGACAGCAACCTGCGCGGCCTGTTCTTCTGGGGGCACGCGCCGAACTCGCAGTCGCGCGGCCTCGAGATGAAGACCGCGATGGACAAGCTCGATCTGCTGGTCGTCGTCGATCCGTTCCCGTCGGCCACTGCCGCAATGGCCGCGATGCCGGGCAAGCCGGAAGAGCTGAACCCGAACCGCGCGGTGTACCTGCTGCCGGCATCGACGCAGTTCGAGACCAGCGGTTCGTGCACCGCGTCGAACCGCTCGTTGCAGTGGCGACAGAAGGTGATCGAGCCGCTATGGGAAAGCCGCACCGACCACATGATCATGTACCAGCTCGCGCAGAAGCTCGGTTTCGACAAGCAGTTGATGTCCAACACCAAACTGGTGGCGGGCAAGGGCGGCATGATGGAACCCGAGCCTGAATCGCTGCTGCGCGAGATCAACAAGAGCGTCTGGACCATCGGCTACACCGGCCAGAGCCCGGAACGGCTGAAGGCGCACATGCGCAACATGAACGTCTTCGACGTGAAGACGCTGAAGGCCAGGGGCGGAATCGACAAGGAAACCGGCTATTCGCTCGACGGCGATTACTTCGGCCTGCCGTGGCCCTGCTATGGCACGCCCGAGCTGAAGCACCCCGGTTCCCCGAACCTCTACGACACCTCGAAGCATGTGATGGAAGGCGGCGGCAACTTCCGCGCGAACTTCGGCGTCGAGCGCGAGGGCGTCAGCCTGCTGGCCGAGGACGGTTCGCATTCGAAGGGCGCCGACATCACCACCGGCTACCCCGAATTCGACCACGTGCTGCTGAAGAAGCTGGGCTGGTGGGACGACCTGAGCGACGCCGAAAAGGCCGCCGCCGAAGGCAAGAACTGGAAAACCGACCTGTCAGGCGGCATCCAGCGGGTCGCGATGGCGCACGGCTGCCATCCGTTCGGCAACGCGAAGGCGCGCGCGGTGGTGTGGAACTTCCCCGACCCGATCCCGCAGCACCGCGAGCCGCTTTATTCGAACCGCCCGGACCTGATCGCCAAGTACCCGACGCACGACGACAAGAAGGCGTTCTGGCGTCTGCCGACGCTGTACAAGAGCCTGCAGGAGAAGAACAAGGACATCGGGCAGCAGTTCCCGCTAATCATGACCTCGGGCCGACTGGTCGAGTACGAGGGCGGCGGCGAGGAAACGCGTTCCAACCCGTGGCTCGCCGAATTGCAGCAGGACATGTTCGTCGAGCTGAACCCGGTGGCGGCGAACGATCGCGGCATCCGCAACGGCGAGATGGTGTGGGTCAAGACGCCGACCGGCGCCAAGATCAACGTCAAGGCGATGGTCACCGAACGCGTCGATCGCGAGACGGTGTTCATGCCGTTCCACTTCTCGGGCAAGTGGCAGGGCATCGACCTGCTCCCGTACTACCCGGAGGGCGCAGCGCCGATCGTGCGCGGCGAGGCGATCAACACCGCGACCACCTACGGTTACGACAGCGTGACGATGATGCAAGAGACCAAGACCACCTTGTGCCAGATCGAGAAGATGGCCTGAACCCACAGCGACATCCGGAGCACCCACCATGGCACGAATGAAGTTCATCTGCGATGCCGAGCGCTGCATCGAATGCAACGGCTGCGTCACCGCCTGCAAGGCTGAGCACGACGTGCCCTGGGGCGTCAACCGCCGCCGGGTGGTCACGCTGAACGACGGTGTGCCGGGCGAGAAGTCGATCTCGGTCGCCTGTATGCACTGCAGCGATGCACCGTGCATGGCGGTCTGCCCTGTCGACTGCTTCTACCGCACCGACGAGGGCGTGGTGCTGCACGACAAGGACGTCTGCATCGGCTGCGGCTACTGCTCGTACGCCTGCCCGTTCGGCGCGCCGCAGTTCCCGAGCAACGGCACGTTCGGCTTGCGCGGCAAGATGGACAAGTGCACGTTCTGCGCCGGCGGACCCGAGGCCAACGGCAGTGCGGCCGAGAACGAGAAGTACGGCCGCAACCGACTGTCCGAAGGCAAGCTGCCGGCCTGCGCCGAGATGTGCTCGACGAAGGCACTGCTCGGCGGCGACGGCGATGTGGTGGCCGACATCTTCCGCACGCGGGTGCTCAACCGTGGCAAGGGCAGCGAGGTCTGGGGCTGGGGCACTGCTTACGGCAAACCCGCCGAGGGCGGTACGAAGCCGGCTCCAGGGGCGGCATCCGCGCCGACCAAGTCATGAAGCCGTTGCGAACGTCTGCAGTGGTCGCTGCGGTCGTGATGCTGCTGTCGGCTTGCAGCGAGGCGCCGCAGGGTGGCGCGAAGCTGTCGAAGGGAACGGATCTGCCGCCCTGGAATGCTGTGCAGAGCGGATACACCGCGGCGGGCTTTCAGCATGGCGATCGGGCCGCCTGGGAGCAGCAGGTGCGAACCCGCACCCAGAACCAGGACGAGTACACCCGCACCCGGTGAACAGATCGCCGTTCGTCGCCACAGGAGTCCGCATGCCACGCTTTTACGTTCGTGCCGCGCTGGTGCTGCTGGTCTTGCTGAGCTTCTGTGTCGCGGCAGCCCATCTCGCCCTGGCGCAGGAGCCGTCGACCGCCGCACCCGCACCCGCGAACGCTGGCGCGGCGCCGGCCGGCTTTGTCGCTCCGGCCGAGCCGAAGCCCGACGAGACCAATGCCCAGCGCAGCAAGGCGCAGCCAGGCAACAACGCGCCGTTCTGGCGCTCGGTGCGCGAGTCGGGAAACAGCGCCGGCATCAGCAACCTGCCGGGCGCCGAAAAAGGCGTGCTGATCCAGCCGTTCGTGCAGTACCCCGGCTCGCGACTGACCAACGCGGGCGAGGCCTGGCGCGATGTGCGCAACCGGTGGATCATTCCCTACGGCGGTTCGCTGCTGCTGATCACCGCGCTGGCCATCGTGCTGTTCTACAAGACCCGGGGCGTGATCGGTCTGCATGATCCGGAGACTGGCCGCAAGATCGAGCGTTTCACCTACTTCGAGAGGGCCGCGCACTGGTCGAATGCGATCGCGTTCTGCGCGTTGGCGATTTCCGGGCTGGTGATCGCGTTCGGCAAGTTCTTCCTGTTGCCGGTGCTTGGCAGTACGCTGTTCGGCTGGCTGGCCTACGCTCTGAAGAACCTGCACAACTTTGCCGGCCCGCTGTTCGCGGTATCGCTGGTGGTCGTCTTCGCGACCTTCGTGCGTGATAATTTTCCCAGCAAGGACGACATCGCCTGGCTGCTCAAGGGGGGCGGCCTGTTCAGCGGCGAGCACGTACCGTCGCATCGCTTCAACGCGGGCGAGAAGATCTTGTTCTGGGGCGGCGTGTTCACGCTCGGCATCGTCGTGGTCGCGTCGGGCCTGGTGCTCGACAAGCTGATTCCCAGCCTGGCCTACCTGCGCGGCGACATGCAGATCGCGCACATCGTCCACAGCGTCGCGACGGTGTTGATGATGGCGATGTTCCTCGGCCACATCTACCTGGGAACGATCGGCATGAAGGGTGCCTACGGCGCGATGCGCACCGGCTACGTCGACGAGACCTGGGCGAAAGAACACCACGAGTTGTGGCTCGGCGACATCCAGGACGGCAAGATTCCGGCACAGCGCACCGCGGTGGCCGAGGCTGCGACGAACCGCCCCGCTCAGGCCTGAGTTCGGGGCGCAACAGACAGGGACGCACGACGATGACCACGCTGCACCACCTCACCAACGCTGTGCTGGCCGGATTCCTCGCAGCGGGCGGGCTGCCTGTGCAAGCCAAGCTGCCCGCCCCGTCGCCCGAGGCCCAGGCCAAGGCCGACGAAACCAAGGCCAGGACGGCGCACGGCGACAAGGTCGCGGCGTACAAGCTGTGTCTGGCAGGAGACCGAACGGCGGCGCATTACTTCAAGACTGTGGGCAGCAATGTCAAGCCGCCGGCAGCGACCTCGCCGCCCTGCGCGGATCCGGGCTTGTTCGTCTATGTCCCCCCGGACGCCGGTGCGGCCCCGGCCGCTGCGGCCGCTGTCGCATCCCAACCCTCGGTGACCCCGCCGCTCGAAGCGGCCGGTGCCCATTCGCCCGCCAAGACGGCCACCGCACCACCGAGCGGCAAGGCCACGGCGGCCGAGCAAACCGGCACCGCCAGGAAGTAAGCCGATTGGCGCGCCGGACCCGAACCACCGACGGGGGTGGCGCATGGCATTCGAGCGTCGTGGTTTGCCGATGTTCAACGACAGCGAGCGAAGTGCTAGCGTGTAGGCTGCGTGGCGTCGTCGCGCCACTTTCCAGGAGCCCATTCCATGTCCACTCGCCGCTTTTTCAATCACGCGTTGCTTGCTGCGCTGTCCACCACGTTCGCCGCTGCCGTCTGCGCCCAGGGCGCGAACCAGCCGCCATCGGCAGCGCAGGGCGTGTACTTCGTCGCGCCGGCCGACGGCTCGACGATCGAAGGCCCGGTCAAGGTGGAGTTCGGCGTCAAGGGCATGACCGTCAAGCCGGCCGGCGAGATCGTCGAAGGCACCGGCCACCATCACCTGCTGATCAATGTCAGTGGCACACCGAAGGGCGACACGGTACCGGCCGATGCGCAGCACCTGCATTTCGGCAAGGGCCAGACCGAGACCGAGCTGAAGCTCCCACCGGGCGTCTACAAGCTGACGATGCAGTTCGCCGATGGTCACCACGCCTCCTATGGCCCGGAGATGAGCGCCACCATCATGGTCACGGTGAAGTGACGGCGTGCCCGGCCCGCGACTGACCGCTGCGCGCGCGCCGCTGACCCAGCAGGTCAGCGTGCTCGACGAGTTCGGCGCGCGACGCGAGGTCACCATTCCCGCCGAACGGGCTTTGACCGTCTTCGTCGACAAGCGCGAGCTCGTCACGCTGATGACGCTGGGTGCCGAGCCCGAGCTGCTGGTGCTCGGCTACCTGCGAAACCAGCGGCTGGTCGACGCACTGGACGACATCGAGTCGGTGACCGTCGACTGGGACGTCAACGCTGCGGCGGTGCGCACGCACCGCGGTATCGAGCGGTTCGACGAGAAGACGGCCCATCGCGTCGTCACCACAGGCTGCGGTCAGGGCACGGTGTTCGGCAACCTGATGAACGAGCTCGACACGCTGCAGTTGCCCACGCCCAGCGATCCCACCGCGCGGCTGAGCCAGGGCACGTTGTATGGCCTGCTCAACGCGATGCGGCTGCAGGAAAGCACGTACAAGTCGGCCGGTTCGGTGCACGGCTGCGCGCTGTTCCGGCAGGACGAACTGTTGACCTTCGTCGAGGACGTCGGCCGCCACAACGCGATCGACACCATCGCCGGCTGGATGTGGATGAACGACGTAGTTGGTGCCGACAAGATCTTCTACACGACCGGCCGCCTGACCAGCGAGATGGTGATCAAGTCGGCACAGATGGGCGTGCCGATCATCGTGTCGCGCAGCGGCATCACGCAGATGGGTCTTGCCGTTGCGCAGCAACTCGGCCTGTGCCTGTTCGGTCGGGCCACGAACCGGCACTTCATCTGCTACAGCGGATTCGAACGTTTCGATGCACAGCCCGAGGTGCCTGCAGCCGTCTCCGGGCGGGCGGCCTGATCCGGGGATGAGTGACATCACCGGTTCGATCGGCAAGGTGGCTTCTCCGGACGAGACTGCCGATGCACCACTCGGTCGCTGGCTGATCGAGGCAGCGCGCACCGCCGCGTTCATGCGTCCGCGCACCGACTCGCTGAATGCCGGGCCGGCAACCCTGCTGACGTTGCTGGTGCTGCTGGTGCTGTGCGGCGTCGGCCTGCAGCGCTGGGCGATCGAAGGCCCGGCCCGCTTCGACGCGACGGCCATCGCCACCGGGTGGCTGACCACCGTGCTGTCCCTGGGCACATGCTGGATTGCCACGCGAAACCGGACCCTGTCGGCCGAACCGCCACTTCGAGTTCCCGGCACGCCGACGCTGTTCGGCTTGCTGCTGGCCCAGGAACTGGTGCTGGCGCTGCCGCTGGGTCTGGCCTATCTGGCGGCCCTCCAATGGGCGCCGGAACCGGTGGCGAACGGGGTGGACGCCTGGCCCGAAGGCATCTGGATGCTCACGCTGCTGTGGATGGCGCTGGCCTCGGCCGTCGTGTTGTGGAGACAGACCTCTCGACCCGGGCTCGCACGCCTGGCCATCGTGCTGAATGCCGCGCTGAATGTGGCCGTGCCCGTGTGGGCCCCGCCGACTTCGTACTGGGCTGCAGTGGAGTCGCACCACGCGTCGCCGAATGCCGTCGAGCCGCCGGCCTTCATGCCCACGCAGGCGGTCATCGAGGCGCAGATGCGCACGCTGCCCGATGCGCTGGCCCGGCTGCAGCCGGGACGGCCGGGCGTCGTCGACCTGTACGCGATCACCTTCGCGCCGTACGCGGAGGAAGACGTGTTCAGCCGTGAGGCATCGCTGGTGTCCGAGCTGATGCGCACGAGATTCGACGCGCGGCAACGGGTCGTGCAACTTCAGAATCAGGCGCGCACTGCAGGCGAGATGCCTTGGGCCACGCCCGTGAACCTCAAACGCAGCATCGAACGCATTGCCGCACTGATGAACCGTGACGAGGACATCCTCTTCATTCACCTCACTTCGCACGGCGCGCGCGACGGAAGGCTGGCCGCCAGCTTCGAGCCACTGGCCATCGACGAGGTCACGCCCCAGCAGCTCGTCGCCTGGTTGGACGATGCTGGCGTGCGCTACCGGGTGATCTCCATTTCGGCGTGCTTCTCGGGGTCGTGGATCGAGCCGCTGTCCGGGCCCGGCACGCTGGTCATGACCGCGGCTGACGCGCTGCACACCTCCTACGGCTGCGGTCGCAAATCGGAGCTGACCTTCTTCGGCCGCGCCATGTACGACGAACAGTTGCGCCACACGCATTCGTTCGAGGCCGCGCACGCAGCCGTGCGCCCGCTCATCGAGCAGCGAGAGAAGGAAGCCGGCAAGACCGACGGCTACTCCAATCCGCAGATCGCCGTCGGCCGGGCCATCCGGGGGCCGTTGCACAGCCTCGAGCAGCGGCTGGACGCGCTGTCTCGATGACCTCCGCGCGCCGGCTCGCTACCTACAATCTGCGTGCGGGCGTATCTCGTCCCGTTCCCCTACAGGCACCGCGACGGTGTGACACATGAGCATCAAGAGCGACAAGTGGATCCGCCGCATGGCCGAGCAGCACGGCATGATCGAACCGTTCGAGCCCGGGCAGGTGCGGCTGAATGCCGCCGGCGAGAAGATCGTCAGCTACGGGACATCGAGCTACGGCTACGACATCCGCTGCGCGCCTGAATTCAAGGTCTTCACCAACATCTACAGCACCGTCGTCGATCCGAAGAACTTCGACGAGAAGAGCTTCGTCGACATCAATGCCGACGTGTGCGTGATCCCGCCCAACAGCTTCGCGCTGGCGCGCACGCTCGAATACTTCCGCATCCCGCGTAACGTGCTGACCATCTGCCTGGGCAAGAGCACCTATGCGCGCTGCGGAATCATCGTCAACGTGACCCCCTTCGAGCCCGAATGGGAAGGCTACGTCACGCTCGAATTCAGCAACACCACGCCGTTGCCTGCCAAGATCTACGCGGGCGAGGGCTGTGCGCAGGTGCTTTTCTTCGAGAGCGACGAGGTCTGCGAGACCAGCTACAAGGACCGTGGCGGCAAGTACCAGGGTCAAAAAGGCGTGACACTCCCGAAGACCTGAACCTCAGGCATTCGTCACACATTCCGGAGGAGTCGCGATGAAGTGGGAAGGCAACCGACAGAGTGACAACGTCGAGGACGCACGGTCCGATGGCGGCGGCGGGGGCGGAGGCTTCCGGGTCGGCGGCGGGCGCGGCATCGGCATCGGCTCGATCGTCATCGCGCTGCTCGGTGGGTGGATCTTCGGCATCAACCCGCTGACGATCCTCGGCATCCTCGATGGTGGCTCGGGCGGTGCGGCCCCGCAGGTCCAGCAGGCGCCGGCCAGCAAGCCGCCGGCGAATGATCAGGCGGCCGCGTTCGTCTCAACCGTGCTGGCCGACACCGAGGACGTGTGGACCGCGCAGTTCAAACAGGCCGGCTCAGCGTACGAGCTGCCGAAACTGCGGCTGTTCCGCGGTAGTGAGCCGACCGCCTGCGGGCAGGGCGATGCGGCCATGGGGCCTTTCTACTGCCCCGGCGACCGCAAGGTGTACATCGATCTCGGCTTCTTCGACACGATGTCCAGGCGGCTCGGGGCCCCGGGCGATTTCGCGCAGGCGTACGTGATCGCGCACGAGGTCGGCCACCACGTGCAGAACCTGCTCGGCATCACTGGCAAGGTCGACGCGATGCGCGGGCGCATCAGCGAGACCGAACAGAACGCGATGAGCGTGCGTGTCGAACTGCAGGCCGACTGCTTCGCCGGCGTGTGGGCGCACGACTCGCAGCAAAGCAAAGGCTGGCTCGAACGCGGCGATGTCGAGGAGGCGCTGAACGCCGCCACGCAGATCGGCGACGACAACCTGCAGCGCCAGTCACGCGGCACCGTGGTGCCTGAGAGCTTCACGCACGGAACCAGCGCGCAGCGCGTCAAGTGGTTCCAGCGCGGCCTGCAGGGCGGCAGCCTGAAGCAGTGCAACACGTTCGAGAACAAGCCGCTGTAGAAGCCGCCGCGGGGCTCGGTTGCTGATTCGGCAGCGCTGCTTTTCGGCAATGGGATGCCGTATGCGGTCGAACCACATGGAATCGGCGTCCGTTGGCCGCCGCACGACGGATGGCCGCTTCCCATCTGTTTCAGAGTTTCGCGAGACCGGGTTCGTTGCTCCGCAGCTGGCGCTTGCGCTAATCGGCTGCTGGGCCACCGCCGAAGAATCCGTCAGTCGCTCCGGCACCGCCGATCGCCGCTAGATTCTTTCTCTCAGCCACCACACGCAAGGTCAGCCGAGGTTGCCCGCGCTCGGCCACCCCTGAAACCAGGAATCTGCGTCAGCATTGACGCTGGTCAAGGCCGATACCGCCAGCGCACGCACATTGAATACTGCAGGATCAAGGTGTCTTTCTTGCCGAGGACCAGTCAATGAAGCGTCAAATCAATCATGGCCTGCGGGCCGCAGGAGTTGCTCTGGCATTGCTGGTTGCAGCGATCGGGCCTGCATCGGCCGGCCCCATCACAACCTTTCTTGACCAGCCGACCAGTCTCTCTGCACTCGAGTCCAACGGCAGCGCGATATTCGCGGATGATTTCGTGCCCGCTCACACAGGATGGCTTCAC
>JBJXEJ010000089.1:0-8287 GCA_046154125.1 Rhizobacter sp. | reverse complement strand
TTCTTGATGGTCCAGGGACTGCAGCTGAGCAGTTCGGCGATCTCGGAATTGGTCTTGCCGCACTTGATGAGGTTGAGGATTTCCTCCTGCCTCGGCGTGACCAGGCGGCCCGCACGCTGGGTGTTGGTGCCTGCGGCCTCGCGTTCGGTGGCAAGGACGCGCAGAAACGCGTTGTGCAGATGAGGCACCAGCAGTTCGATGACGTAGCCGAGACGCACATCCAGCGAACCCGACAGACGCGAGAACACATAGAAGGCTTCGTACTTTCCGCGCGTTCCCATCACGAGCTGGGCCGCGAGGTTCTTCAGTTCGTTCGCGACGACCAGCGTCTGCAAGTCGGAGTCGGCAGCGCGGTTGCTGTCGTGCGGACAGAAGATCACGCTCGAGCGGCGGCCTTCGACGACGGCCAGCAGCCGGGGCATCAAGCCCGTCAGGGGATCGGCCACGATGTCGAATTGCTCTTGCCTGAAATAGCGGCTGGCGCTGAACCGATGCATGGCCATGCCCTGGCGGGAACCATCTTCGATCCCGCGGATCAGAATTTCATGCGGGATCAGCGCCTGAACCGAACTCTGGCTCCAGATGAAGAACTGATGTCGGCTCGACACGCCGAACGATGCTTCGACAGCGTCGGCATATCGGCTTCGGTCGGCCTCGTCGAGCCTGGGGGGGTGACTCACAGTGGCGCTTTCTCGAATTCGCGCGCGCAGCACCGGTGAACATCACCCAACACCTGCAATGCGCGAATCCCCGGTACGTTAGTCACGGTCAATGACAGTTTGTTGATCGTTGCCGCATTTCCGCTACCGACCTCACCAGCTTTCATAAGCCTCGCCATCGAGGCTCTTCCCGGGCGCGCCACTGCGCACGTCGTACACCCCTTGTCGCGTCTCGCCATCCAGAGGCGGAACGAGCACCCAGGTGTCGGAACGCTCGGTGATCGGATCGGGCGGCACCTTGCGCAGGTAGCGCTTGTCGGCCAGTTCATCGAGCGTCAGCGGATAGCGACCACGATCGGCCATGAACTTGTCGATGGCATCCCGCATGATCTGCAGATCCTGCCGCAGCACAGCCTCGCGACTGCGGTCGACGCTGTGGAAGTAGCGCGGGAGCGCCAGCGTCAACAAGGTGGCGATGATGGCCATCACCACCATCAATTCCATCAGCGTGAAGCCGCGCATCGCACGACGGTGGAGCCCGAGGCCGACCTTCATCGCGATCACCATTCCCGGTACGGCCGACCGCCGATCCCCAGTGCGGGCGAAAGGGAGTGGACATCGAACACGTCCCGGCCCGGCTGGGGATCGTTCGGATCGCTGTCGTGGCTGCGCAAGCCCCAGGTGGCCTCGGCGGGCTCTGCCGGATCGGCCAGTGGATCACGCGGCAAACGTCGCAGGAAATAGAGCTTGCGCTCCTTCTTCGGGTCCGCGATGTCAGGCACGCCTTCGGTCAGCGCGGCCAGGGTCGGCGGATAGCCCGATTCGTCGGCCGCCTTGCCCACCCGGTTGGCATCGGCCGCGGCCTTGTACGCGTCGATCGCCTCTCGAATCTGACGCAGCGCTGTGCGCAGTTCCTGTTCCTGGGTGCGCTTGACCGCGAGGTCGGCAAAGGTCATCGCCCCGGTGGCCAGCAGCGCCAGGATGGCCACGGTGATCAGCAGTTCGATCAGCGTGAAACCCGCATGGCGCGGCAACGCCGAGGCGGCCGGGCGAGGCGGGTGCAGCGTCATGTCGATCACTCGAAGCCCGGTGGTCGCGGGGCTTCCATCAACGGAGCCTGGGCCGCGCTGGGTGCGGGCGCGGGCGTCTCGGGCACCGGCTCCGGAGCCGGTTCGGGCTCGCTCGTGGGCGGCTCACTGGCAGACGAAGCACCCTGCGCGCGAACGGGCCCGACCGCCATCCGGCCCGCGCCCTGCAGACGCAGCCGCGGCGCGCCGACGCCGGCTTCCGTCCCGCCGGCATGCTCGTTGCGATCGGGCGTGCGGGTCGCGAGGTTGCGCACGACGCGCGGGGTGATCAGCAGCACGATCTCGGTCTTGCTGCGATCGCTGCGCTCGCTCGAGAACAGGCGCCCCAGCACCGGCAGGTCGATCAGCCACGGCAAGCCGACGGCGCCCTTGCGGTCTTCGTCGCTGATCAGCCCGGCCAGCGCCTGCGTTTCGCCATCCCGGAGTCGCAGCTCGGTCGTCGCGAGCCGCGTGCCGATCTGGTAGGTCAGAGATCCCGAGCGGCTGCGCACTTCCTTGACGATGTTGCTGACCTCGAGACTGACCTTGACGCCGACCTCGTTGTCGAGGAACACGTTCGGTTCGACATCGAGCTTCAGTCCCACGTCGAGGTAGCTGACCGATTCGGAAGTGCCGACGTTCGGCGTCGAATTGGTCGTGATCACCGGAACTCGGTCGCCGATCAGGATGCGCGCCTTGTCGCGGTTCTTCACGCGGATACGCGGGTTGGCGAGGATGTTGGTGTCGCCGTTTTCAGCACGCAGGTTCACCGACGGGTTGTCAATGCCGACCGCCGAGCCGCGGATGTTGCGCAGCTTGTCGAGCGTCAGCTGCGTGGTCGTCAGCGTGTTGTTCTGCACCGTGGTGTTGCCGGTCGCGGTCGACACCACCGTGGCCGGGTTCTGGACGATGTTCAGCACGGTGAACTTGCCCGGCGGGTCGACACCGATCTCGGTGAGGCGCGAGCGCTTGACCTCGAGCACCTCGACGTCGAGCAGCACTTCGGGCTCGGCGAGATCCTGCGCCGCGATCAGCTTCTCGGCCAGGCGGATCGCATCGACCGTGTCGCGCATCGTCAGGCTGTTGAGCTTCTCGTCGGCGTAGAGGTCCTTCGTCTTCAGCACGGTCTTCAACATCGTGAACACCGTCTTCGCCTCGGCGTTGGCGAGGTAGAAGGTCTTCACGTTGAGGTCGAGGTAGTCCTTCTGCTTCGCGGGCGTGTTGGGATAGATCAGCACCGTGTTGTCGTTGAGGACCTTGCGCTCGAGCTGATTGGTGACCGTCAGCACGCCGACGACGTCGTCGATGCTGAGGTTCGAGATCGACAGCGTGACCTTGATGTCGGGCTTGACCTCGCGATCGAACACGAAGTTGATGCCGGTGGTGCGCGACAGCGCCTCGAACACCGACTTCAGGTTGGCATCGCGGAAGTCCAGCGTCACGGGCTTGCGCAGGCTGGCCTTCAGCGCCGGTGGCGCGACCTCGGCCACCCGATTGGACTGGTCCTCGAGTTCACGCTTGAGCGCCAGCGCAGGCGCGTTCAGCGGGTTCTCGCCCAGCACCTGGCGCAGCCGCTGGTCGGCTTCGTCGCGGCGGCCCTGGGCCAGCAGCGACTGCGCCTCGTCGACCCGCAATTGCTGGCGTCGCAGCGACTCGACCGCGTCGAGACCGGCCCGGGCCCGGGTGTTGCCGGAGTCGAGGCCGAGCACGCGTCGATACAAGGAGGCGGCATCAGCCGGGTCGACGCCGCGCTGGGCATCGCCCCGGGCGAGCAGTTGGCCTATCTTGGCATCACGAAGCCGGATCAGCTGCATCCGGTATTCGTTGTTGCCGGGCTCGAGGCTGATGCCCTTCTCGATCTGCGACAGACCTTCCTCGAGCTTGCCCTGGTCGATCATCTGCTGACCCTGGCGGACGAACTCGCTGCCCGGAGCGCAAGCCGTCAACGCGGTCACCGCTGCCATCGCGATCCAGCGACGCAGAGATCGTCGGCGTCGAAGAGGACCCAGGAACAGGTCCGTCATCGTGCACTCCCCAGCGCCAGGGTCAGGCTTTGATTGAGCGGCAGATAGGTCAGCGTCATTTGTTTCTCGTTCATCTGGTCGACGCGGTACACCGCATCGACCGTGTCGCCGGCCTTGACCGGCAGGACGCGGTCGCCCTTGGTGAAGAAGGTCGTCCGCACCCCGTCCTCGAGAAGGCCGCCGAGGTAGGCATACGGGAACGGCGGAGCCACGGGCTGGGGCGGGGGCGCTGGCGGGGTCGCAGCCTGGGCGATGGCTGCAGCCGACTTCCACGCGACGGGCTCGAACAGGGAACGCGCGGACGACGCACCCGCCGCGACCGCATCGGCGCCTTCGGCCAGCAGGCGCTGGCGCGCATCGAGGCGATCGGTCTGCACGGCGCCCGACGACCCTGAATCCTTCACCGCATCGCGCGAGGCGACGTTCGCCGGGGTTCTGGTGCGCTTGCCGGCTGCTGGTTCGACCACGTCGTTGCCATCGGACAGCAAGGTCACCACGCGCTCGCCGATCAAGGCGCTGCCTGCGACCACGATCAGGATCGCGATGCGCTTGCGGGTCGGCGTCATCTCGGCCATGCGGGTACCGGCCGGTTCAGTTCGACGTCGCCGCCGCGGGGAGCAGCGACGCCGTCGACGGCTTGGTCACGAAGAGCACGAACCGCAGCTGGGCGTCGAGCGTCGGGGAGGACGGATCGCTGCGCCTCAGGTTGACCTCTTCCAGCGAAAGAGCGGGCAGCTCGCGCAGCGCGTCGCGCGTGAAGCGCCGCAACGCGCGGTAGTCGGACTTGATCGGCAGGATGATCGAGTAGCGTGCCAGCGGCTCGGTCGGCTCGCTCGCGAACTTGAATTCGGCCTGGTCGAGCGCCACGTGCTGCCGTCGCGCGGCGGCCTGCAACAGGCGCAGGGCGGGCGCGATGCCCTTCTCGTCCGGAAATCTCTGGCTGAACGCGAGCAACTGCTGCTGCGGAGTCGCCGGCGCGCTGGCTTGCGTGCGTGCGTTGGCGGCCCATCGCCGTTCGAGCGCGGCGCTTTCGGCGTCGAGCTGCCTCGACTCGTCGCGCATCGGCCCGACGAGCATCCAGCTGCCGATGGCGCACAACGAAACCAGGGCGATGGCGACCCAGCCGGGCAGACCGAGCGAGCCGAGCAGTTGCCTGGCGTGCCATCGCAGGCGGTTCAACGGGGTCATCGCCATGTGGCCGCCAACGTGAACGCAAGCACCGGCACGCCCTCGCGAACCACTGTTCGGTAACCTTGCAGGTGCACCTGCCCGAGCGCGGGCTGGGCCGCCATGCGGTCCACGTAGGCCAGCAGCTCCTCCATCGAGCGGGCTTCTCCGGCCAGCCGCAGGCTGCGATCGCGTGCGCTGGGTGTCAGCGAAAGCAGTCCGAGACCGCTCGCATCGGCGCCCTCTATGGCATCGAACAGCGCTTCCCAGGGAACCACGATCTGCTCGATGATGGCGTTGGCACGACGGACGTCGGCGAGCGTCTGCGCATCGGGCGGCGCATCGGTGCGGCGCAGGCCGCTGCCACGCAGGCGCTCAGCCAGGCGATCGTGCCGGCTTTGTGTGGCGTCGCGGACCTGGGCGACCTCGCTGTAGTGGTCGGAGAAAGCGACGACAGCGACCATCGCTGCGGCGAGGGCCAACCAGCCGATCCAGCGACCACCTGACCGTGTCGTCCTTCGGAAATCGATCTGAAATGCAGGGACGGTCATCCCAGCGCCCCAACACCCTGCGCTGCCAGACCGGTGGCGCCCAGGACACCGAGGTCGACGATCTGCCAACCCGCCTCAGGGCGCCCGCCAGTGCGCCGCGATGCCGCCGACATGGCGACGTGAGCCACACCGGGTGCCGTTCGCACGACGTACACCGGGCAGCGCGGCGCTTCCATGCCGAGGGCAAACCATTCGCGATCCAGCCACTGCGTCAGATCGGCACCGGCCGACGGCAGTCGCTTCACCTGCAGTGGCTCGGTCGGCGACATCAGCAGCACCGTCGCACGCTCTTCGTCGATCTCGGCGAACCAGAACAAGCCTGTGGAGGGGATGCGTCGCCGTGCCTCGTTGTACGCATGGACCAGCGATGGCTGCACACTGACCAGCTTCCATCGACGAGCCTGCACCAGCGCGTCGATTCGTTCGAGCAGTGCGGGGTCGATTGCGCAGGCGAGCGATGCGGCACCGTGGCCGGCCGTGTGCTGGCGCACGGTCCAGCCACGGGCCGCCTCGCCATGCGTCTCGACGAAGCTCTGCTGCGCCAGCAATTGCCGCTGCGACGGGCTGCTCAAGTCGTCGCTCCAGGGAACCCGTCCGTAGCGCACGCCCTCGCCCGCCAGCACGCAGGTCAGACGCGTGCCGCGACGCAGGGACAGGCCGTCGAGATCGCTCTCGATGGCGTGCGGCTGCAGATCGACCAGACGCAGGACGGCGTGCTCAGGAAACCAGCGTGACACGGTTCACCTCTTCCAGTGTGGTGTGCCCTTCGAGAAACAGCTCTACCGCTGCATCACGAAGGAATCGCGTGCCATTGCGCCGTGCAGCCTCCTTGATCTGCCGCACCGGTGCGCGAGCCACGATCAGTTCGCGCAGCGCGTCGTCGAGCATCAGCAGCTCACCCACCGCCTTGCGGCCCTTGAAGCCGGTGCCACGGCACTTGCCGCAACCCCGACTGGCCTTCAGCACCCGGCCCTCGACAAGCCGGGGGTCGATCATCGAATCTCGCAATGCCTGTTCGCTGACCTGGGCCGGCTCGCTGCAGTGAACGCAGTTGACTCGCACCAGTCGCTGCGCGAGCACGCCGGTCAGCGCAGAGACGAAGCTGTAGGGATCGACGTCCATGTGGGTGAAGCGACCGATCACGTCGAACACGTTGTTGGCATGCACGGTGGACAGCACCAGGTGCCCGGTGAGCGCGGCCTGGATCGCGATCTGCGCGGTCTCGGGGTCTCGGATCTCGCCGACCATGATGCGATCCGGGTCATGACGCAGGATCGAACGCAGACCGCGCGCGAAGGTCAGGCCCTTCTTCTCGTTGACCGGGATCTGCAGCACGCCGGGCAGCTGGTACTCGACCGGGTCCTCGATGGTGATGATCTTGTCGTGGCCGTGGTTGATCTCGGAGATCGCCGCATACAGCGTCGTCGTCTTGCCGCTGCCGGTCGGACCGGTCACGAGCAACAGGCCATAGGGATCGCGCGCCATCCTCCGGAAGGCGACGAGCGTCGCATCGTCGAAGCCGAGCACATCCAGCCGCAGGCCCGACACCTGGTCGGCCAGCGATTGCTTGTCGAGCACGCGCACGACAGCATCCTCGCCGTGGATGCTCGGCATGATCGACACGCGGAAGTCGATCTCGCGGCCCAGCGCCTTGACGCGGAACCGGCCGTCCTGCGGCACGCGCCGCTCGGCGATGTCGAGTTCGGACATGACCTTGAGCCGCGACAACACCTGCTCGGCGAGTTCGCGACCCTCGATGGCTCCCACCTGCGTCAGCGTGCCATCGAGCCGGTACTTGATGACCAGGCCGGTCAGGTGCGACTCGACGTGGATGTCGCTGACACCGCTCTTCAGCGCGTCGTACAGGGTCGAATGGACCAGCTTGACGACCACGCTGGTGCCCTCGCCTATCGAACGGATCGACAGGTCTTCCAGGTCGCCCGAGGCCGCAGCGGCGAGATCGTTGGCGGGCATCGCGGTGTCGATCGCACGCATCGAATCCTCGTGACGCGCCAGGAACGCCGCGATGTCCTCCGCGAGCGAAAGCCGAAGCTCATAGGGCGTCGCCATCCGATCGACGCACCAGGCCTGAAGGACATCGTCGAAGGGGTCGGAAAGTACGACGATCAGCCCGGCACCGTCGCGGAAGGCCAGGCAACCGTGCCTGGCCGCATCGGCATAGCCGATTCGATCGAATGCTGGCGTCAAGGTCGACAACGCGAGGCTGTCGACCACCATGTGCTGCAGCGCATGGCCCAGCCCGCGCATCAGCGCGTCGGGCGCAAGCGCCAGTTCGTCCTCGAGCACCGAGCAGACGCTGCGCTGCTCGCGGGCTGCCCTCAGTCTGGCCGCGCGAATGACTGCAGGCGTCAGAGCCAGCGCCGTCAGCTCCGCTGCCATGTGCTGTTCGGTACACGCGTTCACTGGATGCTGCCTGCCAGCTCGAAGATCGGCGCGTACATCAACAGAACCACGAGACCGATGACGATGCCGATCGCGATCATCAGCAGCGGCTCGAAAAGCCGGATGAACCACTCGATCGATTGCGAGATGTCCTCGTCGTGGAAGCCGGCCGTGCGCTCGAGCATTTCGCCCATCTGTCCGGTTCGCTCGGCCACGCGCAGCAGACGCAGCGACACCGCCGTGGTCAGACCGTGAGCCTCGAATGCGGCCGAGATCGAGCGGCCCTCGCCGATGTCGCGCCGCGCCGCGGCCAACGAGGGATGCAGCGTCGGAGGCAACAGGCCGATCACCATGTCGAGCGCCGCGACGATCGGAATCCCCGCCTGCTGCAGCATGCCGAGCGCTCGATAGAAGCG
>JBJXEJ010000088.1:0-38433 GCA_046154125.1 Rhizobacter sp. | reverse complement strand
GTTTGGCGCACCGACCACGAAACTCAGATTTCACTCTCTCTTGTGGTCTTCGGGAAGATACAAGGCCTCACTGGCGGACCGACCAAGTGAATTGCCTCGTTTCCGGCACCACTGTCTCGCGGGACCTTGTTGTACTCGGCGAATTTGCCTCTACGTACCAAGAACTTTCCAGGCCGAATACCCTATCGGCGCGACGGCGGCAACTGCCAGATAAAGGGCTTGTGACCAAGACGCTTCGAAAGCGGGCAGGTTTTGCTTGACGTAGACCAAGAAGGTGATGAGTGGCCAGAAAAGACAGATTACCGTGGTGGTGGTCGCTGTTCTTCCAATTGACACTGGCGCACCGAAGAGGTGAATCGCTACTGCCAGAAGCAGATAGACGAGCGCGGTAGCGATGCAGACCCAGCCTTGTGGGGTGTGCAGCATCGGTCCCCGAAAGAGCGCTCCGACTGAGGAATTGGCGTAGTTCAAGTGAGGCCTAACTATCAGTTTATCCAGCACACCGTGCCGCATAACTCCGGCGCCTGCTGCTTAACCAAGTCAACGAAGATCGCGGTAAACCTTTGCCCGACAACGACTATCAACCCGGCACACGTCAGTTCAACACCATTAAATACGTGCAGAAAGCGGCGCGCCTCGGTTCGACTCTGCCCGCCGCCCCAGCCCAGCGCAACGGAGGGTATTCACCGCGATTGACGCACTCTGTGCTGCCTTCACGGTCCCCCAAGAACAGAGCAGCTTCGGCGCCCCACACCAGCCATTCGCGGAAGACTGGTTATGGCCGGCAAGGTCAGTTCGATCCGGGTGAAGCGGACCCTGCCGACGCCCATAGGTCTTGAACTATGGGGACATAGTTCGTCCCCATTGCCCTGGAGATCCTCGCCAATGCTCACTCTAAGGTGCTTCTCCTGGGCACCAAATATAACGAAGCCAGCTCACGCTGGCTTCTTTGTTTTCGGGCGGCAAAAACCGCCGCAATGCGATCGAAAAGGCAGTTGCGAACAGTGGACGGCCCGGGGCTGCGAACGCAGGCTCAAATCGCGAACTTCTTCGCGAGCACGCCGGGGCTCATTCCGTCGTACTCCTCGAACGGCTGGTGTATCCAAGGGCTCGTCGGCAGCAGTTCCACATGGTAGTCGGGCAGGTACGACGAAGCGCCCTTGGTCCAGATCACCGCCGATCGCAATTCGCTGATCGTCGGCATGCCACGCAGGCGATCAACCACAGCACGCAACGTCACGCCGGTGTCGGCCAGATCATCGACCAGCAGAACGCGTCCACCCAGTTCGCCTTGGGGCAGTGTGATGTAGGTCGCCATGTCGAGGCGCCCCTGCAGAGTTCCTGCACTGGCCCGATAAGAACTGGTCGCCATGATGCCCAGTGGCTTGTCGAAGACCCGCGACAAAACGTCACCTGGCCGCATGCCACCACGCGCCAGACAAAGGATCTGGTCGAACTCCCAACCCGAGGCATGGATCTTCAGTGCCAGACGCTCGATGAGCATGTGGTACTCGCCCCAGGACACGTAAAGATCCTTGCCGTCATCGGTCAGCATGTCCACTCCAGGAGACGGCGATAGGCGCGGCGCTCGTTCATCATGCCTTCGTCTGATACGGATGCCGCAGCAGGATGGTGTGGTCACGATCCGGTCCGGTGGACACCATGTCGATCGGCGCACCGATGAACGACTGCACGCGCTCCAGGTAACGGCGCGCATTCAGCGGAAGAGCCGACCACCGCGTCACTCCGGCCGTTGTTTCGGACCATCCGGGAAAAGAGTCGTAGATCGGCACGCAGGCGGAGATGTCATCGGCATCGAGAGGCAGGATATCGATGCGCTCACCGTGCAAGTCGTAGCCGACGCAGACCTTGATCTCATCGAGCCCATCGAGCACATCGAGCTTGGTGATGCACAGCCCGGACACGCCGTTGATGATTATCGAGCGCTTCAGCGCCGCGGCATCCAGCCAGCCGCAACGACGCGGGCGACCGGTGACAGTGCCGCGCTCCTGACCGATGGTGGACAGGTGGTGGCCGACCGTGCCAGGCACATCCATCGGCAACTCGGTCGGGAAAGGGCCACTCCCGACGCGCGTCGTGTAGGCCTTCGTGATACCAAGGATGTAATGCAGCAGATCCGGACCGACACCTGCGCCAGCAGAAGCATTTCCGGCCACGCAGTTGCTCGATGTCACGTAGGGGTAGGTCCCGTGGTCGATGTCGAGCAGTGTGCCCTGGGCACCTTCGAAGAGCAGGTTGGCACCTGCCCGGTGAGCGGTGTGCAGCGCGTAGCCGACGTCGGCCATCATGGGCTTGATCTGCTCGGCCACCGACATCGCGTGATCGAAGATCGGCTGGAAATCCAGCGGCTTCGAGTGCAGGTAGCCCGACAGCGCGACGTTGTGCAGGTCCAGCAACTCGTGAAGCTTCTTCGCGAAGCGCTCCGGATGCTTCAGGTCCTGCACCCGCAGGGCGCGACGAGCAACCTTGTCTTCGTACGCGGGACCGATGCCCTTGCCGGTGGTGCCGATCTTGCCGGCACCGCTGCGCTCCCGCAACGCCTCGCGTGCCTTGTCGACCTCGACATGGAAGGGCAGGATCAGCGGGCACGACTCGCTGATGAACAACCGGGAACGCACCTCCAGACCGATGGCTTCAAGACGTTCGATCTCGAGCAGCAGATGTGACGGATCGACCACCACGCCATTGCCGATGTAGCAGGCCACGCCGTCGCGCATGATGCCCGATGGGATCAGTTGCAACGCGGTCTTGACACCCTTGATGACGAGCGTGTGCCCGGCGTTGTGACCGCCCTGGAACCGCACGACACCGTGTGCATGGTCGGTCAGCCAGTCGACAACTTTTCCCTTGCCCTCGTCACCCCACTGGGTACCGATGACCACCACATTGCGTCCGGGCATTCCGGCTTGAGACTCGCGCATGTCTTGAAAATCCAAATGAAATGAATGTGCGGCCCGGAGGCCATCACAAGGTTCTGACGATCCAGTTCGAGCCGATCAACACCAACTCCCGATCGCAATCGAAGCCCGGAGCTTCCATGTCGTGACCGGGCAGCAGGCACACCACCGATTCACCCTGCTGCCGCAATTTGCGAATCTCAGTCCGCAGCGTGGGATCCTCGGACCAAGGCGCACGAATCACCCGCATCGGGCGCCCGACGGGTGCTCGTTCCGCGAGTTCCTTCAGATCAACCACACTGAAGCCCACCGCAGGTCGGCTGCGCCCGAAGACCGCGCCGACTTCGTCATAGCGACCGCCACGCACCAGCGCGTCGCTGGAGCCCGGGGCATAGACGCCGAAGCGAGCCCCACTGTAATAGGCGTAGCCGCCCAGATCGGCGAGGTCGTAGCCCACCCGGACATCAGGATAGGCCTCGCGAACATGCTCGGCCAGCAGACGCAGGTCCTGAAGCGCCGCCGCAATCAACGGCCGCTCCGGCAGGAGTTGCTCTGCCAGCGAGAGCACTTCGTCGCTGCCGTAGAGGCGCAGCAGGGTCTGCAGCGCATTGCGAATTTCGGGCGGAAGATCAACGGACAATTCGCCGACCAGTGTCCGGTCCTTCGCAGCGAGCGCTTCCACCAGAGCATGAATGCGGACTGCGTCGATCGGCATCCCCGCCAGCAGGCCTCGCACGATCCGTGCATCGCTCATGTCCAGAGTCGGCGCCTGAAGGCCCACGGCTTTTGCACAATCGAGTGCCAAGTCAATCACCTCGAGATCGGCCTCCAGGCCCGAGTGCCCGAAGATCTCGGCACCGAACTGCAGGGGTTCGCGGGTGCCGTGCAGCCCCGAAGGCAGCGTGTGCAGTAGCGGCCCGCAGTAGCAGAGACGGGTTACACCTTCGCGGTTGAGCAGATGGGCATCGATGCGCGCAACCTGCGGCGTGCTGTCGGCACGCATGCCGACTGTTCGACCACTGAGCTGGTCCACCAGCTTGAAGGTGCGCAGGTCCAGCTCGCGACCCGTGCCACTCAGCAGCGATTCAAGGTGCTCGATCAATGGAGGGATCACCAACTCGTAGCCGTAACCACCGGCCACGTCGAGCAGGGTGCGACGCATGCGCTCCACCTGACGGGCTTGAGCCGGCAAAACGTCAGCGATGTGCTCCGGCAACAGCCAAGCAGACACCATGAAAAATCACCCGCCTGTTAAAACGCAGATTGTAGGCGGGCCGTGTCACTTGCCCCCGGTCCATACGCGCAGCGAACTCGGATCAACCCAGCAAGAAGATGAGGATTCCGCAGCCGAACGCCAGCGAGATAAGCCCGAGAAATCGAATCTGACCATCCGAGAGCATGGCGGCACGCTCGAACACGGCTCGCCAGCGCTGTGGACTCAAGAAGGGCAGCAGGCCTTCCAAGACCAGCATCAGACCGACGGCGATCAGCAGCAGGCTCCAGGAGTCCATCCGCTCGATCACTTGCCGGAAGGGTTGCCCCCGAAGTTGCCCCGCATCGCCTTGAAGAAATCACTCGACGGGTCGAGAACCATCACGTCGGATTTGCTCCGGAAGCTCGTCCGATAGGCTTCGAGACTCCGGTAGAACTGGGCGAACTGCGGATCCCGACCGAAGGAGTCGGCGTACAAGGTCGAAGCACGGGCATCGCCCTCACCCTTGACCTTCTGAGCATCGCGATAGGCCTCTGCAACGATGACTTCCCGCTGACGATCGGCATCTGCACGAATCTTCTCGGCTTCGGCCGCGCCGGTAGAGCGCAGCTCATTGGCCACGCGCTTGCGCTCCGATTCCATCCGCCTGTAGACCGAGTCGGTGATATTCGACGAGAAATCGACACGCTTGATGCGAACGTCCACGATCTCGATGCCGAACGACTTTGCTTCGTCGGCAAGACGCGTGCGAACGCCCTGCATCACACGATCACGGTCGGTCGCAAGCATCGCCTGAACGGTCCGCTTGGTCACTTCTTCATTGAACGCAGCCTGCACGATCGGGCTCAGGCGGCTCTCGACATTTCGCATGTCGACGCCATTGTTGCGAATGAACTGTCGGGCATCCGTTACCCGCCACTTCACGAGCCAGTCGATGACCAGGCTCTTCTTCTCCGCCGTGAAGATCGGGCGTGTCTCCGGGCTGTCCAGCGTCTGAGTGCGCCGGTCAAGGAACACCACGTTCTGAAAAGGCGGCGGCATCTTGAACTTCAAGCCGGGCTCGGTGACGACCTCCTTGATCTCACCGAGGGCATAGATCACTGCAAACTGACGTTGGTCGACGATGAAGAGCGTCGAGAAAGCGACCATCAGTGCGATCAGCACGCCGATGACGTACAGGCCAATGCGATTCATGTGTTGATTCCGAGAGGGTTCAGCGACTGTCACGATCGCGACTGCGTTGCCCATCGCGCGAACGCACATCGACTGCGCCAGCGGGCGCAGCAGCCGGAGCAGGAGTGGTTTCTGACGGCAACGGCGCACCAGCGACCGGAGCGGTCGCAGCACCCGCCTGCTGGATCAGCTTGTCGAGCGGCAGATACAGGAGGTTCGAGTTGCTGCGACTGTCGACCAGAACCTTGCTCACGTTGGAGTAGACCTGCTGCATCGTGTCGATGTACAGCCGATCGCGCGTCACTGCCGGGGCTTTCTGGTACTCGACCAGCACGCTGGAAAAGCGCTGCGCATCGCCCTCGGCCTGCGCAACGACACGCGACTTGTAACCTTCAGCCTCTTCTCGCAAGCGCGCCGCCGTACCCTGGGCCTTGGGGATCACATCGTTCGCGTAGGCTTGGCCCTCGTTTTTCAGCCGCTCGCGGTCGGCACCGGCCTTGAACGCATCATCGAAGGCCGCCTGAACCTGCTCTGGCGCCTGCACGTTTTGAACGTTCACGTTCACGACCAGGATGCCGGTGTTGAGGCGGTCGGTCTGCGTCTGGATCGACTTGACCAGTTCGTTGGCGATGGCGTCACGCTGCTCGTACAGCACCGAATCCATCGTGCTCTTGCCCACTATCTCGCGCACTGCGGACTCGGCAGCCTGCACGACTGCGTCGTCGGGATTGCGGTTCTCGAACAGATAGGCCCTTGAATCCTTGAGCCGGTATTGCACGGTAAAACGAATGTCGACGATGTTTTCATCCTGCGTCAACATCGATGAATCACGCAAACCGGTCGATTGCACGACCGCGCTGCGACCCACTTCAATCGAGCGAAGTTGCGTGACCGGCACCGTTTCATGCCCCTGAAACGGATACGGCATGCGCCACTGGAACCCGGCATCCGACGTATGGCTGTACTTGCCGAAGGACGTGACGACCGCCTGCTGGCCTTCCTGCACGATGAAGAAGCCGCTGCCGAGCCACAGCAGCGCCGCGACGCCGGCAATCAGTCCGACGCCGATGCCGGCGCTCTTCATATCCGGCTGGAAGTTGCCACCGTCGCCAGAAGGTGGTGGGCGGGTTCCACCGCCCTTGCCGCCGAACATGCCACTCAACTTCTTGTTGAAGTCGCGCCACAGTTCGTCGAGGTCAGGCGGCCCCTCTCCCTTGTTCAGGAACGGTGCCGACAGGCCTTGCACCACGGCACGCAACCGTGACAGGGGGCGAGCCGAGGCTTCAGGGTGTCTGATCTTCATGCGAGGAAAGGGTAAGTTCCAGTGGGTTCGGGAAGGCGACGGGTGTCAAGGACGTCGGTTTCCGGTGCGGGTGTCTCTACCGCCGTCTCGAATTCGGACGCACCCGCGTCGGCTTCGGCTGACGCAGCTTCGGCAATCAGACTGCGCAACGCGTCGATTCCCGAACCATTCGCCGCACTGATGAATACGCGGGAGACCTGCCTGCCGTCTTCAAGGAGGATCGAATCCACCGGTACGCGCGGAGACTGATGCTCGTCGAGCAGGTCGGCCTTATTGAACACCAGAATCTGCGGGACATCGGCCGCGCCGATGCTGACCAAAACGCGCTGTACCTCTGCGCGCTGCTCATCACGGTTGGGACTGGCAGCATCGACAACATGCAGCAACAGATCAGCCTGGGCGGCTTCCTGCAAGGTGGCTTCGAAGGCTTCAATCAGCTTGTGCGGCAAATCACGGATAAACCCCACCGTGTCCGAGAGCGACACGTTGCGACCTGCCTCTGCCAAGTACATCTGGCGGGTGGTCGTATCCAGCGTTGCAAACAACTGATCCGCAGCATAGGCACGCGCCTTGACCAGGTTATTGAACAGCGTCGATTTCCCCGCGTTGGTGTACCCGACCAGCGACACGCGGAAGGTCTCGCTGCGTTCTCGCGAGCGGCGTTGGGTGTTGCGCTGGCGCTTGACCTTGTCCAGCCGGTCTTTGACCGACTTGATCCGCTCTCCGATCATCCGTCGGTCGAGTTCGATCTGCGCCTCGCCCGGACCGCCCCGGTTCCCGATGCCGCCGCGTTGCCGCTCCAGGTGACTCCATCGACGCACCAACCGGGTCGACAGGTACTGAAGTCGGGCCAGTTCGACCTGCAACTTTCCCTCGTGGCTTTGCGCACGGTCAGCAAAGATCTCGAGGATCAGCATCGTGCGATCGGCCACCGCCACTCCCAGGTGACGTTCCAGGTTGCGCTGCTGCGCCGCGCCAAGGGCCTGATCGAACAGCACGACTTCAGCCTGATGCAGCACCACCAGTGCCTTGATCTCGTCGGCCTTGCCGGTACCGACGAACAGAGCCGGATCTGGCGCCTTGCGGCGTGCGATGACGCGTGCCACCGGCAGATCTCCAGCCGACTCGGCGAGCAGGGCCAGTTCGTCCAGTGATTCATCGAACTGCGGCGAACGACCGATGGCGACGCCCACCAGGACGGCGCGCGCGCGATCGGCCGCGAGGGCAGGCGTAGGGTCCGGATTCAAGATGGAAACCGGTGCCAACCGAGATCGATCGGTTTGTTCAAGTCGATTCGGGCGTTTCGGCAGCGTGGAAATTCACCGCCCGACCCGGAACCACCGTAGAGATGGCATGCTTGTAGACCATCTGGGTCACGGTATTGCGAAGAAGAACAACGTACTGATCGAACGACTCGATGTGGCCCTGCAGCTTGATCCCGTTGACCAGGTAAATCGAAACCGGAACGTGCTCTTTGCGAAGCAGGTTAAGAAATGGATCCTGCAAAAGCTGGCCTTTGTTGCTCACGATATCCTCCGTGTTGGTTTGCATGCGAAGAGAAACGTTAACACAGCGATTCGCATTGATCACCGCCCGGGACGAATGCCCTCAGCCTTTGGCATCGAACGGGTTCTTGCCAGAGCGCATCTCGATGCGCAACGGTGTTCCGGTCAGCTTGAAGTGCTCCCGGATGCGCCCTTCCAGGAAGCGCTTGTAGGCATCGGTGACATGTTCCAGCGAATTGCCGTGCACGACCACGATGGGCGGATTCATCCCACCCTGATGCGCGTAACGCAGCTTGGGGCGAAACATGCCTGCCCGCTGGGGTGTCTGATGCTCTACCGCCTCGAGCAGCAGCCGGGTCAGAACCGGCGTGGGCATCTTCCGGGTCGCTGACGCGTGGGCATCGGCAATGGCCTTCCAGACCGGACCCAGTCCCTGGCGCTTGATGGCAGAGATGTTCATGACCGGGGCGAACTTCAGAAAAGCCAGGCGTTGCTCGATGGAGCGCTGCAGCAACTGCTTCTGGTAGTCGTCGACCGCGTCCCATTTGTTGACCGCAATCACCACTGCACGCCCACTCTCGAGAACGTACCCCGCGATGTGCGCGTCCTGTTCGCTGACACCCTGAGTCGCGTCGAGCAAAAGCAGCACCACGTTCGCGTCAGCGATCGCCTGCAAGGTCTTGACGACCGAGAATTTCTCGATCGCCTCGAAGACCTTGCCCTTGCGGCGCAATCCCGCGGTGTCGATCAACTCGAATTTCTGACCGTTGCGCTCGAAAGGCACGGTGATCGCGTCGCGGGTGGTCCCGGGCATGTCGAAGGCAACCAGGCGCTCTTCGCCCAGCCATGTGTTGATCAGCGTCGACTTGCCGACGTTGGGACGACCCGCAACTGCCAGCCGGATCGGTGAATCCTCCTGCGCCTCGGACTCGTCCTCGACGAAGTCGACGTGGGCCAGCGCCGCCTCGGTCAGACTGCGGATGCCCTGGCCGTGCGCCGACGAGATCGGATGCGGCTCGCCCATGCCCAGTTCGTAAAACTCGCCGAGCAGCGGGGATTCGACCATGCCTTCGGCCTTGTTCGCGGCCAGCACCACCGTCTTGCCGACCGTGCGCAAATAGCGGGCAATGTCATGGTCCTGTGCTGACAGGCCCGCACGAATGTCGACGACAAAGACCACTGCATCTGCCTCGGCCACGGCCTGGCGCGTCTGCTTGGCCATTTCCTTCACGATGCCGCTGTCGCTGTTTGGCTCGAAACCGCCCGTATCGACGACGATGAACTCGCGGTCTCCGATGCGGCCATCACCGTAGTGGCGGTCCCGGGTCAACCCCGCGTAATCCGCGACGATGGCATCTCGGCTCTTGGTCATGCGGTTGAAGAGCGTCGACTTGCCGACGTTCGGCCGCCCGACGATGGCGATGACCGGCTTCATGACCGCAGACCGGCCATCAAACGCAGATGCGTCATTCCGGGCGCAAGCCGAAGAGGCCGCCGTCGCGGGTCACCACGAGCACCGTCATGCCGGACAGAGCCGGCGGCGCAGCCATCGGGCTGCCGTCGGTTTCCAGCCGCAACTGAGCCACACCCCGGTCCGCAGACAGGAAATGCAGGTAACCCTCGAAATCACCGAAAACGATGGCCGGGCCCAGGCTGAATGGGGTTGACAGACTGCGGTACAAGTAGGCGTCCGAGGTCCAGACGACCTCGCCGGTCGAGGCATTCCACGCGGAGATTCGATCCGCACCGTCGGCCGCGTACAAGTACTGGCTGTCGGCCGCCACGCCCTCCCGCCCGCCGAAATTCTTGGTCCAAACCAGTCGACCGCTTTCGGCATTCACGCAACCGACAGCAGCCTGGAAAGCTCGCACACAGACGATGTCGCCGACGCGAACGGCCGGGCCCACCACGTCGGCGAGTCGCTCGACCTCGTTCGCTCCACGCGGCGATGCCAGAGGCACCTCCCAACGCACCGCACCGTTCGACGGGTCGAGGCCGGCCAGTCGCGGGCCCTGCCCGACCAGCAAGGTGTTCTTGAACGCAGCGACCACGCCGGCCTGCGCCAACGTCAGGGCCTCACCCGGACGTTGGACAGTCCACAGCTTCGCCCCATTCCCAGCATCGAAAGCAGACACGCTGCGATCCACGCCCACCACGAACACCCTCTCGCCGGCCACCAGAGGTGCGGTCACCACGCGGGTCGCGATGGGCCGCTTCCAGAGAACCTTGCCAGCTTCCAGCGCCACCACCTGGCCGTCGCGCGTGACCACCGCTGCAACCCGGCCGTCACTGCCGACCCCCGCGCTGAGAGCACCGCCCGCACTGCCGCGCCACAGTTCACGACCCTTGTCAGCGTCAAGGGCGGTCACCGTTCCATCCGAAGCCGCCACGGTGAACGTCGACCCGTTGACCGCCACGGACAGCGGAAACGCGACGTCCGACGTACGGGCCTTCCAGACCACTCGCCCGGCAATCGTGGGCTTGATGGCTGTGACCGTCTTGGGCTTCGGCTTTTCCGGCGCCAGCGAGCAGCCCGTCACTGCGGCACACAGGGCGAAAACCAGCACTCCGACGATGCGGCTCATGGTGAGACCCCTGCGCTGGCAGACGCCGAGGTGGAAGCCGGGGTCGAAGCGGGCGCAGCGCCCAGGGAAGCGAGCTTGGCTTCGACCAGTCGGCGGTACTCGATCTTCGGATCCATTGCCTGCCAAGCCTTGTCGTAAGCCGCCTTCGCGTCGTCCGACTTGCCTTGCGCAAACAGCACATCACCACGCCGATCGGCGACCAGCGCCACAAAGCTCGGGGCGGTGGCCGCATCGAGTTGCTTCAGCGCGTCGTCGTAGTTTTTCTCGTCGAGCAGCAAGCCCGCAAGCCTCAACCGGGCGATCGTCTGGTACTCGGCCTCGGCAGCATTCGCCGCCACCCAGCCCAGAGTGGCCCGGGCGATGTCCGCCTTGCCGTTGTCCGCCTGCACCTTGGCAGACAGCAACCCGCCCTGCTGGGCGAACGCGGTGGCCGGGTAGCGGTCTTTCAGATCATTGAAGATGCGATTCGTCTTGTCGGCATCGCCGGCCTGCGCAACCCGATCGAGTTCGTCGAACATCGCACCGGCTTTCGTCGCCTGGTCGCGTTGCCACCAGTTCCAGCCGTTCCATGCTGCATAACCGCCCAGCGCCAGAATGAGCAACCAGGTGATCAGGTTGCCGTAACGCTTCCAGAAATGCTTGACTGCATCAAGCTGTTCTTGTTCTTCAAGGTCGAGATGCGTGGCCATGCGTCAAGTGAGTTTCGGGTAACAGCGAATTATGCGGTGCGCAGTTCTGCAGCCCAGTCGGCTGCCTGCGCCATGAGCCGGCAGCGTTGCCCGGCATTGGTGTCACGCAGGGGTTTGACAGCGACTTCACCTCGCGAGACCTCTTCCTCGCCGAAGATCAGTGCGTAGCAGGCGCCACTGGCATCGGCGCGCTTGAACTGCGACTTCATGCTGCCCATCCCATCACGGCCTGCGGCATGCATCAGCACCGACACGCCGGCCGTTCTCAGCTCATCGACAGTGCGCAATGCGAGTGGCATCGACGCCTCCGTGGGCACGACCGCGTAGGCGTCCGGAACGACCGCAGGCGCGGCAATGCCAGCCTCCTGCAGCAGCAGCAGCAGACGCTCGATGCCCAGGCCCCAGCCAACCGCCGGCGCCGGCTTGCCGCCAAGCTGCTCGATGAGCGTGTCGTAACGGCCACCACCGCACACCGTGCCCTGGGAACCCAGCCGTTCGGTAACCCATTCGAACACAGTCAGGTTGTAGTAGTCCATCCCGCGCACCAGCCGCGGGTTGACGCGGTAGGCAAGCCCGGCCGCATCGAGCGCCGCGCGAACCGCATTGAAGTGCGCCAGCGACTCGGTGCCGAGAAACGACATCAGCTGCGGCGCGGTTTCGACCAACGCCTGCATCGCCGGATTCTTGGTGTCAAGGATGCGCAGCGGGTTGCTGTGCAGGCGGCGTTTCGCGTCCTCGTCGAGTTGTTCGGCATGGGCTTCGAAGTGCGCGATCAACGCAGTGCGGTGAGCGCGACGCTCGTCGGGTTGGCCCAGACTGTTGAGTTCGAGCCGAAGGTCTCGCCCCTCGACCAGGCCCAGTTCTCGCCAAAGCATGCGGCACATCAGGATCAGCTCGACATCGACGTCCGGGCCTGCATAGCCGAGGGCCTCGGCCCCGACCTGATGGAACTGCCGGTAGCGCCCCTTCTGCGGACGCTCGTGGCGAAACATCGGTCCGATGTAGTAGAGCCGCTTGCCACCATCGCGCAGCAGCGAATGCTCGGTGATGGCGCGCACGACGCCGGCGGTGTTCTCCGGGCGCAGGCTCAGGCGGTCGCCATTCATCGAGTCGACGAACGAGTACATCTCCTTCTCGACGATGTCGGTGACTTCGCCCAGCCCGCGCACGAAAAGCGCAGTCGGCTCGACGATCGGCGTGCGCACGCCGGCGTAGCCGTGACGAGCCATGAGCGAGCGCACCCGACCCTCGAACCAGTCCCAGGTTGCCGATTCGGGCGGCAGGATGTCGTTCATGCCCTTGACGGCCTGGATGGTTTCGCTCATTGCGTTCTCAATGGTTGGAGGGACGCGGGCGATGCGTCCAAAGGGTGTTCTGCGGAGGGACTGCCGCACCCCGGGCGGCCAGACCGCGCTCCAGAAAGCGTTCAGCCGCCAGATGCGGTAGCTGCGCCGTATCGTTTCTCGATGTATCGCTCGACGAGCGCGTGAAACTCGTCGGCGATATTGTCTCCGCGCAGGGTCATCGCCTTTTCGCCGTCGATGAACACCGGCGCGGCCGGCGCCTCGCCGGTGCCCGGCAGGCTGATGCCGATGTCGGCATGCTTGCTCTCGCCGGGGCCGTTCACGATGCAGCCCATGACCGCAACCTTCATCTTCTCGACCCCGGGGTAGCGCGCCCGCCACACCGGCATCTGCGCGCGCAGGTGATCGTCGATCTGCTTGGCCAATTCCTGAAAGGTGGTGCTGGTGGTGCGACCACAGCCCGGGCATGCGGTCACGCTCGGATTGAACGAGCGCAGGCCGAGCGACTGCAAAATCTCGAGCGCGATCACCACTTCCTGCGTGCGCGCCTCTCCTGGCTGCGGGGTCAGCGATACGCGGATGGTGTCGCCAATGCCGTCCTGCAGCAGCAGCGCCAACGCGGTGGCCGACGCGACCGTGCCCTTGGTGCCCATGCCGGCTTCGGTGAGGCCGAGGTGCAGCGCGTAGTCGCAGCGCCTGGCCAGCGCGCGGTACACGCTGACCAGATCCTGAACCCCGGACATCTTGCACGACAGGATGATCTGATCGCCGTTCAGGCCCAGAGCCTCGGCCCGCTTAGCCGACGAAATCGCCGAGGTGATCAGAGCGCGGTACATGATCTGCTGCGGCGGATGCGGCTCGGCCAGCTTCGCGTTGTCGTCCATCATCTGCGTCAGCAGTTCGGAGTCGAGGCTGCCCCAGTTCACGCCGATGCGCACCGCCTTGTCGTGCTTCGCGGCAATCTCGATCATCTGTGCGAATTGGCGGTCGTGCTTGTCGCCCTTGCCCACGTTGCCGGGGTTAATGCGGTATTTCGACAGCGCCTCAGCGCAGGCTGGATGCTCGCTGAGCAGACGGTGGCCGTTGTAGTGAAAGTCGCCGATGAGCGGCACGTCGATGCCCATGCGGTCGAGCTGATCGCGGATGAGCGGCACGGCAGCCGCAGCCTCGGGGGTGTTGACGGTGATGCGCACCAGTTCCGAGCCGGCGATGGCCAGTTCCTTGACCTGGATTGCGGTGCCGATCACGTCGACGGTGTCGGTGTTGGTCATCGACTGCACGCGCACATGCGCGGCTCCACCGATCGTCACGACGCGTGAGCCCCAGCGCACCAGTGCCTGACGGGTGCGCTTGGCGGTAGGCCGCGCCGGCTCGATGAAATCGTCGACCGCTGCAAAAGCCTCCAGACCCGACTCACAGACGTCATGCAGATCGCTCATGCTGCTCACCTATTTCAGTTCGAGACGCGCCACGTTATCGCGCGTCGACGTCGCGAGATCCACCAACTGACCGCGAAATGCGACTTCGGTTCCAACTGCATTGCCCACCTTGAGTCTCAGTGGCATCGCGCCATCGAGCACGATGGTTTCGCCCGGCTGAAGCATGCGCGCAATCAGCACCTGTGAACGCGAATCGACCACCTCGACCCAGGACGCTTGCGTTGCCTTTACTTGCAACGGTCCGAGACTCGGCCCGGAGAGGGCTGGATCGGGAGTCGCGACCGAAGCGACGACCGGGGCGGCCGGGGCGGCCTGCTCGACGATGGACGCATTGCCGGCAGGGTCGGATGCAACAAGCGCCGGTGGCGACGCGGCATCTGCGGACCCGACCGCCGGCACTTCAACCGCCGCAGTGACCTCGACTGGCGCTGGCGCAGGCTCCGCCGGCAACGCTGTGTGCCGACCCGAAAATACGGCCTGAAGGTCGGCCACCCAAGTGGACGGGATCAGGTACACGGCGACGGCCGCCAGAATGATCAAGGCCGGCGCCCAGACAGCGGGCGACGCCAGAGCCGAGAAATCGGTCGGTTCGTGTCGACCTGGCCGATCGCGGAACGGCGTGTTGATTCCTTCGTCGACCCCTTCAAGGCGATAACTGGGTGCCTGTGGCAGGGCAGCCAGCACCGGCGTCGGGTCCGTCTTCAGGCTGCGACACACCGTCTGTGCAAGCGCCCGCGCGAAGGTAGCGTCCGGCAATTCAGAGATCCTGTCTGCTTCGAGCAGTTCGAGCTTGCGCTGCGACACCTTGATCGAGGCAGCCAATGCCGCAATGTGCAGCCCCTTGGCCTGCCGCGCTTCGCGCAGCATTTCGCCGGCACTCTTGGACGAAGCACGAAGCACGGAGGACGCTTCTGCGGTGGATTTGACCTCACTCATCGAACCGCCCTTCCGCATATGAATTGGCCTCCGATGACTCCGGAAAGCGGCTGCGCAACTGGCCGCCGAGATCGGCCACACCTGCTGCGTTGCCAGACTTGTTCTCGATGCGTGCAGCCAGCCAAAGAGTCTGGGGACTGACCAGATTCGGGACGGTATTGACGCGACGGATGTAGAAACGAGCACGTTCCAGGTCGCCTCTGCGATACAGCACCTCACTGAGGTTGACTGCGATCGCAGGGTTACCCGGCTCGAGGGCGTATGCGCGAACCAAGGTTCGCTCGGCCTCGTCGTTCTTGCCGCTGCGGGCCTGGCAAATGCCTTGTGTCAACAGCGTCCTCGGACTGTCCTGATATTGCGGGACGGCCAAGGCCTGCAGGAACAGCGCATTCGCCTCGCTGAAGCGCGATTGCTGGCAAAGGTACCAGCCGAAGTTCTGCATCGAGTCTGCATCGTTCGGGTTGATCTGCAAGGCACGCCGGAAACTCTCCTCGGCCAATCGGTGGTCACCCAGGCTGCCGTAGATGAGACCGCGCAGGTTGAAGGCCGCAGACACGTTCGGATCGGCAGCAATGGATTTTTTGACCTCGTCGAGAGCGGTCGTCATCTGGCCGCGCCCGAAATACGCACCGGCCAGTTCAAGCCGCACCTGGGCACGTCGCGAAGCCTCTGTTTCGTCGGACTGGGTAACGCGGTCCTTGGTGCCCGTTGTGGTGACGGGCCCGTTCACCACCGAATCCCGGGCACCGGCAGCAGCCGAGGAAGAAGGCGGCACGGCACACCCCGCCAACAGAGACAAGCCGATCATTGCCAAGCAGGCCGACCATCTGCAGATCACGTCACGCAAGTCGATGCTGACAGCCGGAATCCTCATGCGCATCCTTTGTTGATCAGTGACCCGTTCGCAGGTGCCGCCAATGTGTTCACGGGCAGGATCGGAATTGCTGCCCGCCCGGCAAGTCGCCGATCGACGCGGGTGCGGTCCTGCACCTCGCCGGCCAACTGACCACATGCAGCATCGATGTCGTCACCACGGGTCTTGCGTATCGTGGTCACGATTCCAGCATCTTGCAGGACACCCGCGAACTCGATTACTCGTGGCCGCGGACTGCAGAGCAGGCCCGAGGCAGGAAACGGGTTGAACGGAATCAGATTCAGCTTGCACGACACAGGCTTTGCGTGGATGGAGTCCCCCTGATCATCGCGAGCCCGACCCTGTACCAGATCGACAAGCTGCCGGGCGTCCTCGGAGCGATCGTTGACGCCGTCAAGCATGCAGTATTCAAAGGTGATGAAATCGCGCGGTGCGGATTCGAGATAGCGGACGCAGGCTGCCAGCAATTCGGCCAGCGGATATTTGCGGTTCAGAGGCACCAGGTCATCGCGCAACACGTCGTTCGGCGCGTGCAGCGATACCGCCAGCGCGACCGGGCAGTCTTCGCGCAAGCGATCGATCATCGGGACCACGCCAGAAGTCGAGACCGTGACGCGGCGCCTTGACAGACCGTATGCATGGTCATCCAGCATCACTCGCAAGGCTGGAAGCAGAGCCGCGTAGTTCTGAAGCGGTTCGCCCATTCCCATCATCACGACGTTGGTGATCGCCCGCGTGCCTTCAGGCAAATCCAGGCGTTGACGCAGATGGTGCTCAGCGAACCAGAGCTGACCGACGATCTCGGCGGTGGTGAGATTGCGGCTGAAGCCCTGATGACCGGTGGAGCAGAAACGGCAGCCGACTGCGCAGCCGGCCTGAGAAGACACACACAAGGTACCGCGGTCGGCTTCGGGGATGAACACCGTCTCGACCGCGTCACCATGGCCCACATCGAACAGCCACTTGATCGTGCCGTCGGTGGAGGCCTGCTCGCTGAGCAAGCCAGGAACACGAAGTTCGGCGACCGCACCGAGCTTGTCGCGAAACGACTTCGCCAGATCGGACATCTGCGCAAAGTCGGCCACCCCTCGCTGGTGCACCCAGCGGAACAACTGCGTCGCGCGGAAACGCTTCTCACCGAGTTGCTCGCAGTACGCCGTCAGGCCAGCCAGATCGAAGTCGAGCAGGTTGACGGCGGTGGTCATGGAAGGCCCAGGTGGCCGCAACAGCGGGGATCGGCGGCTGTGGTCAGCGGCTATAGACCTGCGCGCCAGGGAAAAAGAACGCGATCTCGACGGCGGCCGTCTCGGCTGCATCGGAACCGTGCACAGCATTCGCATCGATGCTGTCAGCGAAGTCGGCGCGGATCGTGCCCTTCTCGGCCTTCTTCGGGTCGGTGGCGCCCATCAGATCGCGGTTCTTGATGATGGCGTTCTCACCCTCGAGAGCCTGGATCATCACCGGACCGGAAATCATGAAATCGACCAGATCCTTGAAGAACGGGCGTGCCTTGTGCACTGAGTAGAAGGCCTCGGCCTCACCGCGGGACAGATGCGCCATGCGCGCAGCGATCACCTTGAGGCCCGCACCTTCGAAACGGGAGTAGATCTGACCGATGACGTTTTTCGCGACAGCGTCAGGCTTGATGATGGAGAGCGTGCGTTCGATGGCCATGGAATTCATTCCTGTTGGGATAGAGCTGGACAAAGCCTCGGATTCTACCGTGGGCACCTTCGAAATCAGCGCCCGCGACGCCCGCCACCGCCACCGCCACCGCTGTTCCCACCGCCGCCTCCGCGGTTTCCACCGCGTCCGCCGCCGCCCTGCCCACCGCCGCCATTACGGGCATGCTTGCGATGGAAGGCTTCTCCGCCGATGTAGCCGACCGACGTCTGCATCGGATCAGGCTGTCGCGGCCCATCGCCTTTCTTCGGCGCGGGCGGTGCGCTGCCACCTGCGCCGAAGCCTCCGCCGCCGGTTCGGAAATTGCGCCCGCCAGCCGGCGTGCGCGGGTTTTGCACGAAGCGCTTGTCGAAGGTTTGCTCGAGCGGATTCGGAATTCGCGAAGGATCGAAATCGTCATCCAGATCGTCGTCCCGGGGCGGTCGATCCTCGATCACGCGTTCGGCCCGCAGTGGCGCCTCAGTCTGAGGCGGACGGGGGCCGCGCCCCTCGGTAAAGGGGCGATCGCCCACCGCCTGCCGCGGCGGCCGATCGTTGCGACGTTCGGCCTGCGGCTGCTTTTCGCGACCGCGCTGCGGTCGGGCCTGCTGGCCCTCACGCGGGTTGGGACGGGGCTCACGCGGACCGCCGTCGGATTCGCCACCGGCCAGTCGGCGGATTGCCCGAACGTCACTGTCCTCCAGATCAACCCACACACCCCGACGCAAACCACGCGGCAACACGATGCATCCGTAGCGGATACGAATCAGGCGGCTGACCGTCAGGTCGACTGCCTCGAACAGCTTGCGTACCTCGCGATTCCGCCCCTCGGTGATGACCACCCGGTACCAGTGATTCAGGCCCTCGCCGCCACCGTTCTCGATCGAGCGAAAGCTGGCCAGCTGACCATCGATGGTCACTCCCTCCAGCAGCATCGCCTTCGACTCCGCATCCAGGGTCCCCAGCACCCGCACCGCGTACTCGCGTTCGATGCCGAAGCGGGGATGCATGAGGCGATTTGCCAGTTCACCCGAGTTGGTGAACAGCAGAAGGCCTTCGGTGTTCATGTCGAGGCGACCGACCGACTGCCACTTGCCCTGCGGCAGCCTAGGCAGACGACGGAACACTGTGGGCCGGTGCTCGGGATCGTCGTTCGTCACCACTTCGCCGGTCGGCTTGTGATAGGCAATGATGCGCGGCGGCGGCGGGATGATGCGAATCCGGACCGGCTTGCCGTTGACCTTGACCTGATCACCGAACGAGATGCGCTGGCCGGTGTGTGCCGGTTGCCCGTTGACCTCGACCTGACCGTCAAGGATGGCCTGCTCCATGTCGCGTCGCGAGCCGATGCCCGATTGCGCGAGGACCTTGTGCAGCTTGGGCGCCTCCGGTTCCGGACGCAGCACCCGCTTTGGCGGCGCGGCCACTTCATCGGCGGACGGCTCGATGTCGAATTCACCCGAAAGCACCTGCGCAAAAACCTCACCAACCTGGGCGGGCGGCTCTGCCGGCTCGAGCGAGAAAAGGGGCTCGGGCTGATCCCCATCATCCGACTCATCGCCCGCAGAGACGGCTGCATCGGAGTCGGCTGCGTCGTCAGGACGCGGGCCACGTCGCCGTGGGTTTCGCGCCTGGCGAATCGAATCAGGAGCGTCCGAATCGGGTGCCCTGTCGGCATCGACCGACTCGGCAGCCGCCGCCTTGACGTCGGGCGGTGCCATCGCTTCGGCGACTGCAGCCGAGGCGTCCACCGCCTCAGCGGACAAGTTTTCTTCGGCTGTCGCGACGGAGGTCGCCTTCACGGCCCGCTTGCGCCGCGCCGGTTTGGTCGGCGCTTCAGCTCCCGCGTTCGGCAACTCGGCAGAAGTCGCGTCACCGTCGATTTCGGGTGCGTGGTCAGGATTTGGGTTCATTCGGGCGTTCCATGGGTGCGGCGTCCGCCGCTGGGTCGGGTGAAAGGTCGAGGGCTTCGGCCACCAGAGGCGCGACAGATAGCGTCGCGGTCTCGGAGACCGGTTCAGGTGAATCCTGGGAGTCGATCAGCACGCCCTGATCGGGCAGCAGGTCGCCGAGGGAGTCCGGCAAAGCCGGCGCACCCTGGATGAGGGGAAGTTGTTCGAGGCTGCAAAGCCCGAGGTCGTCGAGGAACTGTCGTGTCGTGGCGAGCAAAGCAGGGCGACCCGGCGCCTCACGGTAACCGATGGCCTCGACCCAACCGCGATCCTCGAGCTGCTTGACGATCTGACTGGCCACCGTCACGCCGCGTATGTCTTCGATGTCGCCGCGGGTGACCGGTTGACGGTAGGCAATGATGGCCAGGGTCTCCATCACCGCCCGTGAGTACCTGGGCGGCTTTTCCGGATTCAACCGATCCAGGAACTCGCGCATCTCCGGACGACTCTGGAATCTCCATCCCGTCGACACGGCCACCAGCTCGACGCCTTCACCTTCCCAGTCACGCACCAGCTCGTCAAGGAGCTCATGAAGGACATCGGCGCCGAGTTCGTCAGCGAAAAGCGCACGCATGTCGCGAATCCCGAGCGGCTCCCGGGCGCAGATCAGCGCGGTCTGAAGGACGCGCTTCGCATCCTGTGTATTCATGTGTCTCGTGGTCGTCCTCGACCGGCCATGACCGGTGGATGTTCAGGATCTGTTCTCGTCCAGTCGCCTCGCAGCACGGACCCTTCACCAGGGTGGCGCAGCGTCGCGGCGAATGCGGCCGTGCGGATCGACGAGAGCGACTCTCCGGCGGCAATGCGCGCGTCTGCGGCTGTCTCGTCGTTCACCCTCGGGAACTGGGTGCGTTTCACAACGGAGCAAGGTGGAGTGTAGCGGAGGAAGCCCCGTCAGACCGACGCGGTCAGAAGTTGCCAGATCTGCGCGAAATCGGCCGGAGGCGACACCTCGAAAGCCAGAGGCCGACCATCTACCGGATGATCGAAACCGAGGCGGGTCGCGTGCAACGCCTGCCGCGCCATCCCATGGCCCTCGCGGCCTCCATAGGTCGCATCCGCCAGCAGCGGGTGCCCGACCGAGGCCAGGTGCACCCGGATCTGGTGGGTGCGCCCCGTGTGCAGGCTGCAACGCAGAGCGCTCAGGCCCGATCCGGGGCCATCGTCCACCACCACGAGCCGCTCCACATCCGTGCGCGCCGGTCGACCGGACGAGACCACGGCCATGCGCACCCGGGACCGCGGGTCGCGGCCGATCGGTGCCTCGATACGAAGGGTTCGATGCTCGAAACTCCCGTGACAGATCGCCAGGTACACGCGGCGGACATCGCGTGCGGCGATCTGGCGGACCAGTGCAGTCACTGCCGTCAGTGTCTTTCCAACCACCATCAAGCCGGAGGTGTCCTTGTCCAGCCGATGCACGATGCCGGCGCGAGGCAGGCGGCCAGCTCCCGCATGGTGGGCCAGCAGACCGTTGAGCAATGTGCCGGACCAGTTGCCGGCGGCCGGGTGAACCACCATCCCGGCTGGCTTGTTGACGACCATCAGATGTTCGTCCTCGTGAACGATATCCAGCGAGATCGGCTCTGGCCGGAACGCCTGGCATTCCTGGGTCGGCATCAGTTCCACGGTGAGCACCTGCCCCGCAAGAACCTTGCGGGATGCCGACGTCTGTGGGCGCCCATCCACCCACACATGCCCCGAATCGACCAGCGACTGCAGATGGTTGCGGGAAAACTCGCCAGCCATGGACACCAGGGCCTTGTCGAGTCTGGATCCATGCAGTGCAGACGTCACCGTCGCCTGCCGGCGTTCTGCCGGGATGCCTTCCGGCTCGTTGATCGCGGGGTCACCCGGGTCGTCCGCGCTCATGGCGAGCTCATCGTCGAGCGCCTCGGACGGAGGAAGCGCGATGGGGCCAACCGTATACTCAGTGGTCATTTTTTTGGGATTTCCGGCGGGCCGTCGGGACAGTCGATCATGAATTTCAAGCGCTGCGACAAACGTCATGCCAAGAGGCCCGCAACGCTGACTGGGGTGGGACTCGTTCTGGCCTGTATGTTGGCAGGTTGCAATGCACCACCGAAAGACCCAACGGCCGATTGGTCGCCGGAAAAATTGTACGCAGAGGCACGTGACGAGCAGGACGCCGGCAACTTCGACAAGGCGGCGAAGATGTATGAGTCGCTGGAAGGCCGCGGCGCTGGCACCATCCTGGCACAGCAGGCACAGCTCGAGCGCTCCTACCTCCTCTACCGCTCCGGTGAAAAGGCGCAGGCGCTGGCGACGATCGAGCGCTTCATCAAGCTGCACCCGACCAGCCCGGCGATCGACTACGCCATGTACTTGCAGGGGCTGATCAACTTCAACGACAACCTGGGTTTCCTGGGCAACCTGTCGCGACAGAACCTGTCCGAGCGGGATCAGCAGGCTTCGCGCGACGCCTACCAGGCATTCAAGCAATTGATCGATCAGTATCCGCAGTCGAAGTATTCCGTCGAGGCGCGTGAGCGGATGGCCTACATCGTGAACTCGCTGGCCGAGTACGAGGTCCACGTGGCCCGCTACTACTTCCGACGAGGTGCCTACGTCGCTGCGGCGAACCGGGCGCAGCAGACGATTCAGGAGTTCCAGTACTCACCGTCGACGGAGGAGGCGCTGTCGATCCTGATCCGCAGCTACGACCGGCTCGGCCTGGACCAGTTGCGCGACGACGCTGAACGCGTGATGCGTCAAAACTTCCCGAACAGTGCCTTGCTCACCGGAGAAGGCGTCAGGTCTGCGACACGCCCTTGGTGGCAGATGTGGTGACAGTGGTCTGACCCAGCAAAGATCAACGGGTCAGCGCGCGCTGGCCAGCATGGCGAGCCAGCCCAGTGCCTCGGCCTCGGATTCGAGACGCGGCATCGCTGGCAGCGCCAGCCGAAGCCGCTTGCCGTAACCCATCGACGTCATCCGGGGATCGCAGACCACCAGCAGGCCGCGATCGGTCTCGCTGCGAATCAGGCGCCCCGCCCCCTGCTTCAACGACACCGCCGCCTCGGCAACGAAGTAGTCGGTGAACGCATTGCGCCCTTCGCTTTCGAGTCGCTTCACGCGAGCTTCGACCAGCGGATCGTTCGGCGGCGGGAACGGCAGCTTGTCGATCAGCACGCACTGCAACGCATCGCCCGGGACGTCGATGCCCTCCCAGAACGTCTGGGAACCGACCAGCACCGATCGCGGATGTGCCAGGAACATCTGCATCAGTTGCCGCTTCGGCAACTGGCCCTGTACCAGCACGGCCATGTCGTCGCCCGCGGCTTCGAAGGCGGACCGCAGGCGATCGCCGATCGCCTGCAGCGCACGCAGCGTGGTCGTCAGCACGAAAGTGCGTCCACCCAGCGCACGTGCACAGCGGGCTGCAAGCCGTGCGACGGCAATCGGGTGATCGCCCTCATTGGGCTTCGGAAACTGCGAAGGGACATACAGCCGGGCATGCTCCGCATAGTTGAACGGACTGCCGACACGCAAGGTCACCGCCTCGCTCAGACCGGCCGGCTCGGTGAACCAGGACAGCCTGTCGTCCTCACCCAGCGTGGCTGAAGTGAATATCCAGGCCTTGGGCGCTGCGACCATCTGCTCGCGCAACGCGTCACGGATGTCGAGAGGCGACTCGACGAGCCGACATTGATTCGTGGTGATTTCGATCCAGCGCACCTGGCCCGACCGAGCGGACACGGCAAAGCGCTCGGCGAGCTCGTGAAGGTGCGCCATCCGATCGGCGAGCTTGACGAAATCCGGTGACAGCTCGGACACCGTGTCAAGTGCTGCGTGGGCGTGAGCGCAAGCAACGCCCGCCTGCGCCAGCGCCTCGCCAAACTCAGGTCGCGATGCGCGATCTTCCCAGCGCAGCTTCATCGAGCCGCGCGGCGTGCGTGGCCCGCTGTCATCGACAGTTCGGTTCACACCCACACAGGCCAGCCGCAACTCGCGGGCCGCGCGGTCGCAAATCGCAGCCAGGTCTTGCCAAGCGGCCAGGCCGCGGGCCTGCTGCAAACCCACGGCCAGCATGTCTCGCGCGGTGTCGAGCAACTGGCCGCTGGACAGGGTGACGCCGAGAAATGCGACGCCGGCCTCCGACAACTGATGCGCTTCGTCGAAAACCGCCACGTCGACGCTGGGCAGAAGCTCGGCAACACCGGTTTCGCGCAGACTCATGTCGGCGAAGAACAGGTGGTGATTGACCACGACGACGTCGGCGGCCATCGCGTCTCGCCGCGCCTTCATCACATGACAGCTGCGGAAATCTGGGCAATCACTGCCAAGACAGTTCTCGCGCGTCGAGGTCACCAGCGATATCACGCTGCTGCGCTCGTCAAGGCCATCGATCTCGGCCAGATCGCCCGTCGCCGTGGCGTGGGACCACGCTTCGATCTTGGACAGCGTCCGAGCAGCCCATCGATCCGACGGGTCGGAGGAATGGCGTGCCTGCGTCATCCGGTGGGTACACAGATAGCTGCCGCGCCCTTTCAGCAGGGCTACCGTCGTCGGCAGCGAAAGCGCGTTGCGCAGGCGCGGCAGATCGCGCAAGAACAGCTGGTCCTGCAGGCTCTTCGTGGCGGTACTGATCAGCGCACGAGCGCCGGACAACAGCGTCGGCACCAGGTACGCGAAAGTCTTGCCCACTCCCGTGCCTGCTTCGGCCACGAGAGTGCCGCGAGCGTCGATGGCTTCAGCCACCGCAGCGGCCATGCACAACTGGACTTCGCGCTCGATGTAGCCGGGATCCGCGTGCGACAGGGACCCCGAGGTCGAGAACGCCTGCCGCACGGCGATGCACAACGGGCTCACCGACCGACCCTCCAGCACGGCCGTCGATTCATGCCGGCTGAGGGGGATCGAGCTCGGCTTCGATTCGGGAAATCTGGTCCTTGAGCACCAGGCGACGCTTTTTCAAACGCCGCAGCATCAACTCGTCCTCGGGCAGGCCGAGGCTCGCTTGATCGATCAGCCCGTCGAGGTCACCGTGTTCGATGCGCAGTTCGATGAGGAGGCGAGGCAGCGAGTGCAGGTTGGAGTTCATCAGGAGGTCACTGCGAACTCTTCACGAGATTCCGCCAGGAGAACCGATTATAGTTTTTGACATGACTTCCAACGCGCAGGGCCACCGGCTGTCCGCCGCCACCGGCATACATCGGGGTGATCGCGCCTACCAGCAAGATCAGGTCGAGATCATTCCCCACGCCCGAGTGCCGGGATGTGCGCTTGGGGTACTCGCAGACGGCATGGGTGGCAAGAGCGGCGGTCGCAAGGCGGCCGATCAGGTCATCCTGACGGCGCAGCAGCTTTTCGAGCGCTACGCACCCAGCCGAGACGACCCGGCCGAGACTCTGAAGCAACTGGTGCTCGAAGCGCACCTCATGATCAAGCTGACTGCGATCACGGCCGAGGAGGAGCCCCACAGCACGGTGGCGGCATTCCTGATCAGTCCGACGCGGGAGTGCCACATCGTGCATGCCGGCGACTCCCGGGTTTACTTCTTTCGTGGCGCTGAAATGGTCAGTCGCACCAGCGACCACTCGTTCGTGCAACGTCTGGTCAACGAGGGCCAGCTGTCCGAAGAGGAAGCCAACAGTCATCCCCAGTCGAACCTGCTGACGGGATGCCTGGGAACGACGCAGGATCCACCGCTGACCGTGACCCGCATTGAGTGCATGGAGCGTGGCGACACCGTCCTCGCCTGCAGCGACGGCCTGTGGCACTACTTCACCCCGCGCGAACTCGGCGCGATCGTGGATGCACTGCCTCCGCGCGAAGCCAGTGAGATGCTCATCGACAAGGCACGCCAGCGGGCACGTGGCGGCGGCGACAACCTGTCGCTCGCGCTGGTGCGCGTCGACGCCCTCGCTGGCTGACGGCGGCGCTGAGGCTCAGCGAGTCGCCGACGACGCAGCGCCTGGCACGGGCAAAGGCGCCGAAGGCGGTTTCTTGGCTGCCTTCTCGGCATTTCGCATCAGCACGCGTTCCCTTCGCTCGTCGATCTCCTGCGCACGATCATTCGAATCCTTGAGGGCATTCGCATTCGGCATCGGCGTGAGGCGCTTGCGTGTGTGCACCGAGCCTGCAGAGGTGCCCTCCATCACGCCCGCCGCTGTGCCCGGGGGAGGGTCGGACAGCGCCCCAGGCATGTCGCCGAGCGGCGACTCGCTGGGCATACCGAATGACCGGAGTCGGGGTCGAATCAACGGCCGCGGCGCAGGACGAGATGCAGCAGTCACCGGCGCAGAGGCGGAGGCCACCGGCATCGCCGGAGCATCGGCCGCGCCGGACGATGGGTCCGATTTCGCGCGAATGCGTTCGGTGCGATCTGCGGCGCGTTGCTTTCGCTGCTTCTCGTCGAGCAGGATCAGTTCTTCGTGCAAGGGCTGGACCACCGCCCGATGCTGCTGCCGAGCTTCTATCAGGCAGGCATTGACGACGAACCGCAGACGACATTCGGCTTCCTTGGCAGCCAGGACGGCATCAGCTTCGCCCTTGGCCTTGTTGATGCGCGCCTTCTCGCTCGAGTAATCGCCAGCCCAGGCCATGGGGCACATGGCCAGCAGGGCAACCACCAGCCAGGGTATGCCGGGACAGGCCGCACGGCCGTTTGGATTCATGTCAGCGCAGTCTCCACATCACGTCGGGCCAAAGCCAGGAATTCGGGGGATCTCATTTCATGCAAGCGGGACACCGTGCGCGGAAACTCGTGCGCCAGCGGGCCTTCCGTGTAAAGCTCCTCCGCCGTCACCTCGGCCGACAGCACGAGCTTGACCCGACGGTCGTACATCACGTCGACGAGCCAGGTAAAGCGACGCGCCTCCGAGGCCAGGCGGGGCGACATCTGCACCACGCCCGACACCAGCACGGTGTGAAACTGCGAGGCCAGTTCCAGGTAGTCGTTCTGGGAACGCGGGCCTCCGCACAGCTCCTGGAAATCGAACCACACCACACCACCCGCACGCCGCCGCGACTTCAAGACGCGGTGCTCGATGTTCAGCCGGGGATTCTCGTCCTTCGTCTCGGCCAGTCGGTCGAACGCGGCTGTCATTGCCGCGTCGGCTGCTGCACCCAGCGGGGTGTGATACATCTCGACCTGTTGCAGCGTGATCCGCCGGTAGTCGGTTCCCGCGTCGACGTTGAGGATCTCCAGGCGGTCCTTGAGCAGTTGGATGGCGGGCAGGATGCGCTCGCGGTGCAGGCCGTTCGGATACAGCCCGTCGGGATGAAAGTTGGAAGTCGTCACGATGCTCACCCGGTGGTTGAACAGGGATTCAAGCAGCCGATACAGAATCATCGCATCGGTGATGTCGGACACATGAAACTCGTCGAAGCAGATCAGGCGGAAGCGACGTGACATGCGCTGGCCGAGTACCTCCAGCGGGTTGACCGTTCCGTGCAGATCGGCCAGTTCTCGATGCACCTCACGCATGAACTCGTGAAAATGCAGACGGACCTTGCGCTCCAGCGGCACCGAGTTGAAGAAGCAATCCATCAGGAAGCTCTTGCCGCGGCCGACGCCGCCGTACATGTAGACGCCCCGAGGAATCTCGGGCCGGATCAGCAGCCTGGTCAGCGCGTTGCGCCGCCGGGACTTGTAATCGATCCATTCGTTCTCGCAGCGCTCGAGTGCTGAGATCGCAGCCAGCTGTGCCGGATCGGCGGCGTACCCTCGCTCGGCAAGTGTCTGCAGGTAGAGCTGCCGAACAGGCATGAAGGTCCCCGAGATATGCGTTCGCGCGACAGCCCGAGGGCACTCGAGTCGAGTCCCGCAACCCGGAAGGGGCTGCGGGATCGATCAGAAGTTCAGGGTCCGCTTGTCCACCGCCAGCGCGGCTTCCTTGGTCGACTCGCTCAGCGACGGATGGGCATGGCAGATTCGCGCGATGTCTTCGGCGCTCGCCTTGAACTCCATGGCCACCACCGCTTCGGCAATCAATTCGGACGCAAACGGCCCGACGATGTGCACGCCGAGGATTTCGTCGGTCTTCGCATCGGCAAGCATCTTGACCATGCCTGTCGTGTCGCCCATTGCACGCGCCCGGCCGTTGGCCAGGAATGGGAACGTGCCCGCCTTGAACTCGCGCCCTTCGGCCTTGAGCTGCTGCTCGGTCTTGCCGACCCAGGCGATCTCCGGGGATGTGTAGATCACCCAGGGCACGGTGTTGAAGTCGACGTGTGGGTGCTGACCAGCGATCCGCTCGGCCACCGCCACGCCCTCCTCTTCGGCCTTGTGCGCCAGCATCGGGCCACGCACCACATCGCCGACGGCCCAGACGTTGGGCAGGTTGGTCCGGCAATCGCCATCGACCGTGATCGCACCCCGCTCGTCGAGCTTCAGGCCCACCGCTTCGCCATTCAGGCCGACGGTATTGGGCACGCGGCCGATCGAGACGATCAGCTTGTCGACCTCGAGCTTGCAGGCCGCGCCCTTGGCGTTGGTGTACGTGATGGTCACGCTGGACTTGCCCGACGTGACCTTGTCGATCTTGACCCCGAGCTCGATCATCAGACCCTGCTTGGTGAATGCCTTGTGCGCTTCCTTGGCAATCTGCTGATCGACCGCGCCCAGGAAAGTCGGCAAGCCTTCGAGCACTGTCACCTCGGCCCCGAGGCGACGCCACACAGAGCCCATCTCCAGCCCGATGACGCCCGAACCGATCACGCCCAGGGTATCCGGCACCTCACCGATGCGCAAGGCGCCATCGTTCGACAGGATCAGGTCCTCGTCGAACGCGGCACCCGGCAGCGAACGCGCAGTCGAACCGGTCGCGATGATGATGTGCTTGCCAGCGATCACCTCGTCGGACGCACCGCTGACCTGGATGTCGTAGCCGGCTTCACCGGCCTTCGCGAACGACCCGCGCCCATGAAAGAACGTCACCTTGTTCTTCTTGAACAGGTACAGGATGCCGTCGTTGTTCTGCTTCACTACCGCATCCTTGCGACCGAGCATCTTTGCCACGTTGATGGTCAGGTTCGACAGCCCGATGCCATGGTCGGCGAAGCTGTGCTCGGCGTGCTCGAAATGCTCGCTCGATTGCAGCAGGGCTTTCGACGGAATGCAGCCGACATTCGTGCAGGTGCCGCCCGGTGCGGGGCCGCCCTTGTCGTTCTTCCACTCGTCAATGCAGGCCGTGCTGAAGCCCAGTTGCGCGGCGCGGATCGCCGCCACATAGCCGCCCGGCCCGCCGCCGATGACGACCACGTCGAATTGCTTGCTCATGAAGTGTTCCTCGGGTCTCGAATCAGATATCAAACAGCAGACGCGCCGGATCTTCCAGCGCTTCCTTCATCGCGACCAGCCCCAGCACGGCTTCGCGGCCGTCGATGATGCGGTGGTCGTACGACATCGCGAGGTAGTTCATCGGACGCACGACGATCTGACCGTTCTCGACGACCGCACGGTCCTTGGTCGCATGCACGCCCAGGATGGCCGATTGCGGCGGGTTGATGATCGGAGTCGACAGCATCGAGCCGAAGGTGCCACCGTTGCTGATCGAGAAGGTTCCACCGGTCAACTCTTCCAGCGCCAGCTTGCCCTCAGAGGCCTTCTTGCCGTACTCGGCGATCTTCTTCTCGATGTCGGCAAAGCTCATCTGATCGGCATTGCGCAGGATCGGCACCACCAGTCCGCGCGGCGAGCCCACCGCGATGCCGATGTCGAAATAGCCGTGGTAGACGATGTCGTTGCCATCGACGCTGGCATTGATGATCGGGTACTTCTTCAGCGCGGCGACCGCGGCCTTCACGAAGAAGCTCATGAAGCCGATCTTGCAGCCGTGCTCCTTCTCGAACTTCTCCTGGAAGCGCTTGCGCATGTCCATCACCGGCGCCATGTTGACCTCGTTGAAGGTCGTCAGGATGGCGTTGGTGGCCTGCGATTGCAGCAGCCGCTCGGCGACGCGCGCACGCAGTCGGGACATCGGCACGCGCTGTTCGGGGCGGTCGCCCAGGTTCACCGGCCCGGGTACGGCCACCGAGGGAAGTGGCCGCGCAACCGCGGGCGCGACTGCAGCGGGCAAGGCGGCCGGCGCCTTCGCGGGTACGGACGCGGCCACCACCGGGGCTTGCAGACCGGCGGCCAGCGTCTCGATCACATCGCCCTTCGTCACGCGACCGCCTTTGCCAGTGCCGGCAACGGAGCCGGGCTCCAACTGGTTGTCAGCCATCAGCTTGGCGGCGGCTGGCATTGGGACACCCGAAGCTGCGGATGCAGGCGCGGTCGCGGCGCTGACGGCATCCGGCGCCACAACCTTGACTTCCAGCGGGCTGACCTGCGGCGAGGCCGCGGTATCGATGCGCGCAATGACTTCCTCCGCCACGCAACTCTCGCCGTCATTCTTGACGATCTGGGCCATCACGCCAGCAGCCGGCGCCGGCACCTCCAGCACGACCTTGTCGGTTTCGATCTCGACGAGGATTTCGTCGATGGCGACGGCTTCGCCGGGCTTCTTCTTCCACTGCAACAGCGTGGCTTCGGCCACGGATTCGGACAGTTGCGGTACTTTGACTTCAACGATGGACATGGTGTTCTTTCTGGGAGTTCAAGCGGCTGTCCCCCTGACCCGTGCAGGCCCGTTCAATGAACGGAGAGGGCGGCTGCCGTGTAGCGGGCATGCGGCGCCAGTGCGACGCTGCGTGCCGCCGAAGGTACGGTTCACTTCGTGAGGACGAATCCCTTGAGCTTGCCGAAGGCCTGATCGAGCAGCGACTTCAGCTGCTCCTGGTGCAGGTGGGCGTAACCCACGGCCGGAGACGCGGAAGCCGGACGGCCCGCGTAACCGAGCTTCTGGCCCTCGGCCATGTTCTCGTGGATGTAGTGCTGGACGAAAAACCATGCGCCCTGGTTCTGTGGCTCGTCCTGGCACCACACGATCTCGCTGGCATTGGGAAATTTCTTCAGCTCGCCAGCAAAGGCCTTGTGCGGGAACGGATAGAGCTGTTCGACCAGCACGATGGCTGTGTCGTTCTGCTTCTTGGCGTCGCGACGTTTCATCAGGTCGTACGCCACCTTGCCCGAGCACGCAATGATTCGCTTGACCTTGTCGGCTTCGATGTCGGCCGGATTGGGCCCGATCACCGTTCGGAATTCGCCCCGGGTGAACTCGCTCAACGGTGAAGCTGCATCCTTGGCGCGCAGCAGCGACTTCGGCGTGAGGATCACCAGCGGCTTGCGGAACATGCGGACCATCTGGCGACGCAGCACATGGAAGATCTGGCTGGCCGAGGTCGGCTGCACGATCTGCATGTTGTTGTCGGCGGCCAGTTGCATGAAGCGTTCGAGGCGGGCCGACGAGTGTTCAGGGCCCTGCCCCTCGTAACCGTGCGGCAGCATCAGCGTGAGGCCGTTTGCCCGGCCCCACTTGACCTCGCCCGAAGCGATGAACTGGTCGATGACCACCTGCGCGCCGTTGGCGAAGTCACCGAACTGGGCCTCCCAGATGACCAGCGTGTTCGGCTCGGCCGAAGCGTAGCCATATTCGAAGCCGAGCACCGCTTCTTCGGACAGCAGCGAATCGATGACGACGTAGGGCGCCTGCCCTTCAGCCACGTGCTTCAGCGGCGTGTAGGTGCCCTCATCCCACTTTTCGCGGTTCTGGTCGTGCAGCACCGAGTGCCGGTGCGTGAATGTGCCGCGTCCGCAGTCTTCGCCCGACAGGCGCACCGCGTAGCCGCTGGCGACCAGTGATGCAAAGGCAAGGTGCTCGCCCATGCCCCAGTCGACATTGATCTCGCCACGTCCCATCGCCGCCCGGTCCGCCAGCACCTTCTCGACCAGCGGATGGACCTTGAAATCCTTCGGCAGGGTCGTGATGCGTTCGGCCAGGCGCTTGATCTCCGACAACGGCAGCGCGGTATCGGCGGCATCTGTCCACTTCCTGCCGAGGAAGGGGGCCCAGTCGACCGCGTACTTGCTCTTGTAGTTGGTGAGCACGGGGCTGAACGAAGGCTTGCCTTCATCCATCGCCGCACGGAAGGTTTTGACCATCCCGTCCGGGCCATCCGCAGGCAACACACCCTGGGCGACAAGCTTGTCGCCGTACAGGCGGCGGGTGCCCGGGTGCTGACCGATCTTCTTGTACATCAGAGGCTGCGTCAGCGCGGGGGTGTCCTGCTCGTTGTGGCCGAGCTTGCGGAAGCAGACGATGTCGACGACGACGTCCTTGCTGAATTCCTGCCGGTAGTCGAGCGCCATCTGGCTAGCCAGCACCACCGCTTCAGGATCATCACCGTTGACGTGAAGCACCGGTGCTTCGACCATCTTGACCACGTCGGAGCAATAGAGCGTCGATCGGGTGTCGCGCGGGTCGCTGGTGGTGAACCCGATCTGGTTGTTGATGACCAGGTGCACCGTGCCACCGGTGAAGTAACCCCGAGTCTGGGCCAGAGCCAGCGTCTCCATCACGACGCCCTGTCCCGCGAATGCGGCATCGCCGTGCACGATGATCGGAAGCACCGAGTTGCCTTGCGCATCGCCGCGACGATCGAGTCGGGCCTTGACCGAGCCCTCGACGACCGGATTGACGATCTCCAGGTGAGAGGGATTGAACGCAAGGCTCAGGTGCACCGGCCCGCCGGGCGTGGTCACGTCGCTCGAGAATCCCTGGTGGTACTTGACGTCACCGGATGGCAGGCTTTCCGGCGCGGTGTGGTCGAACTCCGAAAACAGCTCGGCCGGCGTCTTGCCCAGCGTGTTGACGAGCACGTTCAGGCGCCCGCGGTGGGCCATGCCGATCACGATTTCCTGCACGCCCTTGGAGCCGGCACGTTGCACCAGCTCATCCATCGACGCGATGAAGCTTTCGCCGCCTTCGAGCGAAAAGCGCTTCTGGCCGACGTACTTGGTGTGCAGGTAGCGCTCGAGTCCTTCAGCCGCGGTGAGCTCTTCCAGGATATGTCGCTTCTGCTCGGTCGAGAACGTTGGTTTCGATCGGATCGACTCAAGGCGTTGCTGCCACCAGCGCTTTTCCGTCGGGTCGGTGACATGCATGTACTCGGCACCGATCGATCCGCAGTAGGTCTCGCGCAGGGCCTGCAGGATCTGGCGCAGGCTCATGTTCTCGGCGGTCGAGAAATAGGTGTTGCTGGCGCTGAACGAAATGTCCATGTCGGACTCGGTCAAGTCGTAGAACACCGGCTCGAGTTCGGGGATTTTCGGACGCTCCTGACGCTTCAACGGATCGAGATCGGCCCAACGCGACCCGAGGAATCGGTACGCTGCGATCAGCGATTGCACGTGGACCTGCTTGCGCGCGACCGACAGATCGGCGCTGCTGGCCTTGGCTCCGAACGCGTTGGCCTTGGCCCGTTGCGCAAACGATTCGACGACCGGCGCATGCGCCACATCGCGCTCATCGGAACCATCGACCGCCGGAAGGTGTTGCAGCGCGTCGAAATACGACCGCCAGTTTTCCGGGACCGAACCCGGGTTGTCGAGGTACGCCTCGTACATCTCTTCGACGTAGGGCGCGTTACCACCGAACAGATGCGAATTCGCTCTGTATTCCTGCATCATCTCGCTCACCTCGTGCGCCGGTTTCCAGCGCGATAGTGGGTTAAAAAACCTTCCGCGACCCGGCTGCACCGGTGGGCGGACAAGCGACCCGACTAAGCTGCAAATCAGCGTAGGGGGACGGGAAGGACCATTCAAGTCACGGCGGCGATGCTAACACCGGGGTCGATCAGCGATTGCCGATGAATGGCCGGTGTTGCGGGCCTTGATCAGCCCGTCAGGCAGGTGAAAGAACGGCGATAACCGAACTGGCATGCCTGCGCACCAGACCATTCCCATCCATCCCGCCGCACCGGACAAGCCGGCCTGGGGTGCCCGCTGCAATGGCTGCGGCGTGTGCTGCGCCGCAGAGCCCTGCCCGATCGGCGTACTGGTGACCTGGCGGCGCCGGGGCACTTGCCGTGCTTTGCAGTGGCAAGAGGCCGATCAGCGCTACGTCTGCGGGATGGTCAGCGCGCCCGGTCGCTTCCTGGGACTGGACCACCGTTGGCTGAGCAGGGCGGTGTCCGCCGTCACGCGCCGCCTGATCTCCGCCGGCTCCGGCTGCGACTCGGACGCCGAAGAGGTCGACTGACTTCGGCCGATCAGGCCAGCGCGAGCCGCATGCGGGCCTGCGCATACTCGGATTGCAGGCGCGAGACCAGTTCGCGCACCGGTTGCACCCGCTTCACCGCACCGACGCCCTGTCCGCTCCCCCAGATATCTTTCCAGGCCTTGGCCGAGTCGGCGCCGAAGTTCATCGTGCTCGGGTTGCCCGCCGGCAAGACATCCGGATCGAAGCCAGCCTGCCGGATCGAGCCTTTGAGGTAGTTGCCGTGCACACCGGTAAAGAGATTGCTGTAGACGATGTCGTCACTCGTACTGTCGACGATCATTTGCTTGTAGGCAGGTGACGCCCGCGCCTCGTCGGTCGCGATGAAGGCCGAACCGATGTATGCGAAGTCCGCGCCCATGGCCTGTGCAGCCAGCACGGCACCCCCGGTGGCAATCGATCCGCTCAGTGCCAGGGGGCCGTCGAACCACTCGCGGATCTCCTGGATCAGCGCGAACGGACTCTTGACGCCGGCATGGCCACCGGCCCCTGCCGCCACCGCAATCAGGCCGTCGGCACCCTTCTCGATCGCCTTGCGGGCAAAAGCGTCATTGATGATGTCGTGCATCACGATGCCGCCATAACCGTGGGCCGCGTCATTGATCTCGACGCGCGCGCCCAGTGAAGTAATGATGATCGGCACCTTGTGCTTCACGCACAGCGCCATGTCGTGTTCGAGGCGGTCGTTGCTCTTGTGGACGATCTGGTTGATGGCGAACGGGGCGGCTGGCTGCTGCGGATGCGCTGCGTTGTAGTCCGCCAGCGCTTCGGTGATCTCGGCCAGCCAGTCGTCAAGCTGCGACGCGGGACGGGCGTTCAGCGCCGGCATCGAACCGACCACGCCAGCCAGGCACTGCGCGATCACCAGTTGTGGGTGGCTGATGATGAACAGCGGCGCGCCGATGATCGGCAGCGGCAGGTTCCTCAGCACCGCGGGGAAAGGAAAGCGAGGCGCGCTCAAAACGAGTCGACCGAAAATCCGTTGATGCTGTCCGCGCCATTGATGATCGCGTCGCGCATGCCGGGTACCGTGCTCAGGATGTGCTCGGCGAAGAAGCGGGCGGTTGCGATCTTGGCCCGCAGGAAAGGCGCGTCACCGCTTTCCTGCGCCAGCTGGTCCTCGGCAATCACCAGGGCGCGGGCCAGTTGCCAGCCCGCAAGGACCTTGCCCGCAAGCATCAGGTAGGGCACCGAGCCGGCGTACACCGTGGTCGGCTGCGACCGGGCGTGGGCCACGACGAAATCGACCACCTCGACGAACGCGCAGCGCGCGGCGTGCAGTTCCCGGTGCATCGCCTTGGCGGCCGGGCTCATCCGGCTGGCCAGCGAACTCTCGGCCTCGGCGATCCGCACAGCGATGGCATGCGCAGTGGCACCGCCGTCACGCAGCGTCTTGCGCCCGACCAGGTCATTGGCCTGGATCGCGGTGGTGCCCTCGTAGATGGCCAGGATGCGGGCGTCGCGAAAGTGCTGCGCCGCACCGGTTTCCTCGATATAGCCCATGCCGCCGTGAACCTGGATGCCCAGGCTGGTGACATCGATGCTCATCTCGGTGCTGAATCCCTTCACAAGCGGCACAGTGAACTCATGGAACGCCTGACTGGCCTGACGCACCACGACATCGGGGTGGTGATGGGCCTGGTCGAACGCCGCAGCCGACACGCAGGCCAGCGCGCGACACCCTTCGATGTGGGCACGCATGGTCAACAGCATGCGCTTGACGTCGGGGTGATGAATGATGGCCGCACCGCTGGGCACCGACGCATCAACAGGTCGACTCTGGACCCTGTCCCGCGCATAAGTCACGGCGCGCTGGTATGCGCGCTCTGCGACGCCGATACCCTGCACACCAACCGAGAAGCGCGCGGCGTTCATCATGACGAACATGTACTCGAGGCCGCGGTTTTCCTCGCCGATCAGCTGCGCGAGGGCACCGGCCCCGACCTCGCCCTGATCGTCGCCAAAAACCAGAACCGCGGTCGGGCTGGCCTTGATGCCGAGCTTGTGTTCGAGCGAGGCGCAGTAGACGTCGTTGCGTGGCCCGAGTGAGCCATCAGGCTCGACGAGGAACTTCGGGCACAGGAACAGGCTGATCCCCTTGACCCCCGGCGGCGCGTCGGGCGTGCGCGCGAGCACCAGATGCAGGATGTTCTCGGCAAGGTCGTGATCGCCATACGTGATGTAGATCTTCTGACCACTGATGCGGTAGGACCCATCGCCCTGAGGCACGGCTTTCGTCCGTACCATCGCCAGGTCGGAGCCCGCCTGCGACTCGGTCAGGTTCATCGTGCCAGTCCAGGTGCCGTCGATCATCTTCGGCAAGAAGAAGCGGCGTTGCTCGGCGCTGCCGGCCGTCAGCAGTGCTTCGATGGCACCGTCGGTCAGCAATGGGCACAGGGCAAAACTGACGCTGGCGCTGTTGAGCATCTCGCAACAGGCGGCAGCAATGGTCTTGGGAAGGCCCTGACCCCCGAACTCGACAGGGTGCTGCAGCCCCTGCCAGCCTCCGTCGACAAACTGTCGAAACGCCTGCTTGAATCCGGCGGCCGTACTGACCACGCCATCACGCCACACCGGAGGGTGACGGTCGCTTCCAGCATTCAGCGGCGCAACAACCTCGACGCAATAGCGTGCAGCCTCGGTGAGCACGGCCTCGGCCGTGTCGATGCCGGCGTCTTCAAAGCCCGGCAGCTGGGCCAGAGCGCCCAGCCCCGCCAGTTCCTTCATGCAGAAGAGCATGTCCTTGACCGGCGCGACGTAGCTCATGGGTACTCCTGTGCGTCACCCTGTTGGCGTGGCTTCGAAATGCCTTCAGGGCAACTCCGAACGGCTTGCTACAGCGCGGCCACCAGCGCCGGAACGGCGACGAAAAGATCGGCCTCGAGGCCATAGTCGGCGACGCTGAAGATCGGCGCCTCGCCATCCTTGTTGATCGCCACGATCACTTTGCTGTCCTTCATGCCAGCCAGGTGCTGGATTGCTCCGCTGATGCCGCAGGCCACGTACAACTGCGGTGCGACGATCTTGCCGGTCTGACCGACCTGCCAGTCATTCGGCGCATAACCCGCATCGACCGCCGCACGGCTTGCACCGAGTGCGGCACCGAGCTTGTCGGCCAACGGGGTCAGCACTTCGTTGAACTTTTCGACACTGCCCAGCGCACGACCTCCGCTGACGATGATCTTGGCGGCGGTCAGTTCGGGCCGGTCGTTGCGGGCGATCTCGCCGCCAGCGAAGCTGGACTTGCCCCCATCGGCTGCCGGCGCGATCACCTCGACCACCGCCGAGCCACCCTCGCCTGCGACCGGATCGAAGCCAGTGGCGCGCACGGTGATGACCAAGACGGCATCGGCACATTGCACGGTCGCGATCGCGTTGCCGGCATAGATCGGGCGCTCGAAGGTATCGGCGCTGATGACTTTCGTGATCTCGGAGATCTGTGCGACGTCGAGAAGTGCAGCAACGCGAGGCGCGATGTTCTTGCCCGACGCCGTCGCGGCGAAGAGCACGTGCGAGTAAAGGCTTCCGGGCGCAGTAACCAGCGCCAGCACCTGGGCCGAGACTGCCTCGGCCAAGCCATGCTGAAACCCCACCGCATTCGCGTGCAGCACCTTGCCGACGCCCGCAATCCGCGAGGCGGCCTGCGCGGCAACCCCCGAATCGTGGCCGGCCACCAGCACGTCGACCACCCCACCGATCCTCAGCGCCGCGGCCACGGTGTTGAGGGTCGCGCCTTTCAGCGATGCGTTGTCATGTTCGGCAATCACCAGGGTCGCCATGTCAGATCACCTTCGCTTCAGTCTTGAGTTTCGAAACCAGCGTGGCCACGTCCGGCACCTTGATGCCAGCGACGCGTTTTGGCGGTTCGCTGACCTTCAAGGTCTTGATTCGCGGCAGCACATCGACACCAAGGTCGGCAGGCTTCAGCACCTCCAGCGGCTTCTTCTTCGCCTTCATGATGTTGGGTAACGTGACATAGCGCGGCTCGTTGAGGCGCAGGTCGGTCGTGATGACGGCCGGCAGCGTGAGCTTCAGCGTTTCCAGGCCGCCGTCGACTTCGCGGGTGACCCGAGCAAACCCATCGACCACTTCGACCTTCGAGGCAAAGGTGGCTTGCGGCATGTCGCCCAGGGCTGCGAGCATCTGCCCGGTCTGATTGCAATCGTCGTCGATGGCTTGCTTGCCAAGGATGACGAGACCGGGTTGCTCCCGGTCGACCAGGGACTTCAGCAGTTTGGCAACCGTCAGCGGTTGAAGCTCGACTTCGGTCTCGACCAGGATTGCGCGGTCGGCGCCAATGGCCATCGCAGTGCGCAGCGTCTCCTGGCAAGCCAGCACCCCGCAAGACACGGCGATGATCTCGGAGACCACGCCCTTCTCACGCAAACGAACGGCCTCCTCGATGGCGATCTCATCGAACGGATTCATGCTCATCTTGACGTTGGCGAGGTCAACGCCACTGCCATCCGACTTGACGCGCACCTTGACGTTGTAGTCAACGACACGCTTGACTGCCACCAGCACCTTCATCCACTGCACTCCTGCGGCCACGGCGACCACGAAAGCTTCGAGTTTAAGGCGAGGCTTGCCTCACAGAGAACGCGGCAACACGAGACAAATGTGTTGTGAGGGACGCGTGGATGGTGCGGGACCGGAATCGAAGGGCAGCCGGAAAGCGTTTCCAGTGCTTGCGATGCGCGTAGGACACCGGTATCTGTGCCCCGGTTTGTTCCCCGGTCTAGAAGGCGCTG
>JBJXEJ010000087.1:0-14446 GCA_046154125.1 Rhizobacter sp. | reverse complement strand
ATCTGGCCGGCGCCGCACCGAGCGGAGCGCAGCACAGCGACCTGAAAACCGGTCAGTTCGCCAAGCGGGCTCGTTCACGCGCAGCGTGAAGGAAAAGTGCCCGCGATCCCCGGGGCACGGGAAGGGGAACGGGACCGGGCAGCTTACGTTATGCCGTTTAGCAACGCTGGTTTGGCCCTGTTTCGCGCAAACTGAAACGACATTATTTTCGGTGCCTCCACGATGGCCGCGGACGAGTATGCCGACGCAGACAAGCTTGCAGACGCAAGATCTAAATCTTGAATCAGAAGTATGAACGCATGATGCAAGCAATGCCCGTAGGAGTTGCGACCTCGCGGGTGCTGGTCGGTTAGATGCGCTGACTGCGCTTCAGGCCCGAAGCTGTCGTCGAAAAAGAGGGGCCCTTGGTCGCCCTGGGGTACGTACCGAACTAGGCCCATTGGGCGGAGCAGAGGCTTGCCGCAGCGCCGCAACAGAAAGTGGCTGCACGGCCTATAGCCAGTGGCCCTTGGATCACACCCACGTCAACCGAAAGCTTCCTTTCGTCAACTCGCCAATGAACGCTAAACGCTTTCCGATGATCGACATTTTGCGTGGCCTTGCTGCGCTCTTGGTATTGTTCTATCACGTGATCGCGCTTCGTCCATGGCCCGACTTTCCAATGGAAGGTTTAGCCAAGCTGCCACGCATGGGCTGGATAGGAGTGGACCTGTTTCTTGTCATCAGCGGCTTCGTAATCGCCTACACGGCGCTGAACAGCCACGCCCAAAGGAGCCCAGGAAGAGCTTGGCGACAAACCTTCATGCTGCGGCGCTTGCGGCGCATTGCCCCTTTGTACCTGGTCACCATCGGGGCGTTCATTCTCTTTGTCAGCCCCGGCATGCTTCAACATGGCTGGGCGACCGTGATGCATGTCGGCACACACCTGGCGTTTGTGCACAACCTGTCGGCCGAGTACCACGGCTCGCTGAATGCACCCAACTGGTCGGTCGGCCTGGAGATGCAGTTCTATGTGTTGATGGTATTGATCACGCCTTGGCTGGCGCGCAACTCGCCGCTTAAGATCTATTTGCTGTTGGCCACAATCGCCTTGGGCTGGCGCTACGGCTCCACCCAGGCACTTCCTCCGGGCGCAGCGTCACCCATCGTGCAGTTCATCTATTCATCGCAGCTACCAGGAACGTTGGACGAATTCGCCAGCGGCATTGTTCTCGCCAAGCTGCTGCGCGATGGCAAGCTGAGCTTTACTCGGCGCAAATTTGCCATCTGCACACTGATGGCCCTGCTGTTGCTAACCGTGGCCTGGCAAAACGTCCCACCTGAAACGGTGTACTGGAACGAAACAGCAGCGATTGTGTTTGCCCGCACTCTGCTGTGCGCGGCCTTTGCATTCTGCGTGACCTGTGCGATCTTGTGGCCGTTTCGGGCGGGGGTTTGGTCACGCCCGTTTCGCTACGTGGGCGAGATCAGCTACGGGATTTACTTGTGGCATTTCCCCGTACTGTTGACCCTGATCGCGCGCACGCAATTGCAAGGCTGGCCCTTTTTGGTGGCCACTGTGGGCGGCAGCCTCGTGCTGGCTGCGCTTTCGTGGCACAGCTTCGAGAAATTACTGATGCGGCCTAATCTTCAGCGTGCCGACGGATTACCCCTCTACAAGCAGGACAAACAGGGAAAGTCGAACTAATTATTGCTTTGGTAGTCAGCAGGCGAAGGTACGCCCCAGGGGAGTTACCTCGCGGCGGCAGTCAGCACGATCGAAGATCGAACTCCAGTAATAGATTCGTGCCGGACAGTTAAGCCGTAGCAAAGCACGATCCTGCAGATTGGTCAGCAAGACCACCTCCGTCCTTGCAGGGTGCGGGAACAACAGGCGGACACTTCGCGGTCATTCGCACCCATTGAAATGAGGCTCCGTGCGCAGATGGATAACATTAGATGGAGCTTCCGTAGCTGTGCAGATCGTCGCAAAAAACACACAGCTCTTTGATTCAAACAAATTTCGGACACGAGTCGGACACGGGGTGTAGAAAGACAAACAGGTTAGCGATCTTCATCGCTAACCTGTTGTTTTTACTGGTGGGCCCTGAGTGACTCGAACACTCGACCTACGGATTAAGAGTCCGCTGCTCTACCAACTGAGCTAAGAGCCCGACATTCGAATGCCGGTAAAACCTGTTCGTGACGGTGGTGGGTTGTGCGGGGCTCGAACCCACGACCTACGGATTAAAAGTCCGCTGCTCTACCAACTGAGCTAACAACCCCCGAGCAGCCCATAAGTATAGCCCGAAGTTCCGGTGATCGGCTAGTGGGATTCGGCGCTCACCGTGCCAGAAGCACGCGCATGGCCTCGCTGGCCGCCACCATGCCGAACGTCGCGGTGACGGTCACACTCGACCCGTAGCCATGGCAATTGAGATTGCCCTCGGTCTCGCACGACTGCACAGGCTGGCGCACCGCTTCGCGTGAGCAGACACAGCTCACGCCGATGGGTCCGGTACGCGCGGCGCCGTGGTGCTGGCGCAGACGCTGGCGCAGTGAGGCCAGCAACGGATCGTGCGTGGTGTTGGCCAGATCGGCCACTTCGACCGCCTGCGGCCGCTGCTTGCCGCCGGCCGCGCCGACGGTGACGAAGGCCGTGCCGGTGGCGAGCGCCCAGGCCGCGAGCACTGCCTTGGCGCGCACCTGATCACACGCATCGATCAGCGCGTCGACATCGTGTGTCAGCAAAGATGGCCAGTTGCCGGCCTCGACAAAGGCCTCTACCGGACGGAGGACGCAGCCGGGGTGGATGTCGGCCAGCCTCTCGCACAGCGCCACTGCCTTGGCCTGCCCGATCGTCTGACCGGTGGCCTGGATCTGGCGGTTGACATTGCCTTCGGACACGTGGTCGAGGTCGATCAACGTGAGCTCGGCCACGCCGCTGCGTGCCAGAGCCTCGGCCGCCCAGGAACCCACGCCACCGAGGCCGACGACGGCGATTCGGGCCCTGCGCAGTCGTTCGTACGCCGCATCGCCGTGCAGGCGACGGAGTCCGCCGAAGCGGCGCTCCAGATCGACGTCAATGGTCACTTGAACCGCACGATCACGGGGGCAGAAGCTTGGGCCACGCTCACTTCAGCGCGGCCAGTCGTTGCCTGCCGGCCTGTGCCGCTTCGGAGTCCGGGTAGCCCTTGAACAATTCATCGAGGGTCTTGCGGGCGGCCTTGACGTCCTTCAGTTCAAACTGGCAATTGGCCACGGCCAGCAAGGCCTCGGGGGCGCGCAGGTCTCCCGGGTAACTGCTCGCAAAGCCGCGAAACGACGCGATCGCCTCGACATAGTCGCGCTTCCCATACTGCGCGTTGCCCAGCCAGAACAGCACCGACTGGCCATAGCCGCTGGCGGGATAGCGGCTGCGAAAGACCGCCAGCGACGTGGCCGCGGCAGCGAAATCGCTGCTGCGCACCTGAGCCATCGCGGCCTCGTACTGGCGGATTTCCTCGGCGTCGGCCATGAACTCCTTGCCGTCGACTGTCGCTTTCTGCGGTTCCAGACGGCGCGTGCGGTCGTCTAGGCCCTGCATCACCTCTTTCAGGTCCTTCATCTGCACCTGCAGGTCGCTCACGTCGCGAGCCAGCTGCTCGACCTGCCCGCGCAGGCGGGCGTTTTCGGTGCGCATCAGTTCGAGCTGGTTGCTCAGATCGAGCAGGCTGCTGCGCAACTGGCCGATCTGTTCGGACAGTTGCGCGTTGAGCTCGGCCTGCCGCGCACGCTGCGCGTCGTTGCCCTGCTCCAGTTTCTGGCGCAGATCGAGGATCGCGCGGCGCGCCTCGTCGTCGTCGAACAGGCCCGCATGCGCCACCGGCGCCGACAGCGCGAGCAACAGACACGCAGCGTGCCAGAACCGGTGCGGCAGGGCGATCGGCCGACTCATGTCAGCCCCCTCAGCGGCTGACGAGCTCGACGCGGCGGTTCTTCGCGTAGGCCGCTTCGTCGGAACCCGTGACGGCCGGACGCTCCTTGCCGAAGCTGACCGCCTCGACCTGACCGTCTGCTGCACCCGCCAGCGTCAGCGCACGCACCACTGCCTCGGCGCGCTTCTGTCCAAGCGCGAGGTTGTATTCACGGCCACCGCGCTCGTCGGTGTGGCCTTCGGCGGACATCTTCTTGGCCTTGTTGGCGGACAGCGCCTTGGCGTTGAGGTCGATCACCGGGCGGGCGTCGTCGCGCACGACATAGCTGTCGAAGTCGAAGTAGACGATGCGATTCGCGGCGTTCGCCGCATCGCCGCTGGCGCCCTTGGTCAGGTCGACCGGGGTCACCTGCGACTGCGAGGTGGCGCCGGAGGACGCCCCACCGCTGCCGTCCGGGTTGACGGCCGTACCGCTGCGGCTTTCGACCGGCGGCGCGTTGTCGTCGAGCTTGACGTTGGAGCCGCAACCCACCAGGGCGACGGCGCACAGCGAGGTCCAGAGCAAACGTTGGGTGGCGCAGGCACGAAGGCGGAAGGGGATCATGGTTTTTCCTTTGTCGAAGTGAACAGAAAGCAGAAGTTGTCCGAAGCAAGTGAGGTGCCGACCGACAGCAGTTTCAGCGCCCGAACGGGCCCCACACCGGCTCGCGCACATCGGCGTTGGACGACACGAGGCGTGCGCGGATCTTGCCGTCGATCGTGGTGGTCATCAACACGTCGCGACCTTGCGAGCGCGAGGCATAGATGATCAGCCGGCCGTTGGGCGCGAAGCTCGGACTTTCGTCGTCGGTGGTGTCGCTCACCGCCTGCGGCGCGCCGCCGGAGAGGTCCTGCACGTACAGCTTGAACGCGTTGCCCTGGCGCGAGATGTAGGCCAGCATGCGGCCATCGGGGCTGATGGCCGGGCTGATGTTGTAGCTGCCGGTGAACGTGATGCGCTCGACTGCGGCACCACTGACCGGCGTGCGGTAGATCTGCGGGCCACCGCCGCGGTCGCTGACGAAATAGACGCTGCGTCCGTCCGGCGCATACACCGGTTCGGTGTCGATGCCGATGCTCTGCGTGAGGCGGCGCACGTTGTCGCCGTTGCGACCCATCTGGTAGATCTGCGACCCGCCATCGCGGGACAGCGTCACCGCCAGTGTCTGGCCGTCCGGCGACCAGGCCGGCGCGCTGTTCGAGCCGCGGAAGTTGGCGACCGCGCGCCGCTTGCCACTCGACACGTCCTGCACGTAGACGACCGCCTTCTGGCTCTCGAACGACACGTAGGCCAGCTCGCGACCATCCGGCGACCACGCCGGCGAGATGATCGGCTCGGCGCTGTTCAGCGCGACCTGCCCGCCCTCGCCGTCGGCATCGGTGATGCGCAACGTGAACCGGTTGCCGGTCTTGGTGACGTAGGCGATGCGCGTGGAGAAGACGCCCTTCTGCCCAGTCAGCTTCTCGTGCACGTAGTCAGCGATGCGGTGCGCTGCCAGCCGCAGATCGGCTTGGTCGACCACCGTGCTCTGGCCGCCCAGTTCGCTGCCCTTCACCACGTCCCACAACTTGAAGCGCACGTCGAAGCGGCCGTCGGCGAGTCGGGTCACCGATCCGCCGACCAGCGCGTCGGCTGCGCGGCTGCGCCATTCGGCCATCGCCGGCGCGCGCAATTCATCCTGCACGCCCGGCGCGTCGACCCCCCGGAACAGCCCGCTGCGTTCGAGGTCGGCACGCACGATGGCCGACAAGACCTGGGATGTGCGGTCCTCGTCCCGGAATCGGGCGATCGCGATCGGCACCTGGGCTGCGCCGACTCCGGAAATCTCGACCCGGAACTGCGCATTCGCCACCGGCGCGGCAACCATCCAGAAAGCCAGGGCAACGAACAGAGCGGCGGAGAAACGGGCGAAGACGGCGGAGGTCGGTCGGAGCATGGGCAATGTTCGGCTTGCTTTCAGCCGTGGCTGCGGATGCAGCCACGATGGCAACGCGAATGATAGGGGCGCGGGGCTCCGCGCTCTGCCCCAGCTGAGTCGGTCAGGCCGCCCGAAGTTCCGACCGTGCAACCGGATGTTGCGCTACCGCCGATCGCGGCCGCCGGGTCATGCCGCCACGCGGTCGCTCAGCAGTCGACGGTACTCGTTGCTGACCACGCCGTAACACTCGCAGGCGCGCTGCTCCAGGCCCGAACGGTCGAGCACCGTGATCCGGCCCCGCGCATAGCGGATCAGCCCAGCCGCCTGCAGCTTCAGCGCGGTCTCGGTGATGCCCTCGCGGCGCACGCCCAGCATGCTGGCGATCGCCTCGTGCGTCATCACGATCTCGTCGCCGCCCAGCCGGTCCAGGTGGATCAGCAGGCAGCGGCACAGTTGCTGGGCGATCGAATGGTGCCGGTTGCACACGGCCACCTGCGCCATCTGGGTCATCAAGGCCTGTGTGTAGCGCAGCAGCAGGTGCATCACCGCGCCCGAGCGCTCGAATTCATCGTGCATCGGCCGCGCCTTCAGCCGGAACCCGAAACCGGCGCTCTGCACCACCGCGCGGCTGCAGGTCGAGTCGCCGCCCATGAACAGCGCGATGCCGACGACACCCTCGTTGCCCACCACGGCGATCTCGGTCGACGAGCCGTCCTGCGTGACGTTGAGCAGCGAGACGATCGCCGTTGTCGGGAAATACACATGGTCGAGCGTGTGGCCCGACTCGTGCAGAACCCGACCTTGCGGCAGATCGACCCAGTCCAGGTGCGGCAGCCATCGCTGCCATTCGGCGTCGGGCAGCCTGGCCAGCAGGCGGTTCTTCTTTGCGCTCTGCGCCGGGTTGAGCGGCACGCTCCACAAGCGTGCTGCGTTCGGGAGGGCGCCTGAATGGGGTTCGCAATTGCATTTCATGCTCTTTCCTGGGCAAACGGCGTGCCGATGCCGGCCCCTCGACGCAAATAGCTTGGGCGCCCACTCAAAGTGCGGGACGATCGGGGACTCCACCCGCCCGACGAACGCCGGGCCGCCCACCATGACATCCCACCCCTTCCCCGCCTTTCTCGACCACGTGGGCGAGTGCGCCCGCCTGCTGCGCGCAGAAGACGCGCCGGCCGCTGCGGGCATCGGTGCCCCTGCCGACTGGCCGGCCGAGCTGCGGATGCTGACGGGCCTGATGCTCGGGGCCAGCGAGGCGATGTTCGTGGCCTGGGGGCCGCAGCAGCTCTTCTTCTACAACGACGCGTACGCACCGATCCTCGCCGCGCGGCACCCGGCCGCGCTCGGGCGGCCGATGCAGCAGGTGTGGTTCGAAATCTGGGCGGACATCGGCCCGCTGGTCGATCGCGTGTTTGCCGGCCACAGCGTGCAGATGGACGACATCTCGCTGTCGATGCAACGCGGCGGCGGCACGGAGGAAGCCCATTTCTCCTTCGGCTACCACCCCGTGCGCGGAGAGAACGGGGACGTGCTGGGGCTGTTTTGCGTGTGCCGCGAGACCACGGCGCAGCGACGCCAGCAGGCCGAGCGCGATGCAGCGGCCATCCGGCTGGCGCAGGCCGAGGCGGCACGCCAGATCAGCGAGGAGCGATTCAGGGCAGCCGTCAGCGCCGTGGGGCTGATGTGGACCCAGAACGCACACGGCGAGATGGAAGGCGAGCAGCGCGGCTGGGCCGCCCTCACCGGCCAGACGCCGGCGCAGTACCAGGGCGAAGGTTGGGCGAACGCCATCCACCCCGAGGATGCCCAGCCCACCCTGGTCGCGTGGAGGCAGGCGGTGGCCCAGCAGCGCCACTTCGAATGGGAGCACCGCCTGCGCAGTGCGCAGGGCGACTGGCGGCGCTACTCCGTGCGCGCCGAACCCGTGCTGGCCGCCGACGGCCGCCTGCGCGAATGGGTCGGCGTGCACATCGACGTGACCGAAGCGCGCCGCACCGCCGAATCACTGCGCGAAGCCGACCGGCGCAAGGACGAGTTCCTCGCAATCCTGGCGCACGAACTGCGCAACCCGCTGGCGCCGATACGCAGTGCGGCGTCGGTGCTGGCCAACCCGGCGTTGACGCCGGAGGCTCTCGCGACGAGCCGCGAAATCATCAACCGCCAGATCAGGCACATGGCGTGGCTGCTCGACGACCTGCTGGACATATCGCGCATCTCGGCCGGCCGGCTCGAACTGGACAGGCGGGCTCACCCGCTTCGATCCATCGTCGAGGCCGCCGTCGAGACGGCGCGCCCGCTGATCGACAGCCAGGGCCATGCGATCGAGGTCGACCTGCCCTCAGGCTGCCTGGTCGAGGTCGACGAGGTGCGTCTGACCCAGGTGCTGAGCAACCTGCTTCTCAACGCGGCGAAGTACACGCAGCCCGGCGGCCGCATCCGGCTCGCCGCACGACGCGACGACGACCAGTTGCTGATCGAGGTCAGCGACAACGGCATCGGCATCACGCCGGAGCAGCTCCCGTATGTGTTCGACATGTTCTCGCAGCTGCGCAGTTCCAACGATCGATCGCAGGGCGGACTCGGCATCGGTCTGGCGCTGTCTCGCGGGCTGGTCGAACTGCACGGCGGGCACCTGGAGGCCGGCAGCGCCGGGCTCGGGCGCGGCTCCACATTCCGCGTTCACTTGCCACAGGGCCAGTTCGACTCGCAGCCTGCCGCGCTCGACGACGCGCCGACGTTCACCCCCCCACCAAAGCAGACGCCGCTGCGCGTCCTGATCGCCGACGACAACCGCGATGCCGCCGAGAGCCTGGCCCTGCTGCTCGGCCTCGAACACCACGAAGTGCATGTGGCGACCGATGGCGCCAGCGCGCTGGCCCTGGCGGCGCAGGTGCATCCGCAGGTCGCGGTGCTCGACATCGGCATGCCCGGCCTCGACGGGCACGAGGTCGCACGCCGCCTGCGCCTGGCGCCGGGCGGTGCGGACATGCTGATCCTGGCGCTCACGGGCTGGGGGCGGCAGGAGGACCAGCGCAAGTCACTGGCCGCCGGCTTCGATCGCCACTACACCAAACCGATCGACCCCACGGCCCTGATCGACTGCATGAACGCCTGGCGATCGACTCGACCGGTCACTCGATGACGTCCGGCGGCCCCGGCTGCATGCCGGACAGCGCCAGTGCGCTGGCGACCGGGTCCACATCAACCGATTCGTGCCACGCCTGATCCTGCCACGCCTGATCGGGTGACTGCGAGAGCAGGCTGGAACGCAGGCGTGTCAGCAGGGGATGGTCTCTGATCGATTCGGGCAGAACCGAATCCTCGTTGTCGGTCATGGCTGCAAAGATGGTGTTCTAGGCTTGCTGAGCGGGAGCCGAAGTGTGTGCGTCGTGGTCGGCATGAGGCGACAGGGTTCTGGAGGATCTCGACACGACCTTGCGCTGAGCAGCCATCGGCCTGACCCGGCCGAGGCCCACGCGGAGCAAGGCCCGCAGCGGGTCCGCGTCGAGAGGATCGAGCGTCACCGCACCGTTGATCAGCGGCTGGTCGCGCCGGAACTGGTACCGCAGCGTGGCACTGGTGTCGTTGACGGCCTCGATGTCGAACTTCAATCGATTCAGGCCTGCCGCCTGCATCGTCATTTCGACACTCAGGCTGCGCCAAAGCGGCGCACCGCGTACTCGAGGCAGCATGTCGATGGATCCGAACCAGTGCAGCGCCAGCACGCTCAGACAACGTTGATAGAGCGTTCGCCCAGGCAGTCCAAGCCAGCCGATTCGGTGCATCTCAAGTGGGCCGCAGCCCGGCTTGGGACTGAACACGCGGACAGCGTGAACAGACTGACAAGGTTCGACCGAGAACGTCCTTCGCTCGGAGGCACTGCTGTCGTAGTGGACCTGAACCTCAACGTGGACCGATTCGGGCCAGCAGTCGCTCAATTCCATATCGATTCCGAGCATCACCTTCTCCCAAGACAGACCCGCCGAACACCGATTCGGCACCGCGGCAACACCGGGTTGCCGCACATGCCGTTACAGCGGCAAACGGCGTGCCTGCGCCGGCGAAGAACCGGCTCACGCATGGCGCCGGCGCCGGTCGACCGCCTCGATGCGCAGCAACTGCCGGTACTTGGTGACGGTGCGACGCGCCACCACCAGCCCCTGTTCGGCGAGTTGCCGCGCGATCTCCACGTCGGACAGCGGCGCTGCAGGCGACTCGGCCTCGATCAGGTCCTTCACCAACCCGCGTATCGCGGTGCCCGAGCACTCGCTGCCGTTCGAGGTGACCATCGCGCGTGAAAAGAAATGCGTCAGCTCGAACACGCCGCACGGTGTCGACATGTACTTGTTGTTGGTCACCCGGGACACCGTCGACTCGTGCACACCGACCTCGTCGGCGATTTCGCGCAGGCCCATCGGCTTCATCGCCATCGGGCCGAACTCGAGGAAATGCTGCTGGCGCTTCACGATCGCCTCGGCCACGTCCAGGATGGTCGAGAAGCGCTGCTCGACATTGCGCACCGTCCAGCGCGCCTCCTGCAGGTGACCGGCCAGGTCGGCATGGTCGGCGGTGCGATGACGCTTGAACAACGCGGCATAGACCTCGTTCAGCCGCACACGCGGAACGACAGCCGGGTTGAGCTGCACGGTCCACACGCCGCGGATCTTCCTCACGAGCACATCGGGCACCACATAGGCCACCCGCTCGTTGCCGAAGCGCCAGCCGGGCCGCGGATCGAGCCGCCGGATGCGATCGCAAACCGCCTGCACCCGCAGCGGTGCCTCGCCGAGCGCGCGGGCGAGTCCGTGGATGTCACGCGCTGCCAGCGCGGACAGGTGGTCGCCCACGATGCGCGCAGCCAGCGCGCGCGTCTGCACGCAGGCGATCGACGGCAGTTGCAGCTGCAGGCATTCCGCCACGCTGCGCGCCGCCACGCCGCTGGGGTCGAGCGACTGCACGCGGCGCAGCGCAGCGTGCATGTCGGACACGGTGACCTGCGGGGTCAGAACCTCCAGGTCGGTCAACGCCTCGAGCGGCGTGCGCAGGTAGCCGTCGTCGTCGAGCGACTCGACGATCGCGCGCGCCAGCAGCAACTCGCGCGGGCTCAGCGGCAGCAGGTTCAGCTGGCCGTGCAGGTGGGTGCTCAGCGAGATCTCGACCGCCAGGGCATCGATCGCCGACAGCTCGCCGTCGTCGGCATGTGGCAAAGAGGACCGGCTGTCCGACCGCCACAGATCGCGATCGTTTTCGCCATCGCCGTCGCAACCCTCGGCGGGCATCGACATTTCAGCCGAAAGCCCGGCGCTGTCGTCGTAGGCCGGCAAGTCGGAGCCGTCGTCCGCGCCGTCTGCGTGTTCGGCATCGTCTGTTTCGACATCGCCGTCTTCGGCCTCGAGAAACGGGTTCCTGCCCAGCACATCGTGCACGCTGGCCGTGAAATCCATCGACGACATCTGGAGCAGGCGCACGGCTTGCTGAAAGCGGGGGGACAGCGCTTGACGCTGCGTCTGCTGGTGATCGGCTCGAAAGCCCAGGGTGGTCATCGTTCCCGCTCCGTGTCGTGCGTGCTGCGAGGTGCTTCATCGCAACCTGCGTGCCGCATGACCGGGTGCGGTGGGTCTGGATACATCCTGAAAGGCGGTTCACCCATGGAAACGAGAGTTGACCGCACGCCTTACCCCCGACGGTCGCGCCGCGAACGTCGGGGCACGCTGCCATGCGAGAAGCGGCCGATTGCCGAAGCGGCCCGGCTTGCTGCATTTTTTACCGCCCCCCCCCCGCAAATGTCAGTTCAACCGAAGCCATGGGGCTTAGGATCGATACGTTCATGCAAATGGTCTTCGACTGATGACCATGGAACTCCCTTCGGGATCGACCATCACTGCACCTCTGGCACACCGGATTCAGGCAGACGCGCAGGCGTCTCAAATCGCCGACGCCATTGAGGCGACCTGGCTTGAGATCGATGAGGCGCTGGCGCCCATCGTGGGTCAGCGTGGCCTCGTCGCGCTCTACAAGCGCAGCCTGTATCTCACTGCCAGCGCGCATCCGTGGCTCGGGGGACTGCAAGACGGCATGCAATCCACGATGGACCTCGACGGGCTGAAGTCCGTGGTCTCGCAGCAGAGCAGCGCACACGCTGCGGCGGGCGGCTGCGACCTGTTCAGCGCGTTCCACGGCCTGCTGGAAAGCATGGTCGGACCGTCACTCACCGAACGCTTGCTGCGCTCGGTCTGGGCACTTCATCCCCAAGGCTCGGCCGAACAGGACACGACTCCATGACCACCAAAGTCAACATCAACCGTCTGGCCACCGGGGTCCCCGGCCTCGACGACGTGCTGGGCGGCGGCCTGCCCGAGTTGTCGTTCAACCTGATCGCCGGCCCACCGGGCTGCGGCAAGACGACACTGGCGCATCAGATGATGTTCTCGCTGGCCATGCCGGAATTCCGGGCCATCTACTTCACCGTGCTGGGCGAGCCGCCGCTGAAGATGCTGCGTTACCAGCAGCAGTTCGATTTCTTCGACAGCGAGGCCGTCAACCGTTCGATCCGCTTCATCAACCTGTCGGACGACACGCTGACCGGCGACCTCGACCGGGTGCTCGAGCGCATCGTGGCCGAGGTCGAGTCGTACGGTCCGTCGCTGGTGTTCGTCGATTCGTTCCGCTCGGTCGTGCTGGCGGCTGATCCGCAGGACAGCCCGCAAAAGACCCTGCAGCAGTTCGTCCAGCAACTCGGCATGCTGATGACGAGCTGGCAGGCCACCACCTTCCTGATCGGCGAGTACTTCGTCGAGACCGACGCCAACCCGGTGTTCACCGTCGCCGACGGCCTGATCTGGCTGCGCCAGAGCGTCGAGCGCAACTCGATGGTCCGCAAGATGGAGATCGTGAAGATGCGCGGGCAGCCGACACTGCCGGGCCTGCACACCTTTCGCATCAGCGGCGCCGGCCTCGAGGTGTTCCCCCCGGCACGGGTGGTGCCGTACGCGCACGCGGTACGGTCGACGGCGTCGGCGCCCGAACGGGTGCTGACCGGTGTGTCCGGCCTCGACGACATGCTGGGCGGCGGTGTGCCGCGCGGCTACTCGGTGCTGGTGGCCGGGCCCTCGGGCTCGGGCAAGAGCATCCTCGCGGCGGCGTTCCTCGCCGAAGGCGAGCGGCTGGGAGAAACCGGCGTCATCGCGGCCTTCGAGCAGCACCCCAGCCACTCGCGCAACCCGGTGGTCGCCGAATTGATCGCCGCCGGCCGGGTCGGCCTCGTCGACAGCCATGCGCTCGACCTGTCGATCGACGAGATCGTGCAACTGCTGCTGCGCGAAATCCATCGGCTCGGCGCAAGCCGCGTCGTCATCGATTCGCTGTCCGGCTTCGAACTGGCGGTGGCACCGACCTTCCGCCAGGACTTCCGCGAATCGCTGTCACGCCTGACCCTGGCGCTGGCCAGCACCGGCGTCACGGTGCTGATGACGTCCGAGCTCGAGGACCGCTACACCGACCTGCGATTCAGCCCCTACGGCACCGCGTTCCTGACCGACGCGATCATCGTGCAGCGCTACATCGAGGTCGAGAGCCGGCTGCGGCGCGTGATGGCGGTGGTCAAGGTGCGGGCCAGTGCCCATTCGGACGACCTGCGCGAATACACCATCGGCGCCGATGGCATCCACGTCGGCGGCACGCTGCCAGACCAGGAAGGGTTGCTGGGCGGCCGTCCGACGCGCAAACGCGCGCTGGGCAGGCCGGTGGTAGAGCCCGAGTGACCGGCCTCACTCAGCCAGAGGATCGCGAACCGTCGCCATGAAAAAAAAGGCACCCCGAAGTTCCGACGCGAAGGCCCTCGCCGAACAGGACCTGGCTGAAGTGCTCGCGCGCATCGAGGAAGCGCGGTCGGAGCTGGCGGGCTTGCGTCGACACATCGAGGAGGCCCTGAATCGATTCGGCGACGGAGAAGCCGACCGCTTGCGCGAGGCCAACGAGCACCTGGTCGTCACGTCGCTGCAGAGCCGTGCCGATGCCGACAACACCGCGCAGGCCCTGCTGAATGCAGCGCGCCTGGCCAACCTCGACCCGCTGACACAGCTGCCCAACCGCGTGCTGCTGATGGACCGCTTCGAGCAGGCGATCGCCAATGCGCGACGCAGCAAGAAGCAGATCGCACTGCTGTTCGTCGACCTCAACAACTTCAAGCAGATCAACGACACGCTGGGCCATGCAGTGGGCGACGAGGTGCTGCAGCTGACAGCGCGCTGCCTGGTCGGGTCGGTGCGCGCATCGGACACCGTCAGCCGGCACGGCGGCGACGAGTTCCTGATCCTGCTCGACGATGTGTCGCAGGCGTCGGACGCCGCGGCGGTGGCCGAGAAGGTGATCGCTGCTCTCGGCATGCCGGCGCTGATCTGCGAGCACGTGATGCGGTTGACGGCGAGCATCGGCATCAGCATCTACCCTTCCGACGGCGAGACCGCACCCGCACTGATCGCCCTGGCCGACGCCGCGATGTACCGGGCCAAGCGAGAGGGATGCGGCAGCTTCGAGTTCCACGATGCACGAGCCGTGGGCGAGGCGCTGCTGCAGACTCCGGTGCTCGGGTCGCTGA
>JBJXEJ010000086.1:0-2502 GCA_046154125.1 Rhizobacter sp. | reverse complement strand
GGGCCGGTCGTCGACGAAGACGGTGAACTGGGCCCAGACGCAATCGCGGTCGGGCCGCACAGCCAGGAGGCCCACGCCCACGTCCTTCAGCAGTCGCAGATAGCGCTCGCCCAGAGCGTGGCGGCGTGCCAGCTCCCACGCGAAGCGCGGCAGCTTGCCCAGCACCACGGCGCACTGCAGCGTGTCCATGCGGCCGCCCACGCCCAGCCGGGTGTGGGTGTAGCGCGCGCTCTGGCCGTGCACGCGGATCTCGCGCGCGGCCTTCGCCAGGCGGTCGTCGTCGGTGAAAAGCGCGCCGCCGTCGCCATAGCAGCCCAGCGGCTTGCTGGGGAAGAAGCTGGTGGCGCCGAAGGTCGAGAGTGCGCAAGAGCGCCGGCCCTGGTAGCTGGCGCCAAAGCTCTGCGCCGCGTCCTCGATCACCGCCAGACCGTGCCTGGCTGCGATGGCCTTGATTTCGGCCATGTCGGCCACCTGGCCGTACAGGCTCACCGGCATGATGGCCTTGGTGCGCGGCGTGATCTTCGATTCGATCAGGCTGACATCGATGTTGCAGGTGTCGGGCTCGATGTCCACGAACACCGGCCTGGCACCGGCCAGCACGATCATCTCGGCCGTGGCCACGAAGGTGAAGGGCGTGGTGATAACCTCGTCGCCCGGCGCCAGGTCCAGCGCCATCAGCGCGATCAGCAGCGCCTCGGTGCCGCTTGAGACGGTGATGCAGTGCTTCGACCCGGTGAAGCCGCACAGCGCGGCCTCCAGTTCGGCGACCTCCGGACCCATGATGTACTGGCCGTGGTCCAGCACGCGCTGGATGCGCGTGTCGATGTCGCTCTTCAGCGCCGCGTACTGTGTCTTCAGGTCAGTGAACTGCATGGTGTGAGCGTGTCGCCATCGAGTCGATATTGTTCGCCGGTGGCGGGGCATGCAGCCAGGCCTGTGCCGGAGACAGGCAGATCGAGCCGCTCTCCGTGCCGGCTCATCCATCCGATGCGATGCGCCGGCACGCCCACCACCAGCGCATGTGCCGGCACGTCGCGACTGACCACCGCACCGGCGCCAACGAAGCCATGCTCGCCGATCGTCGTGCCGCACACGATGGTGCAGTTGGCTCCCAGGGTCGCACCGCGGCGGACCTGCGTGCGCCGGTATTCGCTCTTGCGGGGTACGGCCGAGCGCGGGTTATGGACATTGGTGAACACGACGCTGGGGCCACAGAACACATCGTCTTCCAGCGTGACCGCGTCGTAGACCGACACGTTGTTCTGGATCTTCACGTTGTGACCGATGACCACTTCGTTGCCCACGTACACGCCCTGCCCCAGCGAGCAGCCAGCGCCGATGCGTGCGCCCGCACACACGTGCGCGAAGTGCCATACGCGCGTTCCGTCGCCGAGTTGAGCACCCTCATCGACATAGGCGCTGGGGTGGATCACCACGGCCATCGTCAGAACACCAGCGGCAGACCGACGCGCGCACCATCACGCGCGCTGCGGTAGGCGGCAATGACGACCTCGAGCGAGCGCAGGCCTTCGTAGCCATCGACTTCGGCGTGCTTCTCGCCGCGCAGCGTCGAGATCACGTTGTCGTAGTAGAGCGGGTGACCGAATCCGTAGACCGACGGAGTGGCGTAGTTCGCGTCCTTGACCGCGGCATCCTCGGGCATCGTCTTGTCGAACTCCCAGTGCTCGATGCGGTTGACCGCCACGCCGCCGATGCGCACCGTTCCACGCTCTCCGATCAGCGTGATGCTGCCCTCGAAGTTGCTGCCGTGCGTGAGCATGGTGACGTTGATCGAAGCCAGACCGCCCTTGCGCAGGCGCAGCGACATCACACCGGTGTCCTCGGCCTCGATGTCGCGCGCAAGTGTGGCCGTGTAGGCATGCACGCTGTCGACCGGTCCGACCAGCCAGTCGACCATGTCGACGTAGTGACTGGCCTGATTCATGAACGCCCCGCCGTCAAGATCCCACCGCCCACGCCAGGGCGCATCGTCGTAGTAGCTCTGCGGACGGGTCCAAAAGACGTTGACGTTGACCATGTAGATGCGCCCGAATCGACCCGCATCGACGGCCCGCTTGAGCAACTGCATCGTCGGGTTGAGACGGTTCTGCTTGACGACGAACAGCTTGACGCGAGCGTCGCGGCAGGCGCGAACCATGGCCATGCCCTCTTCCCACTTGGTGGCCATCGGCTTTTCGCTCAGCACATGTCGACCCGAGCGCGCCACTTCGATCGCCTGCTGCGGGTGCAGCCCGCTCGGGGTGGCCAGGGTCACGATGTCGACGTCTGCAGTCGCCAGCATCTGGGCAAGCGACGCATATCGCTCGCATTCCAGACTCGGGGCCGCCAGGGCTGCAACGTTGTTGTCGCACAGAGCGACGATTTCCGCTCGCTCGCTGTGTTCGGCCAGCGCGGCCAGGTGGTTCCTTGAAATACGGCCGCAGCCCACGAGTGCAAAGCGGATACGTCGGTCGACGATGGGCAATCGGTTTGCGGTTTCCA
>JBJXEJ010000085.1:0-38711 GCA_046154125.1 Rhizobacter sp. | reverse complement strand
CTTGCATCTTCCGGGGCCTCGTCCAGCCAAGCATCGAGGTAGGCGGCCATTTATTCCGGCGTGCGCAATTGCGCCGCGACGTTGTGAACGAGCGCCTTGGTTTTGGTGGACTTCTTGGTTGCGGGCTTGGTCATGGCGGGTTACTCCTGAATGCGAGCGAGAAGGTGCCGGCTGACGACGGTGGCTGGAGGCACGAGCGCAACACGTTGTGGCCTGACTCGGATCGGCCCGGGTTCGACCCGATCGTGATCAACATTGGCGACAACCAAGACAGCTTCTCAGTGGTTGCTGATGATCCTCGAAGGGGATCAGCTGCCAGGCGCCTGAGTTTCACCGCACTGAACGCGAAGAGCGCCGAATAAGAAGCGGCCAGTGGCGGCGGTGGTGCCGGTCGCCAAGCGCGCGTGGCCGGCCGGGTTGCCGGATCAGATCAAGGCCGAGGCCGAGGTGCTGGCCAACACGCCAGCGGCGCTGGGCGTCGACAACCTCGCGTCGCGCTTCACGGCGCGCGGGCGCTGGCGCGACAGCGGAGCCGCGCAGACCGACGGGCAATCAGCCCTTGGTGTCGAGGTGGAGGATCCAGTGGACCAGCCGGCGGGCATCGGCCTCCTTGATCGCCACTTCGTTCGGTGGCATCGCCAGGCCACTGACCTTGCCTTTCCAGTGGCTGGCGTAGGGGTTGGAGCCGGTCATCACGGTGTGGGTCAGCTGCTTCTCGGCACCGTGCACGCCCTTGTACTTGGCGGCCACGGCACTCCAGTTGGGACCGACCGGCGCGAGGCCGTCAGGCCCCTTGGCGTCGCCCTCGATGTGATGACAGGTCATGCAGCCGCTGTGCGTGGCCAGCTCCAGCATGGCCTTGTCGTTGGCGGGATCGGCCCAGGCCGCCGATGAGGCAGCAAGCAGGGCGGCGAGGGAGAGGATCTGAGCTTTCATGGGCACTTTCGTTGAATTCGTTGATCGACTGGCACAGGGTACACAGCGCCAGCGTCATAGGTATTGACCCGCATCAACCGCGACCGACTCCAAGGACGCTCGGGCCCCGAAAAAGTCCCCTGGCCTCCGGCAACCCGGCATGGCCCCGGTTCCCCTGTTTCGGGGTCGTGCGGGCGGACAACGCAGAATCCCCCGATGAAAGCACCCCCCCGTTTACAGCCCCTGGTCGACGAAGGCCTGATCGACACCGTCGTGCGGCAGCTGATGAGCGGCAAGGAGGCGATGGTGTTCGTGGTGCGCTGCGGCGACGAGACGCGCTGCGCCAAGGTCTACAAGGAAGCCACTCAGCGCAGCTTCCGGCAGGCGGTCGACTACACCGAGAACCGCAAGGTCAAGAACTCCCGCCAGGCGCGGGCGATGGCCAAGGGAACGCGCTACGGCCGCGAATCGCAGGAAGCTGCCTGGCAGAGCGCCGAGGTCGATGCGCTGTACCGGCTGGCCGCCGCCGGCGTGCGGGTACCCAAGCCGTACAACTTCCACGACGGCGTGCTGCTGATGGAACTGGTGACCGACGCGCACGGCGACGCCGCGCCCCGGCTCAACGACGTGGCGTTCACGCCCGACGAGGCGCGCACCCACCACGCGAGCCTGCTGACCGAGGTGGTGCGCATGCTGTGTGCCGGCGTCGTGCACGGTGACCTGTCCGAATTCAACATCCTGCTGGCGGCGGACGGGCCGGTGATCATCGACCTGCCGCAGGCCATCGACGCCGCCGGCAACAACCACGCGCCGCGCATGCTGCTGCGCGACGTGGCCAACCTTCGCAGCTACTTCGGCCGCTACGCGCCCGAATTGCTGGCCACCGAATACGGCGCCGAGATCTGGGACCTGTACGTGCGCGGGGTGCTGACCCCGAAAGTGCCACTGACCGGCCGCTACGAACACCAGACCGGCGCTGTCGACCTCAGCAGCGTGATGCGGGAAATCGACGATGCTCGCGCCGAGGAAGCGGCGCGCCGGCTGCGCATGGCCGAGTCGGGCTGACCGCGACCGATCACGGCAGTACCGGCCTGCCCGCCGCGGTCAGACCAGGTGCTTCAGGAAGGTCGAGCCGCTGTTCATGAAATTGAACGCGTGCAACCCCAGGTCGTCCGACAGGTCAGAGTAGGCGCGAATGCCGCGCACGCTGTTGCCGCGGGCGTCGAGCCGGGGCGAGTAGGTGCCGATGCCGAGCTGCCGGTTGACGACACCGAGAATGCCGCCGCCGACGCCGCTCTTGGCCGGGATGCCGACGCGGAACACCCACTCGCCGGCGTAGTCGTACATGCCGCAGGTGGCCATCACCGACAGCACGTCCTGCATGCTTGCCATGTCGAAGACGGTTTCCTGGGTCAGCGGATTGACGCCGAGGTTGGCCAGCGTGGCCCCCATCACCGCCAGGTCGCGCGCGTTCACGCGCACCGAACACTGCAGGAAGTAAAGGTCCAGCGTCTCCATGTTGGTCACCGGGTCCATGCGGTCGAAGTTGGTGACCAGCCAGGCGAGCGCGCGGTTGCGGTGACCGGTCTCGCGCTCGGACGCGTAGACGGTCTCGTCGACCTCGAGTTCGCGGCCGGCTGCGGCGCTGAAACAGCGCAGCAGCTTGGCGCGCCGTTCGGCGAAGTCGGCACCTTCGATGAAGCCGGCGGTGGTGATCGCGCCGGCATTGACCATCGGGTTGAACGCACGGTTGCTGCCGTCGAGCGCGATGGAGTTGAACGCATCACCGCTGGGCTCGATGCCGACGCGCTCGAGCACCTTGGCACGACCATGGGTGGACAGGGCATGCGCGTAGACGAGCGCCTTCGAGCAGGACTGGATGGTGAACTCGGTGCGGCTGTCTCCGACCTCGAAGATGTCGCCCCGCGTCGAGACGACACACACGCCGAAGTGATCCGGGTTGGCCTGGGCGAGCGCCGGGATGTAGGTCGCGACGTTGCCGTCGTGCAGGCCGCTGTAGCGCGCATGAATGGACTGCAGCAGGTCGCTGATCATGGATCCATCGGACTGGGATTGCTGCATGGCTTGCTCTTGAGGCGCGCCTTTTCGGGGCAAGGCGAAGTTCAGCAAGAGGTATGCCAAAAGCCGCCAGCCTGCAAGAATCGACGCGATGACCGACATGCTGATCAAGCTGTACGACCTGCCCGATGGACCGGCCGATCAGCCGCTGGCGGGATCGGCTGCGAGCCTCGTTCGCAAGCCGATCGGCCCGGAGCACGACGCGATCGTCGCTTGGGTGCAGCAGACTTTCGGCGACCGCTGGGCCAGCGAGGCGCGCGTCGCGCTGACCAACCGCCCGGTCAGCCTGTTCATCGCGATGCAGGGTGCCGGGCTGGTCGGCTTCGCCTGCTACGACGCGACGGCCAGGGGCTGCGTCGGCCCGATCGGCGTTCATGATTCGGCGCGCGGCGCAGGGATCGGCGCGGCGCTGCTGCGCGCCGCGCTGGCCGACATGCGGGCATCCGGATACGGTTATGCGATCGCCGGCGCGGTCGGCCCGAAGGACTTCTTCAGCCGGGTGGCGGGTGCCACCGACATCGCGGACTCGACGCCCGGGCTGTACGCCGGCATGTTCAGAGCCTGCGACTGAGGCCGGGCGCCCGGCCGATCCGATGGCGGATCAGGGTGGGCCGGTCTCGGAACAGGCTGCGGGAGCAACCGGCTCCAGCGCTGCGGCGGCCCGCAGGGTCGCAAGAATCCGGGCGCCGGCGCGGCCGGTCGGGGTGCTGCCCAGCGTGCTTTCTTCGGCCTCGATCGCGCTGCGGGTGCGGGGGCCGTCATGTCCATCGGCGGTCACATCGCAATGGCCTCGCTGCCTCAGCAGGGTCTGCAGCTCGGCGACCTCAGCACGGGACAGGGCCGCGTCGTCGGTCGGCCATGCGGCCTGCATCGGCGGGTCGCCGCGCAGCCGATCGGCCAGCAGGCCGATGGCCAGCGCATAGGCATCGGCGCGGTTGTAGCGCCACGCCGCCTGGTAATTCCGGGTGACAAGCCAGGCCGGACCGTCGACGCCCGCCGGCATCAGCAGCGCCGCCGGCGTGTCCGAACGCAGCGGCGCGTCGCGGCCCGCGTCTTCCGGCAAGAGCGGCTCACCATCGACGCGGTGAATGCCGACCGCAGTCCACTGCGCCAGACTTCGGCAGAGGCCGGTGGGTGCCGCAGCCTCCAGGCAGCCGTGGTCGCGCTCCAGCGCGTTCCACGGCAGCGCCTGATCGCGCGGCACGCTGACTTCGACGCCCCACGGCAGGCCGGTCTTCCAGCCCAGACCCTTGAGGAACCGCCCGGTGGTGGCCAGCGCGTCGGGCACGCTGTCGACGATGTCGATGGTGCCGGAGGCATCGCCGTCGTCCATGTTCTGCATGAAGGTGCCGGGCATGAACTGCGTCAGGCCGAACGCGCCGGCCCACGAGCCGCGAAAGGTGTCGGGACGCACCAGGCCCTCCTGCAAGAGCCACAGCGCGGCGAAGAAGTGCGCCTTGCGTTCACGGCTGCCAAGGTTCAGGCAGGCCCGGCTCAGCGTGGCGTCGACCACGGGGTAGCGCCCGGTCACGCGGCCGTAGTCGGTCTCGACGCCGAACACGGCCACCGCCGTCGCCGCATCGACCGCATATCGGCGCTCGATGCCGGCCAGTGCAACCGCCTCGCGCTCAAGGACCGCCCTGCCGTCGGTGACGCGCTGTGCATCGACCAGCCGGGCCAGGTAATCCCAGACCGGCAGCTTGAACTCGGGCTGTGCCGCAGTGGATTTCTCGATCAGCGGGCGCAGGTCTTCCGCGGCGCGTGTGTAGCGATCGAAGCTCTCGATGCTCAGCGGCGGCTGCTTCGGCAGCTCGCTTCGCAGCGTGCGCACGCAAGCCCCGAAGTCGGCGGCGGGTTGGGAGTGGACGAAGCTGGTGGCCAGCAGGCAACCGAGGCCCGGCATCAGGCGCCGCAGGGCTCGGCTGAGGCCCGCAGCGAACGCCTCACCTCGATCGGCCGCAGCCCGACCGCCGCGCGCGCTTGCAGGTGCTTCGGCGCGCGGTCGATAATCGATAGGTTTCATACGGCGACGGTAACCCAGCGGACCCTCACCACCGCCACTTCATCCCATGCTTGCGACGCGTCTCTTCCTGTTGTGCTCGACCGCCGTTCTGGTCACCGCTTGCGGCACCCCGACCGCGAAAGCGCCCTCGCAAACGCCCGCCGCTGCCGAGCCGGCTCCGGTCGAGGCACCGGCGGCTCCGCCGACACTGCCGCCGCTGACACCGCAACAGGCTCAGAAGATGGCGCTCGCCGCAGCAGACCTGCTGGAAGCCGGTAACGAGGAGCAGGCCCGCGCCGACCTGCAACGCGTGCTGAACAACGATCCGGGCAACAAGCTCGCGCAGAACCTGCTGCGCCAGATTTCTGCCGATCCGATGACCGTGCTGGGCCGGGAATCGTTCGCGTACACGGTGCGATCGAGCGACACGCTGTCGCGCATCGCGGGCCGGTTCCTGGGTGACATCTACGCCTTCTACATCCTGGCCCGCTACAACGACATCAAGATCCCGCGTCAGGTCGCAGGCGGCCAGGTGATCCGCATCCCCGGCAAGGCGCCACCGCCCGGCATGCTGGAAAACGAGACGCGCAAGGAAAAGTCCGCAGCGCCCGCCACGCCGGTCGCGGCGCCAGCCGCTGCCGCGGTCGTCGCCGAGCCGAGCACCGGTGAGAAGGCGTTGCTGAGCGCCGACGCCGCCGAACGCCGCGGAGACCTCGAGCGGGCTTACGCCGACTACCGGGTGGCCACGGGCGGTGAACTCGGCAGCGAATCGCTCGCGAAGGCCGATCAGCTGCGTCGCCGCCTGGTCACGCGCTACACGCTGGCTGCCCGCGGTGCATTTGCCAAGCAGGACCTCGACGGATCGATCAGCCAGTGGGACCGGGTGCTGCAGCTCGACCCGGGCAACGACACGGCGCGCCTCGAGCAGCAGAAGGCGCGATCGCTGAAGGAAAAGGTCAAGTCGTTGAAATAGCCGCGGCGCGCCCGGCTCGCTGAAGGTCAGCGAGCCTTGGCGTCCGCCGGTCGCGGCGCAGCGGCACGGAGTTGTTTCAGCCGCTCCGCGACGCGTGTGTCCGCCGGATCGAGGCGCAGGCTTTTCTCCAGCAGCACGATGGCGCCGGCGGTGTCCCGAGCTACTACAGCCTCCTCAGCCTTGCGTTCGTAAAGATCCGCCAGAAGTTCGCGTGCCGCACGATCGTTGCGATAGGCCGCGGTGCGGCGCTCGAGCAATCCGATCGCGGTGTCGAGTTCGCCCTGGCGGGCCAACATCGCCACGTGCTCGAGTTCGTTGCGATCGGCCCCGCCAGCCACGGCCGCCTTGTCGGCCATGACCTCCGCCTCGGTCGCCGCGCGGCGGGTCAAGGTCAGCCGTGACGACCGGCCGAGCTGCTGTCGCTTGACCCGCTCTCGCTCGATGCCACGCAAGGCCTCGGCGGCCACGGTCTGATCGGGCTGCAAGGCCAGCACCGACAGGTAGAGCTGCATCGCGCCATCCAGGTCGCCGCGGCGCTGCGCCTGGGCGGCGCGCGGCAGACGCTCGGCCACAGCGGCATCGATCTGGCGCCGCGCGTCGGCCAGAGCCTCGCGGTACTCGGCGACGTCGGGCCGAAGAACCGTCAGCACCTCCCAGCTCAGCGCCGCCTCGGCGAGCCTGCCTTGTCGGGCGGCGTTCGATGCGCGGTCCCGTTGGTCCTGCTCGAATCCCGATCCCGATCTCGTCGATGAAGGCCCCGGCATGACCGACGAACCGGGCGCGGCGGATGGCAGCGGCGCGGTGCTGCTGCAGCCGAACAGGGTCGCCAGACAGCCGGCCAGTGCCGCCCTCCGCACGCGCCTCATGGTGCAGCAATGGCGCGGCTGATCTGCAGCTTGGCCTTGAACGCATCGAGATCGATGTCACCGAAGATCATCGTGCGCCGAAGCATGAGCGGCATCGCGAAGAAGGCGTTGCCTCCGGGGTAGACCGTCACGGCGAGCTGATACTGGTCCCGGGTCAGCGTGTCGAGCACCGTTTCGTTGGCGTCTCCGTACGGAAAGGCGAAGTGGCGCACCTGCTGCGAAGGCAGACGGCGTTCGAGCAAGTCGCGCGGGACGCGCAGTTCGGCATCGATGCTCTGGCGATAGCGCTCGTCGGTCTCGCCGGTCGTGCGCTCGATCAGGTTGCGGTGGGTCTTCGAGTGCGCCTGGATGTCGACCAGCCCCGAGGCCTTCAGCTCCGCAAGCTGGTTCCAGCTCAGCGCGTCACCGGCACCGATGAAGTCGGTGTAGACGAACAGCGTCGCCGGGAAGTCGTGCTTGCGCAGTTGCGGCAGCGCGTGGCGGTGCACCGATTCGTAGCCGTCGTCCATCGTGATGACGACCGAGCGCTTCGGCAGCGCCTCTCGGCCCTGCAGGAATCCGATCAACTGCGACAGGCGGATCACGCGGTAATCGTTGCGCGCGAGCCAGTCGAGCTGGGCGGCGAAGTTGTCCGTCGACACCGACATCTTGCTGCTCGCGCCGCCGAAGCGGTGGTAGCAGAGGATGGGCACGGTCTGGTAGCGATCCCCCTGCACACCGATCTGATTCATCGGCTTCAGCGGAACCACCAGGGGCTGGCCCGCGACAGGGCGGCTCAGGCGGTTGAAATCGCCGATGACCCAATCGCGATCAGGCGAGCCGAGAAACTGGCCCGCGATCGATCGAAGCGTGTCGTCGGCCTGCGGTTGGTAGATCACGAAGCGATCGCTGCGTCCGAGCACATCGCCGTTGCCGCTGATCACCGAAACGGCGGGCGGCGTCGAACCCGGCGGCGGCGCGCTGGCGCAGGCCGCCAGACAGGCTGCGGCCAGCACGGCCAGGCCACGGCACACGCGGCCCCCGCTCATCGGCCGGCCTCCTGGCTCGGCACCGCACCCGCGTCGGCCCGCGTCGGCAACGGTGTCGGGATCGGCGGGCCGACGACGGCGCCCGACTGGCGGTCGGCCAGCGCCTGGGCCATCTGGTCGAAGGTGGCGTAGAGCTGCCCGAACTCGTCCTTGCGCTGCTCGGCGATGCGGTGGTCGAAACGGCCCTTCGCGATCTCCAGCATCGACTCTCCGAGCAGCTTGATCGGCTGCGCGAACCAGTTGGCCACGAAGAACATGGCCACCGCCACCGCCAGCACGGTGATCAGGACGAGCGCCACCATCAGCCCGATCGACAAACGCGCGACGGCGATCAGCGGTTTCTCGGGCAAACCGAGCGACACGCTGCCGACGCGCTTGTCCTGGAACGTGATCGGCGCCTCGAAGCCGAGCACCGACTCGCCATTGGCCGTGAAACGAGTCACCGTGACGCCGCCCTTGCGCTCGCCGAGCGCTTCACTCGCCGGGGCACGGTACGCGAGGCCGGCATTGCCGGCGCTGGTGGCACGCACCAGGCCTTCGCGATCGATCACCACGATGCTCTGGAAGTCGCGGGCCTTCATCATTTCCTGGATCGACACCTCGACTGCCACCCAGTCTTCCGACAAGGCCGACACCGCGTTCTGCGCCGCGATGAACCGCGCCAGTGAGGCGCCGTAGTCGGTGGCCTGACTGAACATCGCGGCGTACTGGCGCTGGGTGATGACGGTGGCTGTCAGGGCCATCACCGCCGCGACGATCAAGGCCATCGTCGCCGCCCATTTGACCCGCAGGGGCACGATGCGCTGGCGGCTCTTCTCCAGCTCGGCTGCGTCGATCTCGGCGAGCACCCGGGTCAGGGCCTCGGCGAGTTCCTTGCCGCTGGACCAGCGGCGATCAGGCAGTTTCGCGAGCGACCGCGACACGATGCGGCGCAGGGCGGCGGGCACATCCGGGCGCAACTGCTCGATCGGCTTGGGCTCGGCGGTGGCGATCTGCATCGCCAGAGACACCAGGCTGTCGCCCTGGAACGGGCGCTGGCCGGTCAGCATCTGGTACAGCACGATGCCTGCGGAAAACAGATCCGAACGGCCGTCGAGCCGCTCGCCCTTCGCCTGCTCGGGCGACATGTACTGCGGCGTGCCGAGGATGTCACCGACGTGCGTGCGCTGCTCCGACCCCGACGATTCGACGTGCGCGATGCCGAAGTCGGTGACCTTCACCGTCTGCGTGCCCTTGACCTTCATGATGTTGCCGGGCTTGATGTCACGGTGGACGATGCCGCGCGAATGCGCATAGTCGAGCGCACGCGCCAATTGGATGCCCATCACCACCACGTCGCGCACGCGCAGCGGCGGGTTGCTGGCCAGCACCTCACCCAGCGTCTGGCCGTCGAGCAACTCCATCGCCATGTAAGGCCGGCCGTCGATCTCTCCCACATCGTGCACGGTGACGATGTTCGGGTGCGACAAACCGCCGGCCGCGCGCGCCTCGCTGAGGAAGCGCGCCCGGTATTCGGGCTCTTCGCACAGCGAGGCATGCAGGAACTTGATCGCGACATCGCGCCCGATGCCGGGGTCGTGCGCCTTGAACACCGTGGCCATGCCTCCACGGCCCAGCCGCTCGTGGATGCGGTAGCGCCCGACCTGCTGGAGCACACCGCCATCGGACAGCGAACTGCCGGGCAGCGTCGCCGAGTGGTCACCCGAAGGCGCACCAACAACGGGCATCACGATCGGCGTGTCCGTTGCGATCCGAGTTGGTGCATCGTCGTCGTCTCGGGGCACCGGCTGGGTTGTGGCGCCACCGTCACCACCGCGGGGTGCGGGCATCGAGAAGTCTCCAGTTTTTGTTATGGACTGTCGCAGCTGCACTGGCCTGGGCACAAATGCACCGGAAACCGACGCACAACCGATGCCAACAATCTCTTACATTGGAAATTCTGGCACCGGTGTTGCAACACTTGTCGAAATGTGTCGAGTCCCCACGGATTTTTTCGCAGTCACCCGAGACCGCCCTTTGAACAACAGCCTCCCATCCGCGAACGAGCCGACCCAGGAGTTGACGATCCTGACCATCACCCGGTCCACGATCACGCCCAAGGTCGCGCCGGAGAAGCGCGAGCATTTCCTGGTGGCGATCCAGGGCAGCCAGACCGGACGTCGCCTGCGCTTCGCGGCCGATCACCCGATCACGGTGGGCCGCAAGATGGTGTGCGACTTCGTGCTTCCCGACGCCGAAGTGTCGGGCAAGCACTGCCAGGTCAGCGCCGCCCCGGACGAGGCCGATGCCACGGTCACCGACCTGCAGTCGACCAACGGGACCTTCGTCGAAGGCAAGAGACTGATCGGCTCGATCCGTCTGCCCATCGGCGGACTGCTGCAGCTCGGCAGCCACGTGCTGAAACATGAATACCGGCTTCAGAGCGAACTCGAGCAATCTCTCGAACTCGACAGGGATCTCGAAAAGGCAAGCAGCTACGTCAAGGCCCTGCTGCCTGCACCGATACGCGACGGCCCGGTGCGCACCGACTGGTTCTTCCTGCCTTCGACCACCCTGGGCGGCGATGCGTTCGGCTACCAGCAGCTCGACGAGGACACCTTTGCCGGCTACGTGGTCGATGTGTCAGGGCACGGCGCGGGTGCAGCGATGCACAGCGTGTCGGTGATGAACGTACTCCGGCAACGCGCGCTGCCGAACACCGATTTCCGTGATCCGGCCCAGGTGCTGCACAGCCTGAACGCGACGTTCCAGATGGAAAGCCACGGCGGCATGTACTTCTCGATCTGGTACGGCGTCTACGAGCCCAAGACCCGTCTGCTGCGCTACTCGTCGGCAGGGCACCACCCGTCGTACCTGGCCCAGCCGTCGATCCAGGAACTGATCCCGCTGCAGACCCGCAATCTGATGATCGGCGCGATGCCCGAGGCCAAATTCATCGCCAGCAGTGTCGAGGTGATGCCCGGCAGCGTGCTGTACGTCTTCAGCGACGGCGTCTTCGAGGTCGTGACGAAGGAAGGCACGCAATGGGGTCTGCAGGATTTCCTGCCATTGCTGCGGCGCCCGCAATCTGCCGATGTGGGCGAGCCCGAGCGGCTTTACCGCGCGGTCCAGGAGGTGGCTCGCCCCGGGGCGCTCGATGATGATTTTTCGATGCTGGTTGTCACGTTCGTGTAGCGCGACGGCCATAGTCTTGTCACGCATGAGCGACCCGACAGCGATCGCGCCGCCTGCTGAATCCACACATTGAAGGGAATTTTATGGACATGGGCATGGACGTGACAGAGCTGGAAGGCGGCGTGACCTGCATCCGTCTCGCTGGCCGGCTGGATTCGCCCGGGGTCGACCGCATTGAAACCAGGTTCACGGCGGCGGTGGTTTCGCAAGCGCGCCATGCGGTGATCGACCTGTCGCGCGTCGACTTCCTGGCCTCGATGGGAATACGCATGTTCATCGCCAGCGCGCGCGGCCTGCATCTGAAGGGCGCCAAGATGGTGCTGTTCGGCGCGCAGCCGCTCGTCTGGAGCGTGCTGGAACACGTGGCCCTGGATCAGATCATCCCGATCGTCGCCACCGAGGCGCTGGCGCTGGAACGACTTCAGGGCTGAGGTCGGCAACCTGCAGGTGATCTCACAGACGCGAATCCAGCATGGCGGGAGCTGCATTGCAATCGGGGGCTGCGGACGGCTCGCACCTGCAGCTGACGCTGAGCAACGATCGCGCCGGATTCGACGAGACGCGGCTGGCCGTTCTACGGCTCCTGACCCCTCATGGACCGAGTCCGCAGCTGCTTTTCAACGTCGAACTGATCCTGGAGGAGACGCTGATGAACGTCATCTGGCATGCGTTTCCCGACAGCGAAGCGCACTCGATCGCGATGAGCGTGCAGGTCGAACCCGAAGACATCGTGATGCGATTCGAGGACGACGGCATCGCGTTCGACCCGCTGCTCGCGTCAGCGCCGCAGCTGCCGACATCCATCGACAGGGCCGTCCCAGGCGGGCTGGGACTGATGCTGGTGCGCAAGTTCGCCAGGTCGGTTGCCTATCAGCGCATCGACGACCGCAATTGCCTGACCGTGCGGGTGGCGCGGGCCTGACGCGCCGCGCCTTCGAACCGGGTACTGCAGCGGTTCTTGGATACCCGCAGCAGGGCGGGCAAACGCCGCCCTTGCGGCAAGAATCCCCGGATCCGCATCGACCCAACCCGCCCGGTTCTCCGGACATCGACGCTGGCGTTCAACTGCAAAGGATTCCCCCATGAAAAGACTCGCCTCGGCCGCCGTTGTGGTCATCGTGATGCTGCCGCTCATCTCTCAAGCCCAGACATCGCTTCCCGAAGCGCAGGTCAATGCGTTGGAGAGCGTGTTCGGCAAGCACGCCGGCTTCCGGCGCGCACAAGCCAAGGGGCTGTGCGCCAGCGGCTACTTCGTCGGCAACACAGTGGGCCGTGCGCTGTCGAAGGCGTCGGTGTTCAACGGCGAGAAGGTGCCGGTCGTGGCTCGTTTCTCGGTCGGCGGCGGCAACCCGCAGGCCAGCGACAGGAGCCGGTCGGTGCGCGGCCTGGCCCTGCAGTTCAGCCTGCCCAGAGGCGAGCGGTGGTTGACAGCCAACATCTCGGCGCCGGTGTATTTCGTCAGCAGGCCCGAGCAGTTCCTGCCGTTCTTCAGCGCGCGGGTTCCCGACCCAGCCACCGGCAAGCCCGACCCGATCAACCTGAAGCTGTTCAGCGAGCTGAACCCCGAGACGACGCTTCAGGCGGCGTACCTGGCCAGAACGCCGGTGCCGTCGAGCTATGCAGCCGCCAACTACTGGGGTGTCAATGCATTCGAGTTCGTCAATGCCCGCGGCAAGAGCCAGTTCGCTCGCTGGCAGTTCGTGCCGGAGCAGGGCGCGCTGGGGCTGACCGAGGCGGAACTGAAGGCACGACCCGACAACTTCCTGGCCGACGAGTTGCGCCAGCGCGTCGCCACGGCACCGGTCGTCTTCGACTTCAAGCTGCAACTCGCCGAGCCCGGCGACGTGCTGACCGATCCGACGAAGGTCTGGCCCGACACGCGCACGGTGGTGCCGGCCGGCAAGCTGGTGATCGACCAGGTCGAGCCCGATGCGGGCGGCGCCTGCGACAGGATCACCTTCAATCCGCTGGTGCTGCCCCACGGCATCAAGCCCTCGGCGGACCCGGTGCTGCTGGCACGCGCGGCACCGTACGGTGTCTCGCTCGGGAGGCGATTGACCGAAGCGGCGAAGTGATGGCCCGGCAAGCCATTCCCGTCCACCGTCGCGGGACGGTGAGTTCCCTGATTTCGGCGCCCGAGCAACAGGCTGTAAAGCACCGCAAAGCTGCCGCTTTTCCGCCCATGCGCAGCCGTTAGCATCGGCAGCATGCGAAATTGTCCGGTGCTGGTGCGGGGGAAGCTCGACTCGGTACCGTCCCTGCGAACGACCGCGGCTGGACATGCTGATTTCCCGAGATAGCCTGTGAGGACTGCGCTGCATGCCGCCACTTGAAACCATGCCGGGCGAACGCGTCCGGAACCTGGCACACCCAGTCGTGCTGAAGGGGGTTTCACGCACCTATCGCCTCGACTCGGTCGACGTGCCAGCGCTGACCGACATCAATCTGGTGATCCTGCCGAACCGATTCACGGTCCTGTCGGGGCCGTCCGGCAGCGGCAAGACCACGCTGCTCAACCTGATCGGCTGCATCGACCGACCCGATCAGGGAACGATCATGGTCGGAGGCAAACCGGTGCAGACGATGGAAGACGACGTCCTGTCGGATTTCCGGGCGCAGCAGCTGGGCTTCATTTTTCAGAACTTCAACCTGCTGCCCGTGCTCACCGCCTTCGAGAACGTCGAGTACCCGCTGGTCCTGACCGGCATGCCTGCAGACAAGCGGCGGGCGCGGGTCGAAAAGCTGCTGGACGCCGTGGGCCTGACCGATCGCGCACGCAACCTGCCCGGCCAGCTGTCGGGCGGCCAGCGACAGCGGGTGGCGATCGCCCGTGCGCTGGCCCGCAGGCCGCAACTCGTGCTGGCCGACGAACCCACGGCCAACCTGGACAGCAAGACCGGCGTGGAGATCATCGAGCTGATGCGAAGCATGCAGAAGAGGCATCGCGTGTCGTTCATCTTCTCTTCGCACGATCCGAAGGTTCTCGAAGCCGCTGACGACGCGGTGCACATCCACGACGGTCGCATCACGTCGATCGAGCGGCGCCTCGCGATGACGGAGTCACGTACATGACCGCCCAGCAGCGCTGTCCCCTGCCCGGCCATGCCTCGGGGCTCGGAGCCCTCGCGAGAGCGCGAATCGCTCGCTGGGTCGGCATGGCTGCCGCCTGCATCGGCCTGGCTGCGCCGGTACTGGCCGCACCCGATGCGCAGGCCATCCTGGCAGCCAGCGACGCGGTACGAAATCCGTCGAAGTCCTTTGCGGTGACCGTGACGCTGATCGAGTACCGCAATGCGAAGCAGACCGACAGCAACACGCTGGTGGTCTATTCGAAAGCAGACACGTCGAGCGGGCAGTACCGCAGCCTGCTGCGCTTCGTGGCACCGCAGCGCGATGCCAACAAGCTGATGCTGAAGAACGGCAACGACCTGTGGTTCTTCGACCCGGCCAGCCTGGCGAGCATCCGGCTGTCGCCTCAGCAGCGGCTGCTCGGGCAAGCCTCCAACGGTGACGTGGTCACCGTCAACCTGGCCAAGGACTACACCGCAGCACTGGAAGGCGAAGAAGACATGACCGACGGCGAGCGGGTGACGCGCCGCTGCTACAAGCTCGACCTTGCTGCGGCATCGCCCGACGTGACCTATCACCGCGTGGAGATGTGGATCGACATGCCCTCCTCGCGCCCGGTGAAGGCGCGCTTCTATGCCGAGAGCGGACACCTGCTGAAGACCGCCTACTACCGCAAGTTCCAGCAGCAGCTGGGACGCGAACGACCTACGGAGGTCGTCATCATCGACGGGCTCGACCCCGCCTGGGTGACGGTGATGCGCTACAGCGATTTCGGCTGGCGTGATGTGCCGGATTCCTGGCTGCAACGCGATTACCTGCCACGGTTCAAACCGGAGTGAGCATGAGACTGGATACCTTCCTGCTGCAACTTGCGCTGGTCGTCTCGGCATCGGCCCAGGCGGCGGAACCGCCGGACGGGCTGCCCGACGACCTCGACGCCCTGTCGCTGGCCGACAAGGCACCGACGACTCCACCGCAGGCAGCCAAGGCGTGGCGCATATTCGTCGAGGGCGCAGCCGGCCGCACGGGAGTCGGCGGGTCCGACCCGAACTTCGAGACAAAGCGCGGATCGCTGGACGTGCGCTTCGACGGCAGCGTCGCACCGGGCCTGCGGGCCGTGTTCTCGGACCGCCTGGATCTGCTCCACAACAACGGCGCCATCCGCGCCCACGACGTCAACACGTTGCGCGAGGCCTACCTGAGCTGGGCTCGAACCGACGACCAGATCCTCGACGTGGGTCGGGTCAATGTGCGCCACGGCGCCGCATTCGCCTACAACCCGACCGACTGGTTCAAGGAGGGCGCTCTGCGCTCGATCGTCTCGCCGGATCCGGCCGTCCTGCGCGAGAACCGCCAGGGCACGGTGGTGCTGCAGGGGCAGCAGTTGTGGAGCGCCGGCTCGATCACCGCGACCTACTCGCCGCGGCTCGGCCGTGAACCCAACCCGGGCACCTTCTCGCTCAACGTCGGTGCCACCAATCCGCGCAACCGGTGGCTGCTGGCCGGCAGCACCAAGTTCAGCGAAAAGCTGAACTCGGAACTGCTGCTGTACGGCGGCGACGACACGCGCACCCAGATCGGCTTGAACGTCTCCGGCCTGCTCACCGACTCGGCCGTCGTGTTCGGCGAGTTCTCCGCGGGCAAGGGCCGCTCGCTGGTGGCGCAATCGCTGCAGATCAACCAGACGCAGCGCCACCAGGAACGCGCCGCGGTGGGTCTGACCTACACCACCCCGCTGAACCTGAGCCTCACCGCCGAAGCCCAGTACAACAGCGCGGCCCCCGGCCGCTCCCAGTGGAAGGCATTGCCGGGCCTCGACCCCACGGCTCGGCTGCGCTTGCTGGGGACGCAGCCGACGCTGCAGGATCTGCCCGTGCGCAACGCGTTGTTCTTCTATGCCAACTGGAAGGACCTGCTGGTACGCCGGTTCGACCTGTCGGCTTTCCTGCACCGCGACTCGGAGACCCACAGCCGGCACCAGTGGATCGAAGCCCGCTACCACTGGGACAGCGCCGAAGTGGCGCTGCAATGGCAGCTGTATTCAGGCGACCGGGACTCCGTCTTCGGCGGCACTCCCCAGCGGCGGGCCATCGAACTGGCCCTGCGCTTCTTTCTGTAGCGGTCCTGACTGGATTCAGGACAACCACTTCCAACCACAGGCCACGGCGTGATCACTGCACCCTCAAGCGAGATCGAAGCTGCCTGGCAGTCGCATGACGGTGAAGCACGCCTGCTCGTCGAACTGCTGCGCACCTCGAGGCTGGCTGTGCTGTATTGCGAGCAGGGCACGGACAAGTCCTCGTTCCTGCATTCCGCGCTGATGCCGTTGCTGGGGCGACGAGCCGGGGATCGCTTCACACCGGCGGCCGCGCGTGAATCGGGCGTGGTCGTGCCGTTTCCAGACCAACGCAAACGTTCCGCAGGCCACTCGTCGAAGCGCAAGCGAGAGTTCGTCGTTCACTTCGATGACTGGTCGGGCGAGCCGCTGCCGGCGCTGCTGGCGCGCATCCATCAGGTTGCCAACACCTGTGCAGCCGAACGAGCCGCGCCATGGCAACGCCTGGGCGACACACTGGAAGCACTCAGCGACCGACTCGATGCCAGTTTCATCATCCTGCTCGACCGTTTCGAAGCATTCCTGACGGCCCCGCCAGATCACGAGGGCAAGGCCCAATTCATCGCCGCCTGGATCGAGGCGCTGCAGCGGACGGCACTGCCGGTCAGCTTCCTGGCGGCGCTGGATGAAGAGGCTCGCCCCCACCTCGGCAGCCTGCGCGGCCGGATTCCCGGCATCGACGATTTCTCGCTGAAACTGGCGAGACCAGCGCCGATGTTCAGAACGCCGAAGGTGCCCTTGCCTGCGGACTCCTTCGCGCCCGTCGCGGCCCCCGCACTGCCGGTCCTGACCGAGCCTCTCACGCAACCCGAACCGGCCCCGGCGGCACCCGCCAGAGCGCAGACAGCGCAGGCCAAGTCGCCCAGCCAGATCACCCGGAAACCGAAGGTCAAGCGGCCAGCACAGACGCGATCGGAGGTCAAGACCGAGGACGTCTATGCGTTGATCGAATCGACACTGTCTCGCACCGTGACAGAAGTCTCGGACGATCCGTTTTCCGAAGCGGAGCGGGCCGTCGAAATCACGCCACCCGCTGCGGACCCCGCGCCAGCTGCCAGCCCCGCCGGGACTGAGCCCGCGGACCCGGTCGGCCGCTGGAGGTCTGTCGTCTTGAAAATCGGACGCCTGCTGCGCGGCAAGGATCGCGGCCGACGCGATGCATGAAGCGGCCTGCCTTCTGTCGCACCGGCTGCAAGCAAATGCGTCAGGAACAGGGATCAACTCACGAATCCCGCGGCACGGACTGAAACCTCCCGTGCGAAACTCATTTCATGTTCGTCAACCCAGCTGAAACATGAACGCTCGCACCCCTGTCATTGCCGTGGTCGGTCTGGGCTACGTCGGCCTGCCCCTCGCGGTCGAGTTTGGCAAACGCTTCCCGACGATCGGCGTCGATCTGTCGGAACGCAAGGTGGCCGCGTACCGCCGCTTCGAGGATCCGACGGGCGAGGTATCGCCCGAACAATTGCGTGCGGCAACCCAGCTCACCTGCACCACCGACGGCGCGGCACTGGCCGACGCCGACTTCATCGTCGTCGCGGTTCCCACGCCGATCGACGACGCGCGCCGGCCGGATTTCCAGCCGTTGATCGGCAGTTCGGAAACCGTCGGGCGCCACATGAAGCGCGGAGCGATCGTGGTCTACGAATCGACCGTCTATCCCGGTGCCACCGAAGAGGTCTGCGTGCCGGTGCTGGAAAAGCATTCCGGATTCAAGTGGAAGCAGGACTTCAACATCGGGTACTCGCCCGAACGCATCAACCCCGGTGACAAGACCCGCACATTGACCAAGATCGTCAAGCTGGTGTCGGGCGACACGCCGGAGACGCTGGCCCAGGTGCAGCAGCTGTACGCCGGCATCATCGAGGCGGGCGTCTATCCCGCCAGCAGCATCCGCGTCGCCGAGGCCGCCAAGGTCATCGAGAACACGCAGCGCGACCTGAACATCGCGCTGATGAACGAGTTGTCGCTGATCTTCAACCGCATGGGCATCGACACACTCGAAGTGCTGCAGGCAGCCGGCACGAAGTGGAACTTCCTTCCGTTTCGTCCAGGCCTCGTCGGCGGCCACTGCATCGGCGTCGACCCGTACTACCTGACGCACAAGGCCGAGATGCTCGGCTACCAGCCGCAGGTCATCCTCGCCGGCCGTCGCATCAACGACAGCATGGGCAAGTACGTGGCGGAGCAGACCGTCAAACGCATGATCGCATCCGGTCAGGCGGTGAAAGACGCCGACATCATCGTGCTCGGCATGACCTTCAAGGAAGACTGCCCGGACCTGCGCAACAGCAAGGTCATCGACGTGATCCATGAATTGCAGTCCTACGGCGTGAAGGTGCATGTGCACGACCCGATCGCCGACAGCGACGAATGCCTGCACGAGTACGGCATCGGCCTCACGGCGTGGGACCAGTTGCCACAGGCTTCGGCGGTCATTGCCGCCGTGGCGCATCAGCCCTACAAGGACATGGGGTTGCCGGCCCTGCTGAGCAAGCTGCAGCCTCGAGGTGTGTTCTCCGACGTCAAGTCGGCCTACGACCCCCGTGCGGTGCAGGAGGCCGGCTACGCCCTGTGGCGGCTCTGATGTCTTACGAGGCGCGCCGGCTCGCACTGCGATCGGCGCCGAAATCCTGGCTGGTGACCGGCGTAGCGGGCTTCATCGGATCGAACCTGCTGGAGTCCCTGCTCGAGCTCGACCAGCATGTGGTCGGACTCGACAATTTCGCGACCGGGCATCAGCGCAATCTCGACGAAGTCGCCTCGCTGGTCGGCGAAGAACGCTGGGGGCGCTTCCGCTTCATTCAGGGCGACATTCGCAGCCTGCAGGATTGCCAGGCCGCATGCCAGAACGTCGACTTCGTGCTGCACCAGGCAGCACTCGGCAGCGTTCCGCGCTCGCTGGCCGATCCGATCACGACGAACGCGGTCAATGTCGACGGCTTTCTGAACATGCTGGTCGCGGCACGCGATGCCCAGGTCCGGCGCTTCATCTACGCTGCGAGCAGTTCGACCTATGGAGACCATCCGGCGTTGCCGAAGATCGAAGGTCGCATCGGGTCACCGCTGTCTCCGTATGCGGTCACGAAGTACGTGAACGAGCTGTACGCCGACGTGTTCTCCCGTGCGTACGGTCTCGACAGCATCGGCCTGCGCTACTTCAACGTGTTCGGTCCGCGCCAGGACCCCAATGGGGCCTACGCGGCGGTCATCCCGAAATGGATCGCTGCCCTGATCGAAGGACGGCCGGTCCACATCTACGGTGACGGCCAGACGAGCCGTGACTTCTGCTATGTCGCCAATGCGGTGCAGGCCAACCTGATGGCGGCTTGCGCCACCGATGAAACCGCCGTCAATCAGGTCTACAACGTGGCGGTCGGTGACCGCACCAGCCTGAACCAGTTGTTCGATCTGCTGCGAGAAAACCTGATGGCAAGCTATCCGCAGCTGCGGGATGTCCAGCCGTTGCATGCCGACTTCCGGGCCGGTGACGTGCAGCATTCGCAGGCGGACATCTCCAAGGCGGCCGAGCGACTGGGCTACCGACCGACCCACCGTGTCGAAGAAGGCCTGGCGCAGGCGATGCGGTGGTACACGAACCAGGCCGAGCGCCACAGCGCAGCGCAACCACCGCAGTGCTGATCACGCGCGCGGTCGTCGCTCGCGGTTCAGGGATGTCGTCCTGATGGCCGACGACCGACCTCCTCGAACGCATAGAGCGTGAGCAGGAACATCAGGAACGCCACACGCGGGACGTCCAGCACGCTGCTCACCAGGCCCACGCACAACCCGCCGCAGAGCGATGCGGTCAGGAAAGGTGCGATGGTCGACCCACGTCCAGCCGCATCGACGAGACGCCAGAGCGTCCAGCTCATGAGCAGGACGAATGCCAGCAGCGCGAACACCCCGCGCTCGATCAACAGTTCGAGGTACAGGTTGTCGATGTGCCACGGCACGTAATAGCCCTGTGCCGCCGGGTACCAGCGAGCCAGTCCTTCGGAGAAATCACGATTGACCAGCATCTCGACGCGGTCCGGCCCGGCCAGGCTGATGTTGTCGAGTTCCGCAGCACCGCCTTCATTGAGCACTGCGATCGAGAACACGCCCATGCGCGGCGCCCAGACCGGCCCGGGATCGAGAGCGGGCCCGCGCAGGCGCAAGACGACATGGCGCCATGTCGCCCCGCCCGGAGCCACCTGCACCCAGGCTGACTGGCAGCGCCGCGGATACAGCAGGTGCATCTCGCACAGCTGAAAGGAGACATCCGCCGGCAACTTCGCACGGACGTCGAAGGCCACCTCATGTGGACGCACCGGGTGAAGGGCCACGCGCTGGGTCAGGGTCATCAAGCCGAACTGGTCCAGCGGTCTCGTCGAGCCGGAGACCACGACCGAGCCGGACGGCTGCAGCGGGCCCGGCGGCATGAACTGGACGTCGCCCGGAAACGGGCGCCGGGGGACGGCGCGTGCGTAGGCGGCGGGCAGTCGCCCGAGCCCGATCCCCAGTGCCCAGTCGGTCGGATTGCGCAGCAAGCCCAGACCGTTCTGCCAGTGCTCCAGCCGCCCCCCGATATCGTGGTCACTGGCGGCCATGCGCTCTCGCATGAACGAGCCCAGGCCGAGCACCGCAGCGACCTCCACCGCCAGCGCGACGGTCAGCGCAAAGCCCGCCACCACGCGCCAGCGAAGGCGCGGCAGACGCATTCCCCGCAGCAGCAGCGCGAGCAGCACCAGCGCCCCCGCCACGGCTCCATACACACCGCGCGAGAACGTCGTCAGGCAGGCATATCCGGTCAGCAACGCCAGTGCAGCGGCGAGCGACCAGCGCAGCGGCGAGCGTGTCGCCCACAGCGCCCAGGCCACGAATGGCGTGGCCAGAGCCAGATACACATCGATCGCAGCGCCTCCGACGTGCATTTCCCAGAACAGTGCGGTGGTTCGATAACGCGTGGAGAAATCCCACAGGCCGGTGTACGCCAGCCGCTCCCAAACCACCGCGAGCGTGACGAAGGTCAAGCCGGCCAGCATCCCGCCGGCAAGGAGTCGAAAAGCGGTTTTCGCATCCCGCCTGATTTCCAGGCGCAGGAGCGGCCAGATCAGTGCAGCGTGAAACAGGCTCTTGAACACACGCCAGCTGTTCAGCGGATCCGAGTAGCTCTGGAACCCGTTCCAGTTTTCCTGCACTGCCAACGACAGGCCGGGTGCCGATGCGACCACGCTGAGCAAGCCCAGCAGGACGGCCAAGGCGATGAACAGCCGCCCGCCCCGCCCGGCTTCGCTGTGCGCGCCCGAACCGGACAGCGCCATGCGGGCATAGCCCCCGGCTGCCACGGCCAGCAGCAGCAGATCGAATTCCTCGAAGACCACCCAGCCGGTCCAGGGCGCAAAGTTCGCGAGCGGCAGCAGCGCCGGGACGATGAACAGCCACAGGTCGGGCCGCCACGCCACGAGCGTGCACACCATCATGAAAACGGCTGCCGCGATGGCCGGCGCCGCAGGGTGGTGCCAGGCCAGCACGAGGCCGGCGATGACCGCCGCCGATGCGATCAGCAGCGGCCGCAGCCCGACGACCTCCAGGCCACCCCGGCTCGGATCAAGCATCCCGACGAAAGGCGGTTCGATTCATTCGGAAAACACGGCAGGACAAAGTTCCGGAGGCCAAGCCGAAGGCTCCAGAATCTCGATGCACGGCAGCTTCCCGAAGTCGTTTGAGCCCATGAGCACCCGATTGAAACATGCCCTTGACGACAGCGATGTCGTCGCCGTCAGGTCCCGGGTTGGCTCACTTCTCGGCAGGCTCGGCAAATGCCATAGTGAGGCTGGCCCGCAGGCCATGGCGGTGCACGGCAATCCACATTCGAAACCCGACCCCACTGGGCCGACGAAGTCCACGCCGACCGAAACACCGCCAGGTGCAGGGTCGACTCGCAACGATCACCGGAATAAGTGAACCGCATGACCACTGGCCCCGTACACCGGGCATCTCGCCGACCTGCCGCCGTTGTCGCGTTTGCTTTCGCCGTCTTCATCGTCTACGGATCGCTCTTTCCATTTGAATTCCTGTCGGCACCGCTGCCATGGGAGTCGGTGTTCGCCGAGTGGAATCCACTGCTCAATCGATCGGATGCGGTCGACAACGTGCTGCTGTTCGTGCCGCTCGGTGCGGCGCTGTGGTTCGCCTGCGCATCGTCGGCTTCCCGGTGGGCCGTGGCCGGCGCAAGCTGGCTGCTGCTGGGCGTCGGTCTGCAGTTGATTCAACTGTATGTACCGAGCCGAGTCGCATCGATGGCGGACGCCATCAACAATGCACTCGGACTCGCCATCGGACTGCTGCTTGGCCGGACTCTGGCGCCCTGGCTGGAACGCAAGAAAGTGCTCAACGGGTTCGCCGATCCGCTGGCCCTCTTGCTGGTGGCGTTCTGGTACGTCTACGAGTCGTTTCCACTGTTGCCCACGCTTGACGTCGGCTTGCTTGCCGCCCACATCAGGCCCGCCCTCTCGGCGCCCGGCTTTGAACTCCCGAGACTGCTGCGCCACGTCCTGGCCGCGGCGCTCGGCACCTTGATCCTTCTCGAGGCGCGACCTCTGAGGTCACGCCGTGCCTGCATCGCGGCTGCGCTCGGCATACTGCTCACATCCGAATTGCTGGTTCCCTACGGCGACCTGCACCGCGAGGCGCTGCTTGGAATCGTGCTGGGCACGTTCATCGGCGAGCGATCGAGCCATGCGATGGGGGCAACCAGCCGCCGGGCGGTCCTCGCGCTGGCGGCGGTTGCGCTCACGATGACCGTCGTCACCGATTTTCGCGGCCCCGCGGGCGCGGGGCGATTCACCCTGACCCCGTTCTCACACCTGCTTTGGCAGGGCACGACTGTCGGAATACCGACTGCAGCCTTCGAGGCACTTGCGATCGGCGCCCTGCTCTGGGCAGGCGTCACCGGCAACGCCCCGCCTGGAACACGCTCGTGGCGCTGGCCCGCGGTGGTGGTGGTGACGGTGGTGGCCCTGGAGGGCCTGCGCATCGCTCTCTCGAGCGGTCCGGCTGACACCAGCATGCTGGTGACTGCGCTGGTGCTGGCACCCTTCGCCGCAGCGCTGCACGGGCGACCGACCACCAGACCGCAGTCCGACGATTCGCACTGCGAGCCCGCAAGCGATCCAGCGATTCGCACGGACGCTGCCCCACCCGCCAGAGCAACCGGAAATGGCTCGTCGGAGACCAGCCCCCGCGGCTTTCGAACCGTGGCATGGCAGGCTTCGGCGGTGCTGCTGGTCCTGACGCTCGGCCTGAGGCTGATGCTCGAATTGCCAGGCGTTCCGTACAACGTCCTGGAGCTTTTCGCTGCGCGCAGCGTGCTGAACATCGGCCTGTTTTCCATCGCGTTGCTCTGGCTGGGCGCCGGTCCGTGGTGCATCGCCCGGTGGGCGGGCGTCAAGGCGCGGACCTTGCCGTGGCTGCCGACGGTGCTGCCGCTGGCGGCGCTGTTCAGCCTGCTGCTGCTGCGCATGTCAGTGACCCAGGAGAGTCTGGACGACATCACCGGCAGCACCGACCTCTACCGCCGCGTGACGATGGAAAACTACTGGGGCGAGGCGTGGCGCGCCACGATGGCAAGGCTGCCTGCCACGATCGTCGATGCGCTGGAGCGTGGCGTTCGATTCACGGCGCTTTACAGCGTCCTGCTGGCGCCGCTCACGATGGCGTGCATCTGCACCGACAGGACGTGGTCGATGCGACGCATGCTGCCAGCGCTCGGGTTGCTGGCCCTTTTCTGGTGGCTGGCCGCGTGGTTGGTGATCGAGGGTGCGGGCACCGACAACCTGACTGAACTGATCGCACGCAACGGATCGATCTGGCTCGCGGCGTTGACGGCGCTGTTCGCGCTGCACGCGTCATTGACGTCGCAACCCCTGAGCGCGCGCCGTGGTGTGACGCTGGTTCTGATCACGCTGGTCATGCTGCCGCTGAGCTGGTGGTTGTCGAGACAAGGCCTGGAGCAGACCATCCTGAAGTACGACTCGGTCTGGTCGGCGCAGCAATTCCTGCTCGGCCACAACCGCACGGATCGGCTGTCGGACGGCCGCCTTTTCATGCGCTGGAGCGGGCTCTACCTCGCGATGCTGGGTGTCTGCGCGTCGGGGATGGCACTCGCTCGACGGTTGTGGGCCGCCTCCGCTTCGACAGAGCCGTCTGCGCCGGGGCCCTCGCGTCGGCTGGCACGCTGACGTCGACACTGAACACAGGTCGAACGGATGGCATCGGACCCCACAACGGTCGCAGCGGCAGAACCAGTCAGGGATCGCCGGCGCTGGTGCCTCGGACTGACGTCGGGACTCGTGCTTCCATCGTGTGCGCTGGGTGGAGAGCGCATCCATCGCGTCGGGACCGGCGAGCGCTTTCGCCATCTGCAGGATGCGATCAACGCGGCCGGCAGTGGCGACGTCATCGAGGTTCAGCCCGGCGACTATCACGGCGACGTGGCGGTGGTCGAGGTCCCTCATGTGACGATACGGGGAGTCGGCTCCGGCGCGGTTTTCCATGCGGACGGCCAGCATGCCGAAGGCAAGGCCATGCTGGTCGTGCGCGGTGACGTGGTGATCGAAAACATCGAGTTCCGCGGCGCCCGCGTGCCCACGGGAAACGGCGCCGGGATCCGATTCGAGCGCGGCCGGCTCGCGGTTCGAGGCTGCCGCTTCTTCGACAACGAGATGGGCATCCTGACCGCAAGCGACCCCGGCATGGCGTTGGACGTGGTGGATTGCGAGTTCGGCGCCGCGCCACGGCATGAAGGCATGCTGCATCACCTGCTCTACGTCGGGACGATCGGCACTTTCAGCATCCGGGGCAGCCGCTTCAGCGGCGGGTGGCGAGGCCATCTGCTGAAGTCTCGCGCGGGGCAAAGCCGGGTCATCAACAACCGCCTCGACGACCGGCCTGCAGGCGAAGCGTCCTACGAACTGGAGTTTCCGAACGGCGGGCACAACGTGGTCGCTGGCAACCTCCTCGCGCAGAGCGCCCTGACCCAGAACCCGGACCTGCTCAGCATGGGCGCCGAGGCGCGGGACGGCATGACCGGCAGTCTGGTGCTGGCGGACAACACGTTCATCAACATGGCGGGGCCCCGTGCCCGATTCGTCCACGTGTGGACCGACCGCCTGGCCGGCGACACACCGATTCGAATGTCCCGAAACCAGTTTGCCGGACCCGGCCGGCTCCATCTCCCGCCACAGTGGGATGACGGCGGCAACCAGCGGCTCGCTCTAGATGCCGTGTCGTCGCCGGCGCGCTGAGCGCTAGCAAGCGGGCGCCGTTGCAGCGAACTCCAGCTAAACGAGGACCTCGATGCAAGCAGGATGCCCCAGGAATGCCTGGGGACTGGCACTGGCACCGTAGGCGCCGGACTGGAACACCACCGCCAGATCACCGATCCGTGCCACCGGCAGGTTCATCTGGTCCGCCAGCAAGTCGAGCGGCGTGCACAGCGGTCCGACCACTGACGCTTGCTCGCGGTCGGTGGAATCGGCCCGGTTGCCGATCGTCACCGGGTAGTTCTTGCGGATCACCTGACCGAAATTGCCCGACGCCGAAAGATGATGATTCAGACCCCCGTCGGTCACGAGGAAGACCTGCCCGCGCGACACCTTGCGGTCAACGATGCGGGTGACGTACACGCCCGCCTCGCCGACCAGGTAACGGCCCAGTTCGATGACGAACGACACCTCGGGAAGTTCGCTTCGCGCCCGCTCGGCAAGCTGCGCCAGGTTGTCGCCGATCGGCTTCAGGTCTAGGCGGCTCTCGCCTGGGAAGTACGGGATGCCGAAGCCGCCGCCCAGGTTCAGGAATCGAAGCGTGGCTGGCGCCAGACTGGCCAGTCGCAACGCCAGTTCGTACGATTTCAGCTGAGCCTCGCAAATCGAGGCCGCGCGCAGGTTCTGTGAACCCGCGAACAGGTGGAAGCCTTCGAAATCGAGGCCCAGATCGGCGATGCGCTGCAGCACCTGTGGTACCTCCTCGACATCGACACCGAACTGCTTCGGGCCGCCGCCCATCTTCATCCCGGAGCCCTTGAGTTCGAAGTCCGGATTCACGCGCACCGCCACCCGGGCCGGAACTCCCAGGTCATGCGACGCCTGCGCCAGCACCGGCAACTCTCGCGCGGACTCGACGTTGACGAGCACGCGCGATGCCACAGCCTGCCTGAGCTCCGCATCGCGCTTGCCGGGACCCGCAAAGCTGATCTCCTTCGGCGACGCTCCGGCATCCAGCGCGACCTTCAATTCGCCCGCAGACGCCACATCGATGCCATCGACCAGGGGCGACATGAAACAGACCACCGCAGGCAACGGGTTGGCCTTCATCGCGTAGTGCAGCTTCACAGACGATGGCAGCGCGGCGCGCAGCTCGGCCACGCGCGAGCGCAGCAGCGACCGGTCGTATGCGTAGAACGGCGTCTGTCCGACCCGGGCGGCCAGCACCGACAACACCTCCCCTCCCACCACCAGTTCGCCGTTGCGGTACGCGAACTGATCCATTGGCGCATGCACCGGAGAGCGGGGAGGGACTGGAGTTTCGGTCATGGGATCGGTTCAGTGTGTAGGAGCTGCGGGCACCACGCCCGGCTCAGCCGACATGCCGGGCCACCCACTCGGTGGCCAGCAGCTTGCGATCGATCTTGCCATTCGGATTGCGCGGCAGCGGACCGGTCGTCGCTTCCACGCCGGCCGGCACCATGTAGGCCGGCATGCGGTTTCGGCACTGCGTCGACAGGGCAGCGAGATCCAGCGAGGCGCTTCCGTCAGGCGCGGTGGCGATCACCTGAACGGCCTGGCCCAGCGTCGGATGGTCGATACCGAAAGCCACGCATTCACCGACCAGTCTGGTGGCATAGAGGATCTCCTCCACTTCGGTCGGACTGATGCGGTAGCCCGAGGTCTTGATCATCTCGTCGCGACGACCGATGAAGTAGAGGAATCCTTCCGCATCCCGCCGCACCGTGTCTCCGGAGAACACCGCAAACTCGGGCAGTTGCAGGCCGGCCTCGCGCCCCCCGACGCCACCCGGCAGCGGCTTGTAGCGCTCGGCGGTCTTTTCGGCGTCGTTCCAGTAGCCCTGACCGACCAGGGCGCCGCGATGCACCAGTTCGCCCGGTTCGTCGGCCGCGCATTCGGTTCCGTCTTCGCGCAGCACGAGGATCTCGGCGTTCGGAATGGCGCGGCCGATCGAGTCCGGGCGACGGTCGACCTCTTCAGGCGGCAGATACGTCGAGCGGAACGCCTCGGTCAAACCGTACATCAGGAAAGGCTTCGCGCCAGGCATGCGCTGACGCAGGGCATCGAGCGTCTCGCGCGGCATGCGGCCACCGGTGTTGGCGAAATAGCGCAGTGAATCGGCCGTGCCCTCCGGCCACTGCAACTGCGAAAGCTGGATGTACAGCGGAGGGACCGCCGTCAGGCCCGTCACTTTCTCGCGCTCGATCGCCTTGAGCACATCACGCGGCATCAGGTAATTGAGCAGCACGACACGCGCACCGACGTGAAAGGCGGTGGTCAGTTGACTGAATCCGGCATCGAACGAAAGCGGCAGCGCAGCGAGCAAGGCGTCGTCAGCGCGGTTCTCGAGGTACGAGGCCACGCTCTTGGCGCCGGCAACCATGTTCCGGTGCGAGAGCACCACGCCCTTGGGCTTGCCGGTGCTGCCTGAGGTGTAGAGGATGGCCGCCATGTCGGTGTCGATGACGCGGTGCACCGGGTTCTGCGGTCCGTCAAGCAAGTCTCGCCACTCGATACCCTGCACTGCTTCCGGCAGCACGACGGCGTCCGGCGCAGCGCCAGTCAGCACCACCTGACGCAAGTCCGGGCAGAGACCCAGCGTCTGCGCGAGCAGCGCCAGCCGCTCGGGCGAGGTCACCAGCGCCCGAACATTGCAATCGCGCAGGATGTAGCCAACCTGCTCGGCCTTGAGCAGCGGATTCAGCGGCACGAACACGCAGCCCGCAGCCGTGGCGCCGAAGCTGGAAATCACCGTCTCGAACCGCTTTTCGAGATAGATGCCGACCCGATCACCGCGCTGCAATCCTCGGCTGACCAGCGCGCTGGCGAAGCGTTGAACGTCATGGTGCAGGGTCTGGTAATCCAGCGACACGCTGCCCTGTGTCAACGCTGTCGCGGTCGGATTCATGTGGGACGCACACATGATCAATTCAGGCAGAAGGGTCGAGTTCATTCGTGTGCAACCCTGCAAGTGCAGATCTCTGTATTCTTGATGGTCATCATCGGCCGGATGGGCATCAGTCGCGGGTTGGGGCCGCAAGCGCAACAGCCCGCCATCGGCCCGACTTCGAACAAGTGCGACGGGCCATGTCCTGTCGCGGCGCCTGCTCGCGCAGCTTTCGATTGTTATGGAAAAGCACGGCACGAAGGACACCGGGACGGCGGGAAGCCAACGTGCCGACCGAAATACCGGAACGGAAATCACGATCCTCGATGCGCGACATGGCCGATCCGCTGTCGATTCAACAGGAGCATCGGGCGTTGGATGTGCGTCAGGGAGCCGCGCGCCGGACTCCACTCACTGTGCGCCGCCTGTTCGTGATGAACTGCCACGATCGAAAGGCCACATGCGCTTCCAGCGTGAATTGAGACCAGAAATGCAGAAGGTGCGCTGGCATACTGCCGATTGCTCATCATGACCCCAACACAGCCATTGTCTTCACTCAGCCCACTGCCCGGTTTCCATCGGGATGAACATGGCAAGCCGCTCATCGGACTGGATGATTCGAGCCTGTACGCCTACGGTCATCTGGTGCGCTCGGCCGAGCGTCTGATCCTCGACTTGTTCAGTCGCGGGCTGTTGTCCGGCACCACACACACCTGCCTGGGTCAGGAGATCTGCCAGCTGGCCGTGGTTCGCGCGCTGGATGATCCCGAGGACGTGGTGCTGTCCAACCACCGCAATCACGGGCACTTCCTGACCTATTCAGGGCACTTCGTCGGCCTGGTGGCCGAGATCATGGGGCGCGAGGTCGGTGTGTGCGGGGGCTACGGCGGCAGCCAGCACATCGCGCACCGGCATTTCCACAGCAACGGCGTGCAGGCCGGCATGACAGGCATCGGCGTCGGACTGGCACTGCATCGTCGCGGCACGCGCGCCATCGTCACCGTGATGATCGGCGACGGCACGCTCGGAGAAGGAATGCTCTACGAGAGCATGAACCTCGCCGCGGTCTGGAAAGCACCTGTACTTTTCGTCGTCGAGAACAACGGCATCGCACAGACCACCGACACGCGCGATACGCTGGCGGGTTCGATCGACGCCCGCGGCCGAGCCTTCGGCCTGCGCACATGGCGACTCGACGATGCGGCGCCGGACTTCGCAAGGTGCGTGGACGAAGTGGTCGCGGCGATGCGAGACGGAAGCGGCCCCGGCATGCTGGTGATCGACACCGCACGGCTGGGCCCGCACAGCAAGGGCGATGACCTGCGGCCGGACGATGAACGCAGGCGCATCGAGGCCCGCGATCCCCTCGCCGCCATTCGCGGCCGACTCGAACGCGCGGAAGCCGACCTGATCGAGGAACGCAACCTGGCGTTCGTCAAGTCGATCGAATCGGCAGCCCTGGCCTCACCCGAGTCACGGTTCTCATCCGTGCCCGAATACAGCTTTCGGCCCGCCACGGTTCGAAGCGCTGACACCCCATCGATGCCCGCTGATGCATCCAACGTGCGTGCGGCGCTGAATGCGGCGCTCCATGCCCTGCTGAGCGCCCGCTCGGACGTCCTGCTGCTCGGCGAGGATCTGCACGACCCTTACGGCGGCGCCTTCAAGGTCACTGCCGGACTGTCGGATGCCTATCCGGGGCGGGTGATCTCCACACCGATCAGCGAAGCTGGCGTGGTCGGTGCGGCGATCGGTCTGGCGTTGGCGGGCCGCCGGCCCATCGTCGAAATCATGTTTGCCGATTTCCTGACCTTGTGCATGGACCAGCTGTACAACCATGCGGTGAAGTTTCCGGGCATGTTCGCCGATTGCGCGGTGCCGCTGATCGTGCGCGCGCCCTGCGGAGGCCGCCGCGGCTACGGCCCCACCCACAGCCAGAGCCTCGAGAACCTGCTGGTGTCGGTGCCCGGCCTGACGGTCCTGTACGGCAGTCATCGCCACAACACGGGGCAGTTGCTCGTCGACGCAGCCACACAGTGGCCCAACCCGACCGTCTTTCTCGAGCACAAGCTGCTCTACGGCGAAGTTCAAGGCCCGGGCAATTTCCTGCCGCTGCCGGTCGATTCCGATGACCCCGGATCGGACTTGTTCCCGACGCTTCGCCGAGGCTCCGGAGACGCCGATGTCACCCTGGTCGGGTTTGGCGGCATGTTGTCCATGATCGAACGCGTGGCCCGGCAGCTGGAGGCCGAGGAAGAACTCCAGGTTGACATCGTCGTGCCCGCGCTGCTGGCGCCGTTGCCCCGGCAGACGCTGGTGGCGGCCTTGATGCACTGCCCGCGCGTCGCCGTGATCGAGGAATCCCACCACGAGTTCGGCTTCAGCGCCGAGTTGCTGTCCACGCTGGCCGAAGCAGGCTACCGCGGCAAGTTGATGCGCATCGGAACGGCCGCTGTGCCGATCGCTGCGGCACGCAGCCTCGAGAGTGCACAACTGCCCGACGAGCGCGTGATCGTCGACAGCATCCTCGACATGTTCTGATCGCACCCCCCTGCAGGAAACCCAAGAAATGGCCCAGCCGATCCATGTGCCTCGCGTCAACAACAATGACGACGAGGTCACGCTCGTCGAGCTGAAGGTGTCGGTCGGCGAACAGGTCAAAGCGGGTCAGGTCATTGCGTCCGTCGAGACCGACAAGGCCATCGTCGACGTCGAGGCGCCATCAGAAGGTTTCGTGCTCGCCATCGACGGCGAGGTTGGCGCACGGCTCACTGTGGGGCGCGTTCTTGTCTGGCTGGGCAGCAGCGCTGATGAAGCTGTGCCCGTGAGCACACAGGACCGAGCAACACAGGCTGGACAGGCCCAAACGGCAACACCGACCGCCAAGGCGCGCGGCCTGCTGCGCGAGTACGGGCTCCAGGCCGCGGACATACCGTTTGAAGGCGCACGCCTCGGCGCCGAAGACGTGGAGCGGCATGCTGCCGCGCGGGGACTCGTGCGCCGCGGCGAGACGACTTCCGGTCGAACTTCGTCTCCCGCCGAAGCCCCCCCTGAGATCGCGGGAAGCCTGAAACCGCTGCGCAGCGACCAGCGCGGCATGCTGGCCACGGTCACCTGGCACCGTGACGTCGCCGTCCCGGGCTACATCGAGATCTCGTTCGACGCCGCTCCGTGGAACGCGTACGCCGAAGGTTTCCAGGCGCAGCACGGGCTGCTGCTCAACCCCCTGCTGCCCTTACTGGCATGGCGACTGGTGCAGTTGGCGGCGGAACGCCCGCAACTCAACGCGACCATCGTGGGGGAGCAGCGGCACGAATACAGCACCGTCAACCTCGGCTTCACCGTCCAGGCAGGCGAGGTGCTTTATCTCGCGGTCACGCGGAACGCAGCAGCGCTTGGAGAATTGAGCTTTGCGCAATCGCTGATCGACCTGCAACGACGCGCGGCGGCGCACAACCTCGGCCCGACCGAGATCAGCGGAACGACCATCGGTTTCTCCAGCATGTCTCGCTGGAAGGTCGAACGCCACGTGCCGATACTCGCCCCGCACACGTCGATGATGGTGGCGCACACAGTGGGCGCCGGCGGCCAGGCTGTCCTGGGCGCGACCTACGATCACCGTGTCCTTCACGGCGCCGATGTGGTGACAGCGCTGCGCAAGCTGGCCAAGCCACCGACATCGGCGTGAGATGCCCCGGCGCATCGCCATCCAATCCAACTTCCTGAACGCCACGCCATGACGCTAGAACCTCTCGCCATCGAAAAGGCCATCAAATGCAAGGTCATGGACATCGCCGAAGCCATGGGCAGCGATGCGTCCGATCTCCAGTCGGACGAGGTCATTCCGGCAACCGGCCTGATCGACTCGGCAGGACTGCTCGAACTGATTGCGTGGTTCGAGCACGCCTACGCGTTCACCATTCCGGCAGATGAACTGACGATCGACAACCTGGGCACCGTGACCGCGATGGTGGATTACCTCCTGCGTCGCAAGGGTGTCGTTTGACCCGCCGGCCACAGACCATCGCAGCGTGAGCGGAGCCGACTGCACCCCCTACTTCCTCGAAAGCCCGCAAGGTGGGTTGTTCGCCGTCCATCACCGGCCGGCTGGCTCGATGACGCCGCTCGGGAACATGCTGTGCGTGGCTCCGTTCAACGAGGAAATGAACCGTTGCCGCAGCATGATCACGCTGCAGGCGCGCGCCTGGGCGGCTCTCGGCTGGGGCACGCTGCTGATCGACCTGCATGGCACGGGCGACAGCGCCGGCGAATACGTCGATGCCCGCTGGTCGCTGTGGCGACAGAACCTCGATGCCGCATGGCAATGGCTCGAACGACAGCCCGGTGGCTGCCGCGGCGTCTGGGGCCTGCGGCTCGGCGCCATCCTGGCGAGCGAACTGCATGCCAGTCATGGTGACGCGTCGGTGCGGCTGCTGCTGTGGCAACCAGTGCTCGACGGCAAGACTCACCTGACACAGTTCATGCGCGTGAAGATCGCCGCGCAGATCGATCGTCCCGATCTGCCCAAGGCGACCACGAACGGCATGCGAGCCCAGTTGGCGGCCGGTGAATCGATCGAGATCGCCGGCTACGAAATCCACCCCGAACTGGCCCAGGCGATCGACTTGGCGAAGCTCGCGGACCACCGTCCCGCTGCAGGCACCCCGGTGATGTGGATCGAGAACGCAGCGCCGGAACAAGCCGAGCTGGCACCTGCAAGCCGCGCGCTGCTGGAAAAATGGTCCGCGGCGGATGTCCGGGTCAGCTCGATGGCCTGTGCCGGCCCGGCCTTCTGGCAGGTTCACGAACGCGTGCTGACGCCATCCTTCATCGATGCATCGACCGCATGGCTGGCGAAGTTCCCTGACTCAGCCCGGGCCGCAGCATGACCGAGACCGCCCTCAGCTTCGACTGCGGTGGAGATGCCCTCGTCGGCATCCTGCATCGCCCCTCACGACCTCGGCGACGCGGTGTCGTCATCGTGGTGGGCGGCGGGCCGCAGTACCGCGCCGGCGGGCACAGACAACTCACGCTGTGGTCACGCACGCTGTGTGAACAGGGCTACCCGGTCCTTCGCTTCGACTACCGCGGCATGGGCGACTCGCACGGCGACTTCCGTGGCTTCACCGATGTGGACGACGACATCCGCAGTGCCGTCGATCGTCTGACCGCAGAGGACCCGCAGATCGACGAAATCGTGCTGTGGGGAGAGTGCGATGCCGCATCGGCGATCCTGCTGTATGCGTACCGCGACCCGCGGGTCAAGGGAGTCGTGTTGCTCAACCCCTGGGTGCGCACAGAAGCGGTCGCGGCCAAGGCCATCATCCGTTTCTACTACCTGCAAAGGCTGATGCAGTTCAGCTTCTGGAAGAAGCTGTTGGGTGGCAGCTTCGACTTTGCGGCTTCGGCTCGATCTGCGCGCGCACTGCTGCGGCAAAGTCAGCAGTCCGTTGGAGCAGCCGATCAGGCAGCGCACGACCGCAACGCCCCGATTTCAAGGCAACTGCCCTTGACCGACAGCCTGCTCATCGGGCTGTCACGCTTCAGCGGCGCGGTGATGCTGGTGCTGAGCGGGCGGGATCTCATCGCCCGTGAGTTCGATGTGCTGCTCAAGGGCTCTCCCGCGTGGCAACAGGCGATGGAGCGCGCAGCAGTCACCCGATTCGACATGGCCGAAGGAGACCACACCTTCTCGTCGGCGACCCAGCGCCGCCAGGTCGTCGGCTGGGGCCTGGACTGGCTGAGGGGCTGGTGATGGCGCGGCCTCAGATCGAACCTGTGACAGCCGAGAACCTCGCGGAGTTCGCGGAGTTCCTGCATCGCCAGCTCAACGCCGACATCAGCCCGGAGCAATGGCAGGCCGGGCTGCAGCCCGGGTGGGCGCAGCAACAGCCGAACCACGGCTTCATGCTTCGTGACAACGGCGCGGTGGTCGGCGGCATCGGCGCGTTCTATGCCGACCGCTGGATCGACGGCCGGCCGGAGAAGTTCTGCAACATCACCAGCTGGTGCGTGCTGGAGTCGCACCGTCAACACAGCATGCGCCTGGGCATGGCCGTGGTCGAGCAACCCGGCTATCACTTCACCGATTTCTCGCCGACCAAGGTGGTGGCCGGCACGCTCAAGTTCTTCAAGTTCCAGCCGCTGGACGAGCGGCAGGTGGTGGCACTGAATCTGCCCTGGCCGCTGCCCGGCCGGATGCGGGTGCTGCACCGTTCCGCCGAAATCGAGAGCGCGCTGCAGGGCGAAGCCTTGCGCATCTACACGGACCACAAACGCTTCCCGTGGTTGCAGCATGCGTTGGTGGGGCAGGAAGGCGCCTGGTGCCACGTCATCTTCAAGCGACGTGTGCTGAAGCGACTGCCCAGCGCGGGCGTGCTCTACGTCAGCGACCCGGAGGTGCTGAACCGAGGGTGGCGCGCGCTGTCATCACATCTGCTCGGCCGCGGATTCGTCAGCACCCAGATCGAGCACCGCTGGCTCACCGCGCTGCCCTGGCCCGCCGCCAGCCGCACCGGCTTCATCGCCAAGGTGTACCTGAGCCCGACGCTGCGGCCCGATCAGATCGACTACCTGTACTCTGAAACCATGGGCCTGGACCTGTGAGCACGGCAGCCGCGGCGGCGCCTGCAAAGCGCGTGCTGATCGTCGCGTACCACTACCCGCCGATCGCCGGCAGCAGCGGGGTGCAACGCACGCTCAAGTTCTCTGCCTACCTGCGCGATCACGGCTGGGAGCCCACGGTGCTGACGGTCAACCCGCGAGCCTACGAACAGACCACCGATGGCCAGATGGCGGAGATTCCGCCGGGGCTGCGCGTCGAGCGCGTGTTCGCGCTCGACAGCGCCCGACACCTCGCGATCGCCGGGAAATATCCGAGGCGATTCGCGGTTCCGGACCGCTGGCTCAGCTGGTGGCCTGCGGCCGTCCTGAAGGGCCTGCAGATCATTCGCCAGGAGCGCCCGGCGGTCATCATGTCGACGTTCCCGATCGCCTCGGCCCACATGATCGCCAGGACGCTGCAGCAGCGCAGTGGTCTGCCGTGGGTCGCCGATTTCCGCGACAACATGACCGACCCCGACTTTCCACGGGACCCCGTCACCTGGCGATTCAATCGCCGGCTCGAGGAGGCCACCATCCGCCAGTGCGCACGCGCGGTGTTCACGACCCGCGGCACCAAGCAGATGTACGCAGAGCGCTACCCCGAAGCTCCGGCCGAACGGTGGGCCATCGTCGAGAACGGATACGACGAAGAGAACTTCGCGAATGCGCTCCGCGGGCTTCCGGCCGCAACACCGGTGGCCGGCCAGCCGCTGAGGCTGGTCCACAGCGGCATCCTGTACCCGGAGGAGCGAGATCCGCGCCCCTTCTTCGCGGCCGTGCGGTCGCTCAAGTCCACCGGCGAACTCACTGCCGAGCGCGTGCGCATCGTGCTGCGCGCCACCGCGTCGGATCAGATCTACATACCGATGCTGCGCGAGGCGGGCATCGACGACATCGTCGAGCTCGCGCCGTCGGTTCCCTACGCTGCCGCGCTGCAGGAGATGCTGACCGCCGATGGCCTGCTGCTGTTCCAGGCCGCGATGTGCAACCACCAGATTCCAGCCAAGCTGTACGAGTACCTGCGCGCGGGTCGTCCGATCCTGGCGCTGACCGACCCGGCCGGTGACACCGCACAGGCCTTGCGGGACGCTGGCACCGGCGTCATCTGCGACCTGGCCAACGCGGACGACATCACGCGCCAGTTGCGTGCCTTCGTCAGCGGTCTGCAGGCCGGCACGCTGCAAGGCGCATCTGCGGTCGAGGCACAACGCCACTCACGCCGGGCACGCACCGCCGAACTGGCCGCGCTCTTCGATGACGTGTCACTCCGTGGCCGGTGAGGCTTCAGCGCGCGATCAGGCGGCGAGCTTGCCCTTGATGAAATCGAGCAGCGAACCCCAGGTCTGGAAGACAGAGCCGTCGATCTCGTCATCGTCGACGGTGACACCGAAGCGGTCCTCGAACGCAGTGATCAAAGCCACCACCCCCATCGAGTCCAGCTCCGGCAACGCACCGAGCAACGGGGTGTCGAGCGCGAATGTGCGACTGCGCCCCTCGAGATTCAATGTCTGGTCGACCAGTTCCAAGAGATCCTTCTCGATGTCCACGGCTACTCCGATGTCGCTGCACTAGGCACTCACGATGCAAGTGCAAAATCTCCATCCGCTCCGGGACGAAGAACCATGGCATTCATTTTGGCAGATCGAATCATGATGGCAGAGATGAAGAAGCGCGGATCCAGGGCCCGAAGCCGGTGGCTGCAGTGCACTGTCTCTGCCTTGACTCTGCTGTGTTGCCTGGCCACGCCAGCGGCCCATGCCCAAAGCGATCCATCGACCTGCGGCCCGCTGAGCAACGGCAACAACGGCCCCTTCGACTACCGGGTCGAACGAGGCCCCAAGCTGAAGATCGTCGAGGAGTTCCACTTCGGCGAGCAAGTCGAGGCGTTGATCAGCGGCCAGACCGGCGCCATCGGCCAGGACCTGGATTACGTGTTGCGTGCATTTCCCAACCACCACCGGGCTCTCGCGGCCATGATGCGATTGGGAGCCCGCAGCAAGTCTGCGCAGGCGCCTCGCGCCACCTACACGGTCGAGTGCTACTTCGAACGCGCGCTCCGGTTCAAGGCCGACGACACGACGGTGCGAATGATCTACGCCACCTTCCTCAACGACAACAAGCGAGGCAGCGACGCCGTCGCCCAGTTGGACCGGGTGATCAGCCTGTCCGCGGACAACGAGTACACCCAGTACAACGTCGGCTTGCTGTTCGCGGAGTTCGGGCTCTACGACAGGGCGCTGATGCAGGCGCACAAGGCGCTCGCGATGGGGTTCACGAGGACGGACCTGCGCCAACGGCTCGAGAAAGCCGGCAAGTGGGTCGATCCCGCTCCGGAAGCCGCGTCGAGCACCGCAGCAGCCGTCCCGGATTCAGCCGCAGCGAGTGCCCCCTCCGGGCAGTGACTTGAACGCATTCAGCGACAGGGCGCCGTGAGCGACCTCAAGCGGCAGGTCGCCAAGGGCGCCGCATGGATGGTGCTGTTCCGGTTGACGGATCGCGTCATCGGTTTCGTCTCCACGCTGATCCTGGCCCGACTGCTGGTACCGGCCGACTTCGGTGTGGTCGCCATGGCGATCTCGATCCTTGCCGCGCTCGAACTGCTCAGCGCCTTCAGCTTCGACATCGCGCTGATCCAGAACCCGAACGCCGAGCGCAAGCACTTCGACACCGCCTGGACTTTCGGCATTCTCTTCGGCGCCTTCAACGCGCTGTGCATGTGTGCGCTGGCCATCCCGGCCGCGCACTTCTTCGGCGAGCCGCGCGTCGAGGCGCTGATGTACGTGTTCGGTCTGTGCAGCTTCATCCAGGGTTTCGAGAATGTCGGCATCGTCGCGTTCCAGAAGAACCTCGAACTGCACAAGGAGTTCGTCTTCAGCATCAGCAAGCGCCTGGCCGGCTTCGTCACCACGATCACCCTGGCGTTGCTGACCGGAAGCTACTGGTCGCTGGCCGTTGGCACGCTGGTGATCAAAGTCGTCGGCGTTGCGCTGAGCTATTACGTGCATCCCTACCGGGCACGATTGTCGCTGGCGGCAGCGAGCGAATTGCTGCACTTTTCGAAGTGGCTGCTGCTGAACAACTTCCTGATCTTCCTGAACAACCGCGGCACCGACTTCATCATCGGTCGACTGCAGGGTGCCAGTGCGCTGGGTGTCTACTCGATGTCCTACGAATTGTCGAACCTGCCGACCACCGAACTGGTGTGGCCGATCCAGCGCGCGGTCTTCCCCGGGTACACCAAGGTCGCGGACGACCTGGTCAAGCTGCGCAGCTTCTTCATCCAGGTGATCGGGTTCCTGTGCCTGCTGACCGTGCCGGCGGGTGCGCTGCTCGGACTGGCCGCCGAGCCGGTGGTGCAGGTGCTGCTGGGCCCCAAGTGGGCCTCGGCTGTACCGCTGATCCAGGTGCTGGCCGTCTTCGGCATCGTGCGCGCCATGCACGGGCCCACCGGATCGGTCTTCATGGCCATCGGCAAACCCTTCGTCGTGGCCGTCAACCAGTCAGTGCAGATCATCTCGGCGGTGGCGCTGATGTTCGTGTTGATCCCGCGGATGGGCACCATCGGCGCGGCCTGGGCCATTCTGGCTGGCGCACTGCTGGCCTTGTTGTCGAGCTACTTCCTGCTGACGCGCCTGGTGAAGCTGCCGGTAGCCCCGTTGATCGCAGCGGTGTGGCGGCCCGTCCTGGGCGGCGTGTGCATGTGGCTGTTCACCCACTGGCTCGAGAACTT
>JBJXEJ010000084.1:0-13056 GCA_046154125.1 Rhizobacter sp. | reverse complement strand
GTTTCCGGACGCACCCGAGCCCGAGAAAAGATAATCCGCTTGCGCGGGGCCTGCGGCGAAGATGCAGGCAGCCGTTGCAGCGGCGGCGGCGAGTTTCTTGTTGAAGTTCATCGTGTCTCCGGAAATTCGAGTGTGGGTGCCAGCGAGTCCATTATTCGCAAGAGTGACGCTCTCTTCGGAGGACGGTGTTCCTGGCGATGACTATCGCCACCCTTCCAAGCACAAAGTGCGCCCCAACATTAACTTCAATGAAATCAAGAGATTGGCGGGTTGACGCGCCAAGCGCGCCGGAATCTGTAAATTTCCCCGACAGTTATTCTCGGCACTCCCTGCTGGACTGTGGCTTGGCGCAATCGATCGGTGAGCGGGCTGAACGTATTGGGGCGATGATGACTGCCGTCAGTGAGCGGGAATGCACCCCCTTGCGTTTCGCCGCGCTGGTGGTCAGCACGTCAGGGAGTGGGGGCAAAAGTCGCGCCGAGACCCGGAAAGCAAAAAGGGCTAGCTCCTTGTGAGAGCTAACCCTTTGATTTATTTGGTGCGGCTGGCAGGAATTGAACCCACGACCCCTTGGTTCGTAGCCAAGTACTCTATCCAACTGAGCTACAGCCGCAACGCCCACGAGTATAGCAGTTTGCGAGTGAGCTTCACTTCAATGTCGCTGCGCTGCGGTAGCTCGCGGCGGCGCGATCGGGTTGGCCTTCGTTCTCTGCCAGTCGCGCCAGCGTGAGCCATGCCATCCGCTTTGCACTGACCGGCAAGTCGGCGTCGGCTGCGGCCGTTTCAAGAAGCTGACGGGCCTTGCCCCAGAGTTGTCGCTCGGCCAGAGCGGTGCCGACGGCGTGGGCCAATGCAGCGTCCCGAGGGAAGGTCACTCGGGCCGATTCAAGCCGCGGCAGCCAGTCGCCGCCGATGCCCGCAACCGCGCAGACCAGCGCATGGGACAGCGCCGCGCGTTCATCGTCCGAGGTTTCCTCGATCCGATCCCAGCTGGGGCGCAGCCAGTTGCGCGCGTCATCGGTCGAGCCGAGTTGCGCAGCGCGCACCGCGGCCCGCGATGCCACGAAGATGTCGCGCCGGTCGGCGACATCCAGGGACAGCCAGATGCGCTTGAGCTGGTCGATGTCGTGCGCCGTGTCCAGGCATTCGAACGCCAACGAACGCAGAAGGCCCTGGCTGGCGGCTTTCGACAAGCCCTGGTGCTTGACCAGCAGGCGTGCTGTTTTCAGTGCTTCCTGCGGCTGCTGTCCGAGACGTGTGGCCTGCAGCTTCAGGCGAAGCGCCAGTGTGCGCCGCGCCACGCCTGGGGGCAGCTCGGACAGCAGGCTCAGGCTGCGCGGAGCGTCGCGGTCCTCGATCGCCCATTCGGCTGCCAGCAGTCGCGCGCCTTCCTCGGCGGAGCGTGCTGCCGCGCTGCCTTGCGCCATCCTGAACGCGCGCGCCATGTGTTCGTCCCGTTTTGCACGGTCCTGCAGGCGGTGTGCGCTGCCGGCGGCCAGCAGCAGGGCCAGCACGCTGAACTCGATGTCCCGCTTCAACTCGGGCGTGTCGTCTTGGATCGCCAGTGCCTGCTGTGCGGCGGCCTTGGCACGGCTGTAGCGGCCGCTGAAATACTGGGCGAGCGCTTCCCTCAAGGCGGCCTGGGAAGCACGCTCACGGCGCGCGACACGCCACAACCGTGCGCGCTCGGGAAGGCCGATCAGGCTGTTTGCGGCGTGGATCAACGACACCATCGCGAAACAACTGCCGACCAGCAGCAGAAGGAACAGGTTCAGCGATACGTCGAAGCGCCATGTGCCAGCGTAGACGCTGACAAGTCCATCGTTGGATCCGAATGTCGAAGCGGCCACGACGGCGGCGCCGAACAGCAGCACGAACCAGATGACGGAGCGCATGGCGGTTCGCTGCCTGTCAGCGACCGGCCGTAACGGCGGCCAACGCGGCCAGGGTGTCGTCCGGCTTGGGCACCGTGACCTGGCGCGCCTGTGCGGACACCTGTCGCACCAGATCGCTCGCGAGTGCCGTGCGACGCGAACTGCGGTCGAAGTAGCGGTCGAGCGCGTCCTGGACCACCTGAAGGTCGCTGTGGGCCGTGTCGAACTGGCGACTCAACAGCGCCAGTCGTGCGTTCAGCAGTCGCAGCTTCACGTTCTCGCGTACGAAGAAGGCGTTGTCCGGCGACAGCAGGATCGATTCGGGGTGATCGATGCGCGACACACGGACCAGCGATTTCACCTCGCTCCAGACCCGCTCGGAGATTGCCGCCCAACTGCCGTCCCAGGTCCGCCACCAGGCAGGTCCTGGGGTCGATGCTGCACGACCGGCTGCAGCCACACTCGAGGCCGCAACCGACGGCGCAGAGGCCGGCGTTATCGCAGCGATCGATTTGCCCTTGGTTGCAGTCGTGTGCTCCTGGGCATTGGCCAGCAGCGGCAACTCGTCGATCAATCGCACGGCCTCGTCGAGCTTGATGCTGAGTGTCGGGACGTCGATCACGCTGACAGCCTTGACGCGGTCGAGATCCCGGGCAATGGCGCGACGCACTCCTTCGAGCCGTGGCTGGTCGTAGCGAAGGAGCCGTTCATCAGCCTGTCTGAGCATTGCGACCAGGGGCTCTGCGCTGCCGGTGATGGCGGTCTGCTGCATCGCGACCCGGATGCCGGCGTCGATGTCGACCAGCATGTTCTCGTCACGCGAGCGTGACAGGGACTGCATCAGGTCCTCCAGCTGGCTGCGTTGCACCGCCACTTCCGCGACGCGTGCCTCGAGAAGAGCTACCTTGGCCGCCGCCGCGAGCACGCTTTCCTGCGATTGTTTGGCCAGCATCCGCGCTTCGCTGGCCTGAAGCTGACTTTCATCGAGCCGGCGCACCAACTGCTGCTCGACGGACTTGACACGCTGCTGGGTTTTCCAGGCCATGACCAGGCTGACGCCGGCCAGCACGGCCAGCACCGCAGCGAGCGCGAACCACCAGCGTGAATCGCCGAATGCGGCTGTGGAGCGGGCAGAAGGACCCGTCGGTGACGTTGTGTCGGACAAGGGCGACGGGGGCGTCGGCTCCGCTGGTACTTCTGCGGTGGTGGGGTCGGTCACGGTGCGGCGGATTGTATGCAGGTGATCACGTCGTCGAGTGTTGGCGAGCACTGCCAAACGGGCGCGAACCCGGCCTGTTCGGCGCGACGGGCGATCCTGGGGTGCGTGGCCATCGCGCGGGCTCCTGCCGGCAGTCCGGCGGGGGCGTTTGCTGTCGGTTGGTGCGGTGAATTCGTCACGTGGTTCATCAGTTGGTCGATCGATTCGGAACTGCTGAAAAACCAGAGATGCTCGTCGGGCCGAGCCAGGGCCTGATCGAGCAGCGCCTGAGACTCGCGATTCCAGGTCGGTGCGGTGCGACGGTACGCCGAAACGAAGTGCACTGTCGCGCCGTGTGCACGCAAAGTGTCTGCCAGCCAATCACGCCCGCCGTCGCCGCGTACCACCCACACCGGTGCGCCCCGCCAGTCCCGATCACGCAGGCGTTCCCAGAGGGCCTCGGAGTCGAACTGTGCGCTGTCCGGCGAGGGTTCGACGATCAGCGACACCGGAACTCCGGCATCGAGCAATGCGCGCGTCGTGCCTGGACCGGGCGAGCCAGCTTGCACGATGGCCGGCCAGGCGGTGTCGGTGGGCCGCAGTGCGAAAAATTGCTCCACTGCATTGGCGCTGACGAACATGACCAGACGGGCTCCGGCGAGTTGTCGCCAAGCCTCGGTGACCGGCGCACTGTCCAGGGCCGGCGCGATTTCCATCAGAGGCAAGGCCTGTGCCTCGATGCCGCGCTGCTCGAGGGACCGGACCCAGGTCGCCGCTTGGACCGCTGGTCGGGTGACGATGACACGCATGGGGTGGGCTTCCAAGGGCCTGGATCGGCCTTCACCGCCAGGCGCTGTTTGCGGCTCGCTCAGCCTGTGCTCACCGCGGACAGGTATGCGGCGGCACCCGAGTCGCGCAGTGCGGCAGCGGCTTGCTCGCCCAGCGCGCGGGCTTGCGCCTCCGTCTGCACGGCACCGCTGACAGTGGCGCGCAGCAACGGCGCATCCGCGTTCTCGGGGTGCCCGACGGCGGCACGCAGGTTCAACGAATTCCCGGCCCATTCGGCGTGCGCAGCGAGTGGCATGCTGCAACTGCCGCCCAGTGCACGTGATACGGCTCGTTCGGCATGGACGGCCAGCGCGGTCGGCGTGTGAACGAGCGTGGTGAGTTGCGCGCGCAAGGCGGTCGCATCGCTGCGAACCTCGAGGCCAAGAGCGCCCTGTCCGGCACAGGGCAGCATCTGATCGGTCTCGAACTCGCTGCGTATGCGGGCTGCCATACCGAGGCGTTTCAGGCCTGCAGCTGCCAGCACGATCGCGTCGTAATGACCTTCGTCGAGCTTGCGCAAGCGCGTGTCGAGGTTGCCACGCAACGGCTCGACCCGCAGGTCAGGCCGCAGGGCACGCAACTGCACGACCCGCCGGAGGCTCGACGTGCCGACCCTCGAGCCCTGCGGCAGGTCGGCCAGTGACGAGTAGGTGTTGGAGACGAACGCATCGCGTGGATCCTCGCGTTCGAGCACGGCTGCCAGTTCGAACCCCTCGGGCAGGTCCATCGGAACGTCCTTCAGCGAGTGCACCGCAAGTTGAGCTCGGCCTTCCTCGAGCGCCGTTTCGAGCTCCTTGACGAACAGGCCTTTTCCGCCCACCTTCGACAGCGTGCGGTCGAGGATCTCGTCGCCGCGGGTTGTCATTCCGAGCAACTCGACGTGGAGTCCGAAGCGTCGGCCAAGCAGGTCACGAACATGCTCGGCCTGCCAGATGGCGAGCCGACTTTCCCGGGTTGCGATGATGATGTGTGAGCTCATCCGAAGATGCTAGCAGGCGCGAGTCTTGCAACGGCCCCTGGACTCCCCGAAGTCGAGAACCCGCCCGTGCGATGCGCGACCACACCGAAATACCGACCGTGACGTCATTCAACATGCCCAGAAAACCCCTCCATGCCGACGCTGCCGACAAGAACCGTCCACTGGTCGAGGACATCCGGCTCCTCGGCCGCATCCTCGGTGACGTGATCCGCGAGCAGGAGGGCAAGGATGCCTTCGAGCTGATCGAGCGGGTGCGGCAGCTTTCGGTGGGCTACCGGCTCAAGCGAGATGCACAGGCCGGCCGGGCGCTCGACCGCCTGCTGAAGAACCTGTCCGGCGACCAGACGGTCAGCGTGATCCGCGCGTTCAGCTATTTCTCGCACCTCGCCAATATCGCCGAAGACCGCCACAACGTGCGGCTGCGTGATCTGCACGAGCAGAAGGGCGAATTGCGCGAAGGCTCGCTCGCGATGACGTTCGAGCGGCTGGCCGCCGCCGACATCCGCGCCGCCGACATCGTGCGCACGCTGGACCATGCCTACATCTCGCCGGTGCTGACCGCACACCCGACCGAGGTGCAGCGCAAGAGCATCCTCGATGCCGAACGCGCAATCGCCGAACTGGTCGAGCATCGCGACGACATCCACACCGCCCGCGATCGCGCCGATAACGAGGCGCTGATCCGCGCCCGCGTCACGCAGCTCTGGCAGACGCGGATGCTGCGCAACACAAAGCTGACCGTGGCCGACGAGATCGAGAACGCGCTGAGCTACTACCACTCGACCTTTTTGCGACAGATCCCGCGCATGTACCGCGACATCGAAGACGCGCTGCCCGGCCACCCGATTGCCAGCTTCTTCCGCATGGGCAACTGGATCGGCGGCGACCGCGATGGCAACCCCTTCGTCACCGCGACCACCTTGCAGGTCGCACTGGCGAGGCAAGGCGAGACGGTGCTGCGCTTCTACCTGACCGAGGTGCATCAGCTCGGCGGCGAGCTCTCGATCTCGGCGACTCTGGCGCCGGTCACCCCGGCGATGCGAGCGCTGGCCGAATCGTCGCCCGACCACAACCCGCACCGCGAGGACGAGCCTTACCGCCGCGCGCTGGTCGGCATCTATGCGCGGCTGGCGGCCAGCTTGCACGACCTGACCGGCACCGAGGCGCTGCGCCACGCGGTGCCTCCGCAGAACGCATATCTGTCATCGCGGGACTTCCTGGCGGACCTGCAAATCATCGAGGCTTCGCTGAACGCCCACCACGCGCAGGCACTGGCCGCACCCCGGCTGCGTCCGCTGATGCGCGCGGCGCAGGTGTTCGGCTTCCACCTGGCCACGGTCGACCTGCGCCAAAGCTCGGACAAGCACGAAGCGGTGCTCGCCGAGCTGATGCGCGTGGCGAAGATCGAACCTGATTACTCGGCGCTCGACGAGGCCGCACGCCGCGCGTTGTTGCTGCGTCTGCTCGACGATGCGCGGCCGCTGCGGGTGCGCGCGGCGGCCTACAGCGAACTGGCGATCGGCGAACTGGCGATCTTCGAGGCGGCGGTCGAGATGCGCCGCCGCTACGGCCCCGACGCGCTGCGCCACTGCATCATCTCGCACACCGAGGAAGCCAGCGACCTGCTCGAGGTGCTGCTGCTGATGAAGGAAACCGGACTGATGCGCGGCACGCTGGATGACGCGGCCGTCGCTGACCTGATCGTCGTGCCGCTGTTCGAGACCATCGGCGACTTGCGCAACGCCGAGCCCATCATGCGGGCGTTCTACGAACTGCCGGGCATCACCGAACTGGTCAAGCGCTCCAGGCTCGGTGACCTGGCGGAGCAGGACATCATGCTGGGCTACAGCGACAGCAACAAGGATGGCGGCAGCTTCACCAGCAGCTGGGAGCTGTACCGCGCCGAGATCGCGCTGGTCGAACTTTTCGCCGGTCTCGGCCGCGACCACGGCATCACGCTGAGGCTGTTCCATGGCCGTGGCGGCACGGTCGGTCGCGGCGGTGGCCCGAGCTATCAGGCGATCCTCGCGCAGCCGCCCGGCACGGTGAACGGCCAGATCCGGCTGACCGAGCAGGGCGAGGTGATCGCGTCGAAGTACGCGCACCCCGAAATCGGTCGACGCAACCTCGAAACGCTGGTTGCCGCCACGCTCGAGGCGACGTTGCTGCACACGAAGGCCGGTGGCAAGAGCGCCAGCCGCCAGGGCGCGCCGAAGAGCTTCCTCGACGCCGCCGCAGCGATCAGCGACGCCAGCTACACGGCCTACCGCAAGCTGGTCTACGAGACGCCGGGCTTCACCGAGTACTTCTTCAGCGCAACTCCGATTCGCGAGATCGCTGGGCTCAACATCGGCTCGCGGCCGGCAGCGCGCAAGGCGACCAGCGCGATCGAGGATCTGCGCGCGATCCCCTGGGGCTTCAGTTGGGCCCAGTGCCGCGTCGCACTGCCCGGCTGGTGCGGTTTCGGCTCGGCGATCGATGCCTTCCTGACCCCCGACGCCACCACGCGCAAGGAGCGCCTCGCGCTGTTGCAGCGGATGCACAAGCAGTGGCCGTTCTTCCAGACGCTGCTGTCCAACCTCGACATGGTGATCGCCAAGAGCGACCTCGGCATCGCCGCGCGCTACGTCGAACTTGTCGAGGACAAGAAGCTCGGCAAGCGCATCTTTGCGTTGATCCAGGCCGAGTGGACGCGCACCAACGACGCACTGACGCTGATCACCGGCCACAAGGATCGGCTGGCTTCGAATCCATCGCTGGCGCGCTCGATCCAGCACCGCTTTCCATACCTCGATCCGCTCAACCACCTGCAGGTCGAGCTGATGCGTCGCCACCGGCAGCGCCGCGAAGGGGACCCTGGCAACGAGCGGATGCAGCGCGGGATCCACATTTCGATCAACGGCGTGGCGGCGGGCTTACGTAACACAGGGTGAGCGATTCGCCGGGGTTTCACTCGTTCGAGGACTACAACCCGCTGGCGGCCAGCGCGTCGCGCACTGCGCTGGCCTGGCGCCGTGACACCGCCAGCCATTCATCGACCGGTGCGACTCGAACTGCCCAGCATTCGCCGGAGCTGCTGTTTTCGTCGGTTGCTTCGCTCTCGGCGTCTGTCATCGCGCGGCGTTCGAGCGCACTGATCGCCGAGCGGGCTACCAGCGCGTTGCGGTGCACGCGCAGGAAGCGATCACCGAGCCGCTGCTCCAGGTCGCTCAACGCGTCGTCTAGCACGTAGGTGTGGTGGGCGGTGCGCAGGGTCACGTACTTCAGTTCAGCCTTCAGGTACAGCACTTCGCCGACCGGCACTCGAACCACGCGGCCCCGTTCGCTGACGACCAGCACCGGCTCGGGCTGCGATGTCAGTTCGCCCGGCCCCGTTGACGGCTGCCCGAGTCGCGCCGATACCCGCTGCAGCGCGAGTTGCAGGCGCTCGCGGCGAACCGGCTTCGTCAGGTAATCGACCGCTTCCAGATCGAACGCTTTGAGCGCATGCCCGGCATGTGCCGTGACGAACACGACCGCCGGCGGCAGCGGCAGCGCACGCAGTTCCTCGGCCAACCGTGTTCCGTCGCGGCCCGGCATCTGGATGTCCAGCAGCACCAGATCGCAGGCACGGTCCGATCCCGGCGCCGTCGGACCCTGGCCGTGGCGCTGGAGCCATACCAGCGCCTGCACCGAATTGGCTGCCTCGCCGACCACCGTCGCGCGAGGCTCCTCGCATTCGTCGATCAGCGCACGCATCCGCAGGCGGGCCAGCTCCTCGTCATCGACGATCAGAACGCGCAACGGAACGGCAGTGTTCGTCACAGCGGCACCACGATCTGCACTCGGAATGCATCGAGGTCGCGCCGACTCTCGAACTGTGCATTGACATCGTGCATCAAGCGCAGCCGGTCCTGCACATTGCGCAGCGCCATGCCCTGGCCGGGTCGGGATGCCGCACTGGTGACGCTGTTGGCGATCGAGATCACGGCGCGATTCCCCTTGACACGGGTCCGCACGCGAATCGTGCCACCGTCGTCCGCCGTCTCGATGCCGTGCCGTACCGCGTTCTCGACCAGGGGCTGCAACAACAACGGTGGCACTCGTGCCGAGCCCGCGCTGCGATCGAGGTCCCAGGTCACGGCAAGTCGGCTGCCGAAGCGGATCTGCTCGATCGCAAGGTAGCGTTTGGCCAGCTCGACCTCTTCATCCAGTGTCACTGAGTCGCCGGTTTCCGTCAGTGCGACGCGAAAAAGCTCGGCCAGGTCCTCGAGCACATGTTCGGCGCGCTGGGGATCGACCCGCACCAGAGCAAGTGCCGAGTTCAAGGTGTTGAAGAGGAAATGGGGGCGGATGCGCGATTGCAGTTCGGCGAGCTGGGCAGTGGTGTCGGCCGGCGTTCGGGCGAGTGCACGCATCCGCAACCACTGATACATCACCAGCGCCAGTGCTGCCCCGGCGACAGTCGGTCCGACCGGACCGCCGATGCGCTCGAGATCGCCTGCCCCGGCCTGCATGGCCAGAGCCCAGCCCGCGCTGCTGCAGGCCGCCCCGAGAGCCGCAGACACCGCCGCCTGAGCCGCCGCCGACATGCGCGACAAAGTGACCTTCAATGCGCAGGCTGCGATCAGCCAGGCCAGTACGGCGGGCATCACGATGCCCGCGCCCAGGGCGAACCCCAGGGCCCATGCGCGCGGCGTCGGCGCGACGAACAGAACGCCGACAGCCAGCGCAGCGTGCGCGAACAGCGTCGCGCGCAAAACCACACCGACGTGGCACACATCGAACAGAGTCGGGTGCGACCGTGTGACAACGTCAGGCGTCGTCGGCGTGCCGAACCCGGACAGGTTCGTCGACGCGGGGTCGTCAGGGGTGACAGGCATGACAGGGGTCGTCGATAGAATCGTCCGTGCTCCGGCTCATTGTCTACAAACCCTCCATCACCCCGGCAATGGCGCCATCGCCGTTCGCCGCAAGCCCATGTCGTCCAACCAACTCGACAAGAAATCCGAAGCGTGGTCGGCGCTGTTTTCCGAGCCGATGAGCGATCTGGTCAAGCGGTACACCGCCAGCGTCTTCTTCGATCAGCGCCTCTGGCGCGCCGACATCGCCGGCTCGCTGGCGCATGCCGAGATGTTGTGTCATCAGGGGATCATCAGCGCCGAAGACCTTGCCAGCATCGAGCGCGGCATGGCGCAGATCACCGCGGACATCGAGGCCGGCCGCTTCGAATGGAAGCTCGATCTCGAGGACGTGCACCTGAACATCGAGGCGCGGCTCACGCAGATCGTCGGGGATGCCGGCAAGCGGCTGCACACAGGGCGGTCGCGCAACGACCAGGTTGCAACAGACGTGCGGCTGTGGCTGCGTGGCGAGATCGATACGTTGCTGCCGTTGCTGAAGGCGATGCAGATCGCACTGGTCGATGTGGCCGACAAGAACGTCGAGACCATCCTGCCGGGGTTCACCCACATGCAGGTCGCGCAGCCAGTGAGCTTTGCGCATCACCTGCTAGCCTACGTCGAAATGTTCTCGCGGGATGCCGATCGTCTGGCCGATGTGCGCAAGCGGGTGAACCAGTTGCCGCTGGGTGCTGCCGCGCTGGCCGGCACCAGCTACCCGCTGGATCGCGAACGCGTCGCACGCACGCTGGGCTTCGACGGCGTTTGCCAGAACAGCCTCGACGCGGTCAGCGATCGCGATTTCGCGCTCGAATTCAGCGCCTTCGCGTCGATCACGATGGTGCACATCTCCCGCCTGGCCGAAGAGCTGGTTCTGTGGATGAGCCAGAACTTCGGTTTCATCGATCTGGCCGACCGTTACTGCACCGGCTCGTCGATCATGCCGCAGAAGCGCAACCCCGACGTGGCTGAGTTGGCGCGTGGCAAGAGCGGTCGCGTGGTCGGCCACCTGATGGGCCTGATCACCTTGATGAAGGGCCAGCCGCTGACCTACAACAAGGACAACCAGGAAGACAAGGAGCCGCTGTTCGACACCGTCGACACCCTGCGCGACACGCTGCGCATCATGGCCGAGATGGTGGCGGGCATCCTCGTCAAGCCCGAGGCGATGGAGCGCGCCGCGCTGAAAGGCTATGCCACCGCCACCGACCTGGCCGATTACCTTGTCAAGAAGGGCCTGCCGTTCCGCGACGCGCACGAGACGGTGGCGCATGCCGTCAAGCACGCGATCGGTCAGGGCGTCGACCTCAGCGCGCTGCCACTGGCGACGTTGCAGAGCTTCAACGCAGCGATTGGCGACGATGTCTTCGAGGTGTTGACGCTGCGCGGCTCGCTGAACGCGCGCAATGTGCTGGGCGGCACCGCGCCGGCCCAGGTGCGCACGCAGATCGCCCGTCACCGCGGGCGTCTCGGTTGAAGCCCGCCGTTAAATTTCCTTAATTCTTCCGGGTTCGCGCCGAAACATCTCGTGCGTGACCCGCCCTGCCGAATCCGTTGAAGCGGTTTGGGTGGAGTTCCGTTCACCGCTCGTCGGAACAGCAGTTTCACTCCCGAACGATGATTCATCGTATGAGTCTGCGCGTCGCCTGGCTGCGATGTCGTCGGAGCTGAAGGAGACGGCATGTTCACTTTGCTCAATTTCCGCCTGACCACCCGCATCGCAGCGGCGTTCGGGATGATCGGTTTGCTGTTCATCCTTCAGGCTGGAACCAGCCTGATGTTGTTGGACAACATGCACCGATTGGCGTCAGCCCGGGTTGCCGATCTGTCGAAAGGCGCCACCGGTCTGGAAGCATTGGTCGCGATCACCACCCAGGCCTACTGGACTTTGGGCATCATGGTCGCCATCGCCCTGATGCTGGTGTGGGGCCTGGCCACCATGACGGAGCGCGGCATCCGCCTTCCGGTGGAAGCGCTGGTCGAATCGGTGACGCGCATCGCCAAGGGCGACCTGGCGACGTCGGTGAAGTCGATCGGCAAGGACGAATTCGCCTGGCTCAACCACGAGCTCAACTCGATGCGCAAGAAGCTGCAGTCGACCATCGCCGAGGTGCGATCCTCGGCCGAGGAGGTGCAGGTGGCGGCCAGCGAGATCGCGTCCGGCAATACCGACCTGTCGGTGCGAACCGAGACGCAAGCCAGCAACTTGCAGCAAACTGCCAGTTCGATGGAGCATCTCACCGCGACCGTCAAGCAGAACGCAGAAAGTGCCCGCGAGGCCAATCAATTGGTGGTCGGCGCCAGTACGGTGGCGGGCCGCGGCGGCCAGCTGATGAACGAGGTCGTCATGACGATGGAGGGCATTCGAACGTCGGCGACCAAGATCGCCGACATCATCAGCGTTATCGACGGCATCGCCTTCCAGACCAACATCCTGGCGCTGAATGCCGCGGTCGAAGCAGCGCGTGCCGGCGAACAGGGTCGCGGCTTTGCCGTCGTGGCCAGCGAAGTTCGCAGCCTCGCACAACGCAGCGCCCAGGCGGCCAGGGAAATCAAGACGCTGATCACCAGCTCGGTCGAGCAGGTCGGTGCTGGCGCCACGCTGGTCGACAGCGCGGGGTCGACGATGAAGGAGATCCTGGCCAGCGTCCAGCACGTCACCACCATCATGGGCGAGATCCGCCACGCCAGCGAAGAACAAAGCACCGGCATCCAGCAGGTCAATCACAGCATCGATGAGATGGACAGCATGACGCAGCAGAACGCCGCGCTGGTCGAACAGGCCGCTGCCGCCTCCCAGTCTCTGCAGGCGCAGTCAAAGCGGCTGGCCGAGGCGGTCGGTGTGTTCCGCGTCGTCGCCACGGCCTGATCCGGCTGCACGCCTTTAAGCGCTGAAATCACAGCTCGCGTTTGCCGACGGCGCAACCCACCGGATCGCGAGAGCAATCCGGTGGGTTGTCGCTACAGTGGACTGCTACCGCTGGCGCTTCGCGCATCCGGGATGCGGCCCGCTGCGTACGTTGTTCATGCGACTTCCTTCCGCGTCACGTTCGTTGCTGACCTGCGGCCTGATCCTGGCTGCTGGGATTGCTGCGGTCGCCTGCGCGCCGACCGCCGCCCTCAACGCGCTGGTTGCCCGCGACACCCATGCGCTGACCCCGTCGATCGCTTACGGCAGCCAGCCGCGCCAGCAGCTCGACGTGTATCGCCCGACCGTCGCTGCGCCACCGAACGGCTACCCGGTCGCGGTGTTCTTCTACGGCGGCTCGTGGAACCGGGGCGAGCGCGCCGACTACA
>JBJXEJ010000083.1:0-3389 GCA_046154125.1 Rhizobacter sp. | reverse complement strand
GATCGACGCCATCGAGGCCCGCAGCGATCAGCGCGGCGGTGGCGAGATAGGGGTTGGCCGACGCATCCGGCACGCGCCATTCGATGCGGCCCTTCAGCGTGCGAACCAGCGCAGTGCGGTTGTTCGGCCCGTGCGCCACATAGGCAGGCGCCCAGGTGGTTCCGGTGATCGATTCGCCCACCGTCAAGCGCTTGTAGCTGTTGACCGTGGGTGCGGCGACGGCGCACAGCGCATCGGCATGCTTGAGTACCCCGGCGGTGAACTGGCGTCCGATGACCGACAGGTCTTGCGACGCATCGTCGAACACGCAGCGCGAATCGAGCGCAGTGCGGCCCGATCGACCTGCGCTCCACAGTGAGACATGGAAGTGCATGCCGCTGCCGGGCTGGTTGGCGAAGGGCTTGGGCATCATCGAGAACACCATGCCGTGCTGCTCGGCCAGCGTGTGCGCTGCCAGCTTGAACAGCATCAGGTGGTCGGCACTGGCGAGCGCATCGGCATGGTGGAAGTTCAGCTCGTATTGGCCATGCGCGTCTTCGTGGTCGATCTGGAAAACCTCGACCCCGCAGCGCGTCAGTCCGTCGGACAGCTGGTGCAGGAACTCGCGCTGGCGCGGCAGGCTCTTCAAGTCATACGATGGCTTGTCGAGTCGGTCGTGCGGATCGGCAGGCTCGAAGCCGTCGGCTGTGCGGCGCAGCAGGAAGAATTCGGGTTCGATGCCGGTGCGCAGGGCCCAGCCGCGTTCAGCAAGCCGGGCAAGTTGCCGCTTCAACACCTGGCGAGGGCAGGCGTCGAAGGGCTCGCTGGCCACAAAGCCGTCGCACACCACGCGTGCCACCCCAGGCATCCAGGGCAGGGCGCGCACGGTGTCGATCTGCCCACGACCGTAGTACTCGGCGCGCGGCCCGGTGCGCGGCAGACCGGTGCCCCAGATCGACGGACCGGCGAAACCGACGCCTTCGGTGATCAGCACTTCGAGCTGGTTCAGGGGCACCAGCTTGCCGCGAGCCACGCCGTGCACGTCAGTGAACTGCGCCAGCAGGCTGTGCACGCCGTCGGCTGCGAGGCGTTCGCGCAGGGACTGGAAGCTGGCGGGCGCGATCTCGGCCGAGGGCGCCTTCATGGCCTCAGGCGGACAGGACGGCATCGCGCAAGGCAGCGGTCAGCATGCCGAGCGCCTCGTCGAAATGCGCGGTCGGGATCGTCAGCGGGAACATGAAGCGCACGACGTTGCCGTAGACACCGCAGGTCAACAGGATCAGGCCCTGCTTCAGCGCTGCTGCCTGCACGCGCTTGGTGAAATCGGCATCGGGTTCTTCGCTGCCCGCCCTTTTGAATTCGACCGCGACCATGCCACCCAGGCCCCGTACATCAGCGATCTGCGGCACCTCAGTGCGCATGCCGTTCAGCAGCGCTTTCAGTCGATCGCCAAGCTGCTGGCCGCGTTCAGGCAGGCCCTCATCGGCCATCACCTCGATCACCGCATGGGCGGCCGCGATGGCCACGGGGTTGCCGGCATAGGTGCCACCCAATCCACCGGGGTTCGGCGCATCCATGATTTCGGCTCGACCCGTCACGGCCGAAAGTGGCAGCCCTGCGGCCAGCGATTTCGCGCTGATCAGGATGTCGGGTACGACGTCGAAGTGCTGCATGGCGAACAGCTTGCCCGTGCGACCGAAGCCAGTCTGCACCTCGTCGGCAATCAACACGATGCCATGCTCGTCGCACAGCTCACGCAGCCATTGCACGGCAGCCGGTTGGATCACATTGAAGCCGCCTTCGCCCTGCACGGGCTCGAAGATGATCGCGGCCACGCGGCTGGGCTCGATGTCGGCCTTGAACAGCTGGTAGACCGATTTCTTGACTTCGTCGAGGCTCGCACAGTGACATGGAAACGGCGCGTGGTACAGCTCCGGCGGGAAGGGCCCGAACTGCGCCTTGTAGGGCTGAACCTTGCCGGTCAGCGCAACGGCAAACAGGCTGCGGCCATGAAAGGCGCCGCTGAAGGCGATGACCCCGGCGCGTTTCGTGTGGGCGCGGGCGATCTTGATCGCGTTCTCGACCGCCTCGGCGCCGGTGCTGAACAGCGCCGTTTTCTTGACATGCGTGCCGGGTGTCAGCGCATTGAGCTTCTCGGCCAGCTCGATGTAGCCCTCGTACGGCACGACCTGGTAGCAGGTATGGGTGAAGCGCTTGAGCTGCGCTTCGATCGCCGCGATGATCTTCGGATGGCGGTGGCCGGTGTTCATCACCGCGATACCGCCGGCGAAGTCGATGTAGCGGCGGCCTTCGATGTCCCAAAGCTCGGCGTTCTCGGCATGGTCAGCGAAGAAGGTGCCCATCACACCCACCCCGCGCGGTGTCGCCGCGGCCTTGCGGGCCATCAGCTGTTCATTGGGCGAATGGTTCACTTCAGTTGCTCCACCGCGCGTGGCGCGATTCACGAGTCATGCAGCGGCCGTCTGATCTGGACGCGCGTGCCGGGTACGCTGGGTACCTCCCTCCGCGAATGTCCCCCGGCTTCGCCTCCTCCTTGATTTCGCTGCGTGAGCCACCCATCGTCCCCGGCACGGGTGACGTTATCAGCAGGCGGTCGAACAACTGCGGTGTCGACGGATCACGTCGGCGGTGTGCGTCGCGCAGCGAAATAAAGGAGGAGGCCGCAGGCCGGGGGACATTCGCGGAGCGGTGCACACCGCCGACGTGATCACGCGCCTCGTCAACCACCAAGCAAGGAAAAACAGTGTTCTGTTTCATGTGAATCTCTTTCCGATAAGCCGGTAGACACGTCGCACCTCATCCACCGTCTATTCGCAGCCACGTCGTCTTCAGCTCGGTGTACTTGTCAAACGCGTGCAGTGATTTGTCGCGGCCGTTGCCGCTCTGCTTGAAGCCGCCGAAGGGTACGGTGATGTCGTCTTCGTCGTACTGGTTCACATGCACCGTGCCGGCGCGCAGAGCTCGGGCGACGCGATGGGCGCGGTCGATCTGGTGGCTCCAGACGCTGGCCTGCAGGCCATAGGGCGAGTCGTTGGCGATGGCGATCGCCTCGGCCTCGGTCTTGAAGCGAATGACCGACATCACCGGGCCGAAGATTTCCTCGCGGGCGATCTTCATCTGGTTGGTGACGCCGTCGAACACCGTCGGTTCGACGAAGTAGCCGCCGGTTTCGGCACGCGCCTGGCGGCCGCCAGCGACCAGGCGTGCGCCGTCGGTATGGCCGGCATCGATATAGCTGAGCACGGTGCGCAGCTGGCCATCGTCGACCAGCGCACCCATCGGTGCCGAGCCGCTGAGCGGATCGCTCGGCTGGTACTTCGGCGCTTCGGCGGCGATAGTGGCGATGAATTCGTCCGCGACGCTCTCGTGCACCAGCACGCGCGACGGCG
>JBJXEJ010000082.1:0-4796 GCA_046154125.1 Rhizobacter sp. | reverse complement strand
TTGCTCGGATCGAGCTTGAACTCGAACAGCCCGCGCAGCGTCATGTGCCGACGGGACTGGTCGTTGATCAGCTGCGCGTATTCCTTGTAGGTCTCGAACTGGTTGGCTCGCGTGCTGTGCTGCAGCTTGGCGATGGCGTCGGGCGTCCACATGTGCTCTTCGCCGCGCACGCGCCAGGCGTATTCGCCGCCGGCATCGAGCATGTTGGCCAGCACCGGGTCTTCGCCGAAGGCCGCGTTGTGCATGCGCAATGCCTCTTCGGCGACCTGGAACACCCCGATGCCGCCGACCTGCGATGCGGTGCCGCGGAAGTACTTGTCGACCATCGTCTTTTCAAGACCGATGGCTTCGAACAACTGCGCTCCGCAGTAGGACATGTACGTCGACACGCCCATCTTCGACATGATCTTCGACAGACCCTTGCCGATCGCCTTGACGTAGTTGTAGATCGCCTTCTCGGTCGACAGGTCGGCCGGGAGATCGCGATGCAGGCTGGCCAGCGTCTCCATCGCCAGGTACGGGTGGACAGCCTCCGCTCCGTAACCGGCCAGCACGCCGAAGTGATGCACCTCGCGGGCCGATCCGGTCTCGACCACCAGGCCGGCCGTCGTGCGCAGACCTTCGCGCACCAGATGCTGGTGGACGGCAGACAGCGCCAGCACAGCCGGAATCGCGACGTGGTCTCGATCGACACGTCGGTCGCTGATGATCAGGATGTTGTGGCCGCTGTGGATGGCGTCGACCGACTCCGCACAGAGAGATGCCAGCTTGGCCTCGATCCCCTCGTCGCCCCAGGCTGCCGGGTAGGTGATGTCGAGTTCGTAGCTCTTGAACTTGGCGGCGGTGTGCTTTTCGATGTTGCGCAGTCGCGCCATGTCCTTGAAGTCGAGGATGGGCTGCGGCACTTCCAGCCGCATCGGCGGGTTCACCGCGTTGATGTCGAGCAGATTCGGCTTCGGGCCGATGAAGGACACCAGCGACATCACGATGTTTTCGCGGATCGGATCGATCGGCGGGTTCGTGACCTGCGCGAACAGCTGCTTGAAGTAGTTGTAGAGCGGCTTGCTCTTGTCGGACAGGACCGCGAGCGGCGAGTCGTTGCCCATCGAGCCGGTGGCTTCCTCGCCGGCCTGCGCCATCGGGCTCATCAGGAACTTGATATCTTCCTGGGAGTAGCCGAAGGCCTGCTGGCGGTCGAGCAGCACCTCGGTGAATGCCGGCGCCGCACCGTCAGCCGGAACATCCTCCAGCTTGATGCGCACGCTCTCGATCCACTGCCGATACGGCTTGGCGCAGGCGAACTGGTTCTTCAGTTCCTCGTCGTCGACGATGCGCCCCTGCTCGAAATCGATCAGGAACATCTTGCCCGGCTGCAGGCGCCATTTCTTGACGATCTTGTTCTCGGGGAACGGCAGCACACCGGACTCGGAGGCCATCACCACGAGGTCATCGTCGGTGACCACGTAACGCGCCGGGCGCAGGCCGTTGCGGTCGAGCGTGGCGCCGATCTGGCGGCCGTCGGTGAACACCATGGCAGCCGGACCGTCCCAGGGCTCGAGCATTGCCGCGTGGTACTCGTAGAACGCGCGGCGGCGCTCGTCCATCGTCGTGTGCTGCTCCCAGGCCTCGGGAATCATGATCATCGCCGCGTGCGCGAGCGAGTAGCCGCTCATCGTCAGCAACTCGAGCGCATTGTCGAAGGTCGCGGTGTCGCTCTGGCCTTCGAAACTGATCGGGTAGAGCTTTTGCAGATCGTCACCCAGCACTGGCGACTTCATCACGCCCTCGCGGGCGCGCATCCAGTTGAAGTTGCCCTTGACGGTGTTGATCTCGCCGTTGTGCGCCACCATCCGGTAGGGGTGGGCCAGCGGCCATTCCGGGAACGTATTGGTCGAGAAGCGCTGATGCACCAGCGCCAGTGCGGAGGTGGTGCGCGGATCCTGCAGATCCTTGTAATAGCGGCCTACCTGATCGGCCAGCAGCAGGCCCTTGTAGATGATGGTGCGGCAGCTCATGCTGGGCACGTAGTACTCGTGGCTGTGGGTCAGCTTCAGGCGCTGGATGGCGCTCGAGGCTGTCTTGCGGATCACGTAAAGCTTGCGCTCGAGCGCATCAGGCACGATCACGTCGGGGCCGCGACCGATGAAGATCTGGCGAATCACCGGCTCCTTTTCGCGCACCGTCGGAGACATCGGCATGTCGACATCGACGGCGACGTCGCGCCAGCCCAGAACCACCTGGCCTTCGGCCCGCACCGCACGGACCAGTTCCTGCTCGCAGGCCAGCCGGGACGCATGCTCCTTGGGCAGGAAGATCATGCCCACGCCGTATTCGCCCGGCGCCGGCAAGTCGATGCCCTGCTCGGCCATCTCCGCCCGGTACAACTCGTCCGGAATCTGGATCAGGATGCCCGCACCGTCGCCCATCAGCTTGTCGGCACCGACGGCGCCCCGGTGGTCGAGGTTTTCGAGGATCTTCAGGCCCTGCTCGACGATCGAGTGCGCCTTGTGCCCCTTGATGTGGGCGACGAAACCGACCCCGCAGGCGTCATGTTCATGCCCCGGGCTGTACAGGCCTGCGTCGGACGCCGCGTCGATTTCCTGCGCACCGGCAGACAAGAGATGAGGCGATGACATGGCAGGCTCCTGAGAATTTGACGGCGCGAGATTACTGCACCGCAGCAATCATCTCAAGAAATATAAATAAGGGTCAGACACCTTTAGCAGAGGTGAGCACGCGATATCTGAATTAAATAGGGACAGTCAAAGCACCCGTTCGGTGCGAAACGCTACCGCGCCAGGCTAGCAGCGCCCCAAGGGGGGTCGCCCACGCCTTGCGGGAGCGGGTCGACGTCCCGCCGACGCACCAATTTCGGCCAGGAACTCCCCGGAACCCAGCGCCCACCCCCTGAGGGCAGTCGACTCGATGCGTTCGATTTCGGGTGCCGTCAGCGGATGCTCCAGCAGGCGACGGTATGCCGCATCGCGCTCGAACGGCGTGTTGCCCAGCTTCCAGTACGCCGAATCCGGCGGCATCGCCTCGAGCCAGCCTTCACTGCGCAACCCGGCGTGGTGACAGGCGCTCGACCACGGGTATTCGAATGCAGCGCCATGAAATCCGGCGCGCTGCGGTGCCTGTTCCACGTAGACCACGCAGCCCAGCAGGTGTGTGGTCGACTGCACCGGTGCAGAGGAAAAGCGGCTTTGCCAGAGGGCACCGTTGCGGGCGTGCCGCCGGTTGAACGGGCCGACGTACTGACGTGTCAGTGACTGCATCAACCGTCCGAGCGAATCGGCCCGATCGGGCACAACGAGCAACTGCACCTGCTGGTTCAGCAGCGCGTAGGCCAGTACCGCCACCTCGTGCTCGGCGCTGCAGCTGCGCAGTGCCGAGATGAAGGCCTCGTGGTCCGCCGCATCGAAGAACGCCGATCCACCCGACACCGCGCGTTGCGCGACGAGGTGCGGCACCCGGGGAACCACAAGTCGCTTCAGGCGAGCCATCGGACAGCCGATAAACGCGGATGAAGGAGGGTTGAGACCATGGACATCACAGGTGGGGCGGACATCGCCCGCAATTGCGTCGAATCGAGAACTATGCACGCTGGAATCACCGCCCATCCTTGCGATCGAACCGCTGACCGACTGGGGCTGGCGCGAGAGATGCCCCCGCCGATAGTCTCGCAACCTGTCGATACGTCCCGGTTCGCCCTGGCAACGGGCCCCGGCACATCAAAGCATCAAGGAGCGCTTGCTTGAGAAACCTGCCGCGCGGATTCACGCTCATCGAGATGATGACCGTGGTTGCGTTGATCGCCATCATCGGTGCGCTGGCTGCGCCCGATCTGCGCGCGTTCGTGGTCCGCAACAAGGTGGCCGGCGTCAGCAATGAATTCTCGGCTGCGCTTCAGCAAGCGCGTTCGTTGGCCGTGTCGCGCAACAGCTGCGTGTCCCTGTGCGTCGCATCGAGCAACAACGCCGCGACCTGCATGGCCAACGATGTCGATGACGTGAATTTCCTCGCCACCGGCTGGCTGATCTTCCAGAACCCCGGATGCGATGCAGCCAAGACCGATCCTGCTGCCGCCGTCGCCGGGCCGGTCCTGCAGCAGCGCTCTGGAGAGGCGGGCAGCTACGTCCTCAGAGCATCTGCGGCGGCATTGAACATCGTGCTGTTCGACCCGCGCGGCTACGCGAACCTCGCCGCCGAGGGGAGCTTCCAGATCGAGCCGCCTCCGGGCTCGGAGGCAAGCTACCGACGCACGATCTGTCTCGCCGCCGCGGGGCGATCGACCGTGCGGCAATTCGTTGATCCATGCACCTGATCATCATGAACACCCTCACCCATCACCTGCCAGCAGGCTCCGGACATCGCCCACCCCGGACGGGGCGACCGGCGCGATACGGCTGCAAATCGCAACTCGGCAGCACCCTCATCGAGGCCCTGGTCGCGATGCTGGTGCTCTCGGTGGGCCTGCTCGGCATCGCGGGGCTGGCGTCGGCCTCGTTGCGCTACTCGCAAGGAGCCTGGGCACGCGCAGCGGTCGCCTCGGGCTTGTCGGACCTGGCTGATCGGGTGCGATCCAACCCCACCGCGTCGATCACCGACTACCGTTTCAACGCCACCAGTTATGCCAATCAGCGCATCGCGTTCGACGATGGCGACCTGGCGATCGCGCTCGATTGCCTGACCAACGTCTGCACGCCCACGCAACTCGCCACCTATCAACTGACCGACTGGCGCAACACGGTCAACCGCAGCATGCCAGGCGCAGCCGTGTGGGTGTCCGGTACGCG
>JBJXEJ010000081.1:0-2637 GCA_046154125.1 Rhizobacter sp. | reverse complement strand
TGATCCTGCTGACGACGAACGCCGGCACCGACCTGATCGCGTCGATGTGCAAGGACCCGGAGCTGATGCCCGAGCCCGAGGCCATGGCCAAGGCGCTGCGCGAGCCGCTGCTGAAGATCTTTCCGCCAGCGTTGCTCGGCCGGCTCGTCACGATCCCGTACTTCCCGCTCTCGGACGAGATGCTCGGCAAGATCGTGCAGCTGCAGCTCGGGCGCATCAAGAAGCGCGTCGAGGCGCGCTACAAGATCCCATTCACGTTCGGTGACGACGTCGTCAAGCTCGTCGTCTCGCGCTGCACCGAAAGCGAATCGGGCGGCCGGATGATCGACGCGATTCTGACCAACACGATGCTGCCCGACATCTCCAAGGAATTCCTCAACCGCATGCTCGAAGGCAAGCCGATCGAGCGGGTGAACGTCGGCGTGGCCGACGGCAATTTCAGCTACGCATTCTGAGGAGAGGGAGCCCGGGCCCGCCGGTGGCGGCCCGGGCCCGGCGCCGGTTCAAAAGCGCTGCCACTTGTCGATGAAGTTGACCTGGCTGCCACCCTTGCCGGGGAAGAAGTCGCTCAGGCGCACCGGCCGATTGGCCGTCGATTGGAGCCTGACGAGCTTCTTGATCGCCACGTCCTGCGTGACCTCCTTGTTGTAGAGGCCCATCACCTTCTTGGTCGACGTCACCTGCTCGGTCGAGTACTTGGACACGATCTTGTAGGTGTGCACGACCGCGTTTTCCTGCAGGTAGAACGACCACAGCCGTCCGTAGCGGATGCCGAATACGCAGCCCCAGGGGTCCACCTGCGTCACCGTGATCGGCCCCGACGGCAGCGACTGCAGCCATTTCAGGTAGCGGTCGGTGTTGGCGGTGAAGGCGCCGCCGGACACGCCGGTCTGGTTGATGTAGTTGGTGTTGTTCACCTCCCAGGTCTTGCCCGAGTGAACGTTCTGGCCGGCGAGGTTGGCGAACAGCAGGTGGCGCCAGAACGACGCCGGGTCGTTGCCGTAGGGCGTCTGGGACTGGGTGATGCCGGCATGGGTGATCGTGGGCGAGGTCGGGTCGCCGCGCACGAAGACCGAGCAGCCGTTGATGCCGGCTGTGAAGAACAGCTTGGGATCCTCGGGGTCGTCGTCATCGTCGTTGCTGCGCGGCGGGATCGTCATCTCGATCAGATGGCGGCTCTCCCAGGGCAAGAACCAAACGGGCAAATAGCCACGGGGCACCTTGTCGGGCCCACTGGGAATGACGGCCTGGAAGGTCAGCGCCCCCGGACGCACCTCCATGCGCTCGAGACGGATCCACGCGATCTTCTGGTTGACCTCCGCATGACTGAAGCCCTCGCCGATGGACCCCATTCCCGGCTTGAAGAAGCGCGAGAAGGTGCCGTCCATGTCAATATTCCTCCGACCCGACAGCGGCATGACGCGCGAGCGGCGCGCGCTACCCATCCCCAGTGTGTCGGTCACCAGGTCACCCACGGCGCCGTCTGGCGGCGACACCGCGAACTTGCGGAACAGGTCGAGCGGCCGGTCGCGCAGCAGGCGCGTTTCGTCGTTCAGGAAGTCGGGGATGGCCGGCAGCGGCCGGTTGGGTGGCCGGCTCGGGATCGGCGGCAGGGGACGTTTCGGCGGGTGTGAGGACATCGGTCAGCTCCTGCGGAAGTTGGCATGACGCACGGGTCTTGCGTGCGTTCGAATGATGTACCAGCGTGCCGCTTCACGCAGCAACTTTTTCTGGGCCCAACGCCGCCTGAGCCGCCACGCTCGAACCTGCGCGGCTTCGGTTTCGCGGCAGCAGGCGGGCTGGAACGGGCCCGGCCATGAAGGAAGCCCCCCGCCGGCGAACGCGTTCCTCATCGAGCCGATTTCGGGTACCGTCGCAAGTGACTTCCTGGCTCGCGCGCATCTGCCGATTCCGCTGTCCTCCTCCAACACCTCGCACAACGCAACGCTCACTTCGACATGCCAACCCAAGCATCGATCACGCCGGCTTTCGGGGCCGCATGATGAAAGCCCGCCGTGACCCGCCGTCGCGACCGATGGCCGCGGGTGCGGCGCCGATCGAGGGGGGGCTGGCGGAGCGGCTCGAGGCGGCGGTGCACCTGCTCCGCGCCGAACGGCTCGATGACGCGGCTGCAGCGTTCGACACCATCCTCGCGAAGTGGCCCGAGCAGCCCGACGCACTGCACTTTCTCGGCGTACTGCGCCATGTGCAGGGACAGACCGTTACGGGTATCGCGCTGATCCGCCGGGCTCTCGCCGTCATGCCCATCGAGCCGGGCCCGTGGAACAACCTGGGCAACGTGCTGGTCGAGGCGCAACGGCTCGACGAGGCCATCGAGGCCTACCGCACCAGCATCGCCGTGTCGAAGGGCACGCTCGCTTCCACCGATGCGCTCAACAACATCGGCACCGTGCTGCGCAAGCGCGGCGAGTTGGTCGAGGCCGAGCGGGCCTACCGTGAGGCCATTGCTCTGCGCCCGGGTTTCATGGAGGCCTGGTACAACCTGTCGGTGGCGCTGATGAACCAGGGCCGCATCAACGAGGGGCTGCTGGCCAACAGCAAGGCCATCGTGCTGTCGCCGCGCCACCTGCAGGCGCGCGACCAGGTGATCCGCGCGCTGCTGCTGCAGGGCGAACG
>JBJXEJ010000080.1:0-6968 GCA_046154125.1 Rhizobacter sp. | reverse complement strand
GCTTGTAGAGCTTGGCATGCGCCAGCAGGCCAGCGACGTTCCAGGCCTCGCCTTCGCCGGAGGTCGGTGACTGCCATTCGACGGTGGTGCTGACCATCGCGCGCAGGTGCTGCTTGACGATCTCGCGCGCATGCGAGTTGAAGTCGATGCCACGCAACACGCTCTGCAGCGGCGCGCGGTAGACCTCGTGGTCGATGCCCTGCTCCTGCGCGAGGTACAGCAGCACGTTGTAGGCCTTGCGCGCCAGCACCGTGATCTTGCTGGACTTGGTCGGCACGATCGCCAGCGTGTTGACCGGCTTGCGCAACGGCGGGTCGGCGGCGGTCGGATCCATCATCGAGCAAGTTTGACGTGAAGAGTGCTCCTCCGCAATGGGAATGTGAGCCGGTCAAATCACTTTAACTGATCGCAGGACCTAAAGACTCTCACGTCTCACGTCCAACACGATACTCAAGCGCATATGGCACACGCCTAAAGTGACTCACCTCGCCAGAACTTGGGGGGCCAAGCGCCCGCGACACACCTCCCACAAAGGTGATTCGCCGAAGCATCGATCCGGCCCGGCCTGCAGCGGTCCGCCAAGCCTACTTTCTCTCACGTCAAATGAAGGTCTGTCCCATGTTTGAGCGGCGAGTCGGCTCGATCAGGACGGGGAACAGGTTGGAAGCGCGCGCGCCTGTGTGCACTCACCTGTCGGCCCAAGCCCATACACGGTGGCGAACATATCCCCGCACCTTGCCACCTAAAACACCTCACGCATTCGCCTGTATGCACTCACACAAAATAGCCTAAGTCTTTGTTTTCATTGATTTTTTCAGAGGCTAAAGTATTTAAAGGGTTTGAAGGAATTGAACTGTTGAATCCCGTCGGCATGCTGATTCTCCTGTCGCAATCCAAGAAATCTGCAGCCAACTCGGGCTCCAGGTGCCTTTTCGGTGGCGGCCAGAGGAAGTACGGCCCACCGCATTCAGATTTGACACAATGGCGGCAGTTGGCGCTATCGCGTTGACTCGCTTATTTGTCGCCTGATCTGGAGATCGAGTTGGAACCCATCGTCATCGGAAAACCGAAACGCATCACCTTGGCGGACATCGTAGATCAGGCCGAGCGCGCTGTCGGCATGATGAGCGAGATTCGCAGTGCCATGTTGTCGCCCACGGCTCGCAAATCGCCGCCTCGCTTCAACAGCACGCAGGTGGCCGCCTTGTGTGGCATCGACAAGGGCCACATGTCCTACCGCATCACCAAGGGCGACCTGCCCGCCGGTGAGATGAACTCGACCCGCTCGCGGCGTGAGTTCAGCCTGGTTGAGGCGCGCCAGTGGGTGCGCGAATACCGTCAGTCGGCTTTGCGCCCACCCAGTGCCGAAGCGGTCACGATCTCGATCGGCAATTTCAAGGGTGGGGTCAGCAAGACCACCACCGCCGTGACCCTCGCGCAGGGACTGAGCCTGCGCGGGCACAAGGTGCTGGTGGTCGATACCGATGCGCAAGGAAGCCTGACCACCCTCTTCGGCATCCTGCCCGACACCGAGGTCGACGACGGTGACACGATCCTTCCGTTGTGCACCGGTGCGGAAAGTTCGATCCGCTACGCCATCCGTCCGAGCTACTGGGACGGCATCGATCTGGTCGCGGCCGCGCCGCTTCTCTATGGCGCCGAGTTCGCACTGCCAGCGAGGCAGGCTCGGGATCCGGAGTTCGAGTTCTGGAACGTGCTGCACTACGGACTGGATGACGTGCGCTCCGAGTACGACGTGATCATCATCGACACGCCGCCTGCGCTGTCGTACACGACGATCAATGCATTCATGGCCAGTGACGGGCTGATCATGCCCTTGCCGCCCAATGCACTTGATTTCGCGTCGGCGGCGCAGTTCTGGAGTCTGTTCTCCGATTTGGCCGGCGGGCTGCTGACCAACCGTGGGCTCGACAAGACCTTCGAGTTCATCCATGTGCTGATGTCGCGTGTCGATTCTTCCGACGCGGCCAGCGCCATCGTCCGCACCTGGATCAGCTCGGTCTACACCGACAAGGTGTTGCCGGTGGAGATCCCGAAAACCGCCGTCACGGCGACTGCATCGGCCGAGTTCGGCACCGTCTACGATCTGAGCCGCTACGACGGCAATCTGAAGACATTCAAGCGCGCCAAGGACGCCTATGAGCGGGTCACCGAGCTGATCGAGGGATCGGTGCAGGCCGTCTGGCGTCGGCAACTGGAAGGAGAGTCGTGATGGCGAAGAAGCTGTTCGAGAAAGCCGGTTTGATCCACCATCCTCTGCCTGTGGACCCTGAGCGGCGTGCCGAAGCCCCCAAGACCGACTCCAAGCCGAAGACTGCCCCTGGCGCGATGATGCATTTTCTGGCGTCTCAATCGGACGCCATCAAGGAAGCCGAGGGGCTGAAGACGCGCCTGGAGGCGTTTGACGGCGCTTCAGTGGTGCGTTCGCTCGACGCTGCACGGGTGACTCCATCGAAGTGGGCCAATCGACATGCATCGGCCTTCGTGTCGCCCGAATTCGCGGCGCTGCGCGATGAAATCCGCCAGGCTGGCGGCAACGTGCAACCGATCAAGGTAAGGCCGCTGTCCGGGCGCGAGGACGCCGATTTCGAGCTCGTGTATGGACATCGCCGCCACCGCGCGTGCCTGGATCTGGGGTTGCCCGTGCTGGCCATGATCGAGGAAGTGTCTGACGCCGAACTTTTCACGGCGATGGATCGCGAGAACCGGCAGCGCAAGGACCTCAGCCCTTGGGAGCAGGGTTGGATGTACAGGAAGGCGCTCGATGAAGGTCTGTACCCGTCGCTTCGGCGTTTGGCCGATGCCGTGGGCGCCGACCCCGGGAATGTCAGTAAGGCACTGACGCTGGCCCGGCTGCCGGACGCGGTGATCGAGGCGTTTCCGACGCCGCTGGTGATCCAGTACAACTGGGGCCCGGCGCTGTCATCGGCCGTGCAAAAGGACCCGGAGGGGACCATCGCCCGCGCGCGGGCTGTCGCACTGAAGAAGCTGGGCCCGCGCCAGGTGCTGGAGGCCCTCACCGTCTCGATGGACCGCGTTGTACCGTACAACACCGTCGATCTGACGATCACGTCGGTCGACGGCAGGCGTGTGGCCGCCATCACTCACGGCACCGATGGCAAAACCATGGTGGTTTTCGCCAAGGGCGCGCTGCCCGATGCTCGCCGCGAAGAATTGCGCCAGTTGATTGCCGGCTTACTCGGGTAACAGGGCCTCCGTCCGCCCAGAGGCTCGCGGCGTTGTACCGTACAACGCGTCAGTTTGCCGGCTCAAGGCGGCCTTCGTCGGCCGATCCACAGAGATAGGCGGCGCTCGATGCGGGCGATCGATGACCGAGCCTGCGTTGCAACTCACTCAGCGACGTGCCTGCGGACACCAGGTGCATCGCGTGGGTATGGCGCAGCCAATGGGTCGATGCACGCCGCAGGCGGGACGCGCTCTCCGGGTCAGAGGATTCCGTCTCATCGGCGCAGCGACGCAGGGCGCTCTTGACCAGTGTGTAGATCCGCCCGGGAGTCAGCGCAGTGCCCGAATCGGACCGGTGCGCGAATAGAGGCCGGTCGGCCTGAGCGGGCAATTCGTGTCGCGGTTCGACGGTGGCCCCCAGGTATTTTTGCAGCTGATCTGCCGTCTGGTCAGGCAGTTCAACCGTACGGGGCAAAGCGCGCTCGAGCCCCGCCCCGATCACCACCGTCCAGGTCTGCCCACCGTCGGGGTGCCGAACAAGATGCAACCAACTGGTGCGTGCGGCAGCCAGTTCCGATTCGCGCATCCCGGTGTGGCACGCGAAGGCGATCAGCGCGCGCAAGCGATCGGTGGAAAGACTCGGGGGGCGACTCGCCAACCATTGCTGCAGCACGGCCCAGTCGCTGTCGTGCAGTGCTCGCGATGACACCGCGACTGAAGCGGCTCGGCCCGTCATCGAGGCTTCCTGCCACGGATCGGCGTCCAGATGGCGCTGTCGCACCAGCCAGCCGCACAGATTCCTGACGATGGCAATCGCCGTGACGATCGATCCTGGTGACAGCGCGGCTTCGAGTGGACGCCAGCGATCGGACCCGCGGGGCACGTGGCGAGGACTGACCCAATCGGCTCCTGGAGCCGCCAGGAACTCGCGGAATGCCGCGCAGTCGGCAGCATCGAGCGAGCTCAGCGCCTTGCCCCGCTCGAACACCGCCCACAGCAGGAAGCGCTCGGCTTCGCGGCGGTAGGCGCGCCAGGTGTGAGACAGGGGCGCGTGCTGCCCGAGCCAGGCCTGCACCGCCTCCAGATCGTCGGAGGCCGCGATTCGGCGCCGGTGCGTCTCTGCCCGATTCGTCCCCTGGGTGCCCGAAAGGGTTGGAGGCAGCTGGAGCCGCTCCAGCGGAACGACCCCCACGGTCGGCCCGATCGCCAGGGTGTCTGAGTCGATCGCCAACCTCGGGGTCAGAACCTGGGCGGGCAGCGGCCCCAAAGCATCGGCATGACTGACGAGCCAGCTCACGATCCGCGCCGCGCCCCGGGGTCCTGTTCGCGGTACGCGACGGTGCCAGTGATACCCATGGACTTCGATCCATCGCCGGAGGTCACCGAGTGTCTCGATTCCCACAGCGCCCAGTCGGCGGGCCACCGTGTGGTCGAGCCAGGTGGACACGGGGTCGTTTGAATTCGGCGATGCGACCGCCAGAGACTCCAGCCACCGCAGGGCATCGAGCTGGCGCTCAAACAGCCGCTGCCGCTGCTGCCCGGCACGTGGGTTCAGGGTACCCGCTGGGTGTGCGTCCCTCCACAGAGCGAGCAATTCCGCCTCGCTGTGCATGTCGGCTGGCAGCGTGGCCGAAAACTCGTCCAGCGTCAGTGCGGGTGCCGAGGCCTTGGCCGGGGCGGAGCGCCTTCGCAGCAGCGCGGCGACTCCAGGGCGGCCCGCGTGCCGAGCCAGTGCGCCGAGTTCATCGTGGAGCAGGGCGGTCACCGACCGGATGCGCCGAAGATCGGCTGCGCCAAGCGCGTAGAGATATCGATTCCAGAGCGCGCGAACATCCAGCCCCTGAACCGCACCGCTCAGAAACCGGAAGTGCTCTCGAGTCAGGCGCATGCTGCCGGCACAGCGCTCGGGGAAGCTGAATTCGAAACGAAACGCTTGAATGTCACCATGAATAAATTAGCTTGATAAGTTAAATTATCAATCTAGTTGATTTTATCGCGCAAGGTGTCGGCCCCGTCGGGGCGATCGCGCGGCGGCGCGGCCGGCAGGGCGTGTCGAGCGAGTCATCGTGCGCCGGACGCACAATCGCGACCTGGCCGACTCATTCCAACCACGTCCGGAGACCTCCCGCCATGCCCAAGTCCTACACGCAACTCATGAAACAGATCGACGTGCTTCGGCATCAGGCGGAAAGCGTCAAACGAAAGGAAGTCGAGGGCGTCATCAGGCGCATCAAGGAGGCCATCGAGGTGTACGGGCTGACTGCTGGCGATCTGGGTCTGGGGAGCGCGACGACGAGGTCGAGGCGCAAGGGCGCTGCACCCTCCAAGGTCGGCAGATCGGCCGCCGCGCCGGGCAAACCGAAATTCCGTGACGCTGCCGGCCATTCGTGGTCCGGGAAGGGGCCGCGTCCGGGCTGGTTCAAGGCTGCGCTGGCCAGCGGAAAGACACTCGAAGACCTGACAGCGTGATCCGGCCGTCATGAACACTCCTCCACGTGTCTTGATCGTTGCCGGCAGTGCCCGCAGCGGCTCGTGCAACCAGAAGCTGGCCACCGTTGCCTCGGGCCTGGCCGAGCAGGCCGGCGCGGTGGTGACGCCAGTGGATCTGCGCGCACTCGATCTGCCGATCTACGACGCCGATCTCGAGGCGCGCGGCATGCCGGAGGGTGCGCGCAGGTTGCGCAGCCTCTTCGCTGCAAGCGATGCCTTGCTGCTGGCCACTCCCGAATACAACGGGTTCCCGACGCCGTTGTTGATCAATGCCCTCGACTGGGTCACCCGCCCGTCCGCGGAGGACGGTCTGCCCTCCGGTATCGCTGCGCTGACCGGCACGGTGGCCGGATTGCTCAGCGCGTCGCCTGGCGGGCTGGGTGGGGTACGCAGCCTGCTGTTCACCCGTCAGTTCCTGCAGATGAATCTCGGCATGCTGGTCGTGCCAGAGCAGTTCGGGCTCGCGCTGGCCGACAAGGCCTTCGACGGTGCCGGCGCGCTGGTCGACCCCAAAGCCCTTGCGGCGGTGGACAGAGTGGTTCAGTCAGTGCTGCTGGCGACGCGGGCGTTCAAGGCGCAGAAAGCCTGAGCGCACTAAGAGGGCGAAGAGCGCCATGAGCATCCATCCGACGAAGGGGGCTTGTGCTACAAGCGGTGGTCACGTGTTGATCGATCGTGCCGGCACCTGACCGCTGACCCTCGGGATGGCGGCGCAGCCGTCGTCTACAGGACGATTGTCGCCATGCCCATCGATTCAGCGATCGTTTTCTCGGCACGCTGCCACGACCATGAAGGGGGCGACGCGTGAGCCTTCGAGCCCGCCTGCTGCTGATCCTGCTGCTGGCCATACTGCTTCCGACAGGACTGGTGGGTTGGCGTTTCATCCAGGAGCGCCAAAACGAGCTTGCCGAAGCCAGGCGGACGCTCTCGGCTTCGGCGCGTCGCATCGCTGACGAGCTCGACTCCCGGGTGCAGGGAACTGCGCAGTTGCACTTCGGGCTGTCCCGCGCGCGCGACCTCGAGACCACCGACCGCGCAGCGTGTTCCGAATTCCTGTCGGCTGTTCTGGAGGAGCGTCCGCAGTACACCGGCCTGCTCACCATCCGGCCCGACGGAGCGCTGTTTTGCGACTCGTTGCGCAGCGGACGGCAACTTGATCTTCGCGACCGGGAGTATTTCAAGCAGGCCCTGACGAAGCGCGGCGAAGTCGCCTTGCAGCCGACCTTCGGCCGCTTGACCGGCATCTCGGTGCTGCAGATCGCCTACCCGGT
>JBJXEJ010000079.1:0-9888 GCA_046154125.1 Rhizobacter sp. | reverse complement strand
GATGCGACAGACCACGCTGGTCGACCCGCTGCCGCTGCTGCGCAGCATCCGCGCGCCGACGCTGCTGGTCTGGGGCGAGAAGGACGCAATGATCCCGTTCGCCAATTCGGCCGACTATCTGAAGGCGATGGCGAATGCCACGCTGGCTCCGCTGCCAGGCGTCGGCCACCTGCCGCAAGAAGAGGCGGCGCAGCGCTCGATCAACCCGGTGCTCGCCTTCCTGAAATAGTCGCACCCCTGGTCCGATCGACGCGGCGCACTGGATGAACCATGTCTATCAACCCGCTGCCAGCAGGTTGTGGGCGCGGCTGGCAACATCGACGAGATGCAACCTGACAATTCCGAAGACGCCTGCGCATCGCTGACCGTGCTGTACGACGGCGCCTGTCCACTGTGCCGGCGCGAGATTTCGGTCTACCGCTCACTGAAGCCTCGGCAAACGCTGCACTGGAGCGATGTCAGCGATGCGCGTACGCCGGTGCCACCCGGCGCCGACCGCGCCGCGTATCTTGCGCGAATCCACGTGCAACGCGGCAACGGCCAGGTGCTGAGCGGCGCCGCGGCGTTCGTCGCGCTGTGGACAGCGCTGCCGGGATGGCGCTGGCTCGGGCGCCTCGGCTCGCTGCCGGGGGTGACTCCAGTCCTGGAGCGGGTCTACCGCGGTTTCCTGCGGCTGCGGCCGGCACTGCAGCGCATGGCCCGGTCGATGGAGCCCGCGGCGCGCCAGGATCCGATACCGCCCCTGAGTGCTGCTTCCAGCGACAAGCTGCATCGCCCACCGATCGTCGTGCCCGCCGACCTGATCGCCGAACTGCGCTCGGACCATGCCGGAGAAACCGGTGCGGTGTGGATCTACCACGGCATGCTTGCAGCGACGCGCGACCGCGGGGTGCGCGAGTTCGCGCGCCGCCACCGGGAGACCGAGCAGCGACACCTGGACCTGATCTGCGAAGTCTTGCCTGCGCCGCAGCGCAGCCGCCTGCTGGTGCCGTGGCGCGCCGCCGGGTTCGTGACGGGCGCGCTGCCAGCGCTGTGCGGCCCGCGCGCAGCCTACGGCACGATCGCGGCCGTCGAGACCTTTGTCGACCAGCACTACCAGCAGCAGATCGACCGGCTGAACGGTCGGCCGGAGCACGCGAAGTTGCGCGAGCTGCTGCTTGAATGCCAGGCCGACGAATGCGCCCACCGTGACGAGGCGCTGTCGAATCGAACCGCAACACCAGGTGTGCTGCTGCGTGCCTGGTGCGCGGTCGTGGGCGGCGGCTCGGCTGCGGCGGTGCGGCTCGCCAGGAGGTTCTGATCGAGGATCCGCCAAATGGGGCAATTCACCCACCCCTCCTGCGCCAAATGCCCCAATCATTCGTCTCGTTCCGGCTCAAGTCGTTGATTTGACACGTTTCAGGTGCCGGGCACGACACCTGCGCTGACGTCAGTCGCCGCATGGGCGCGACGGCGTACCATCACCGCCCGCCCAAATCCGCCCCGGCTCCCGAGACCCCAACACCCCGCAACCATGGCAACCACGCCTCAGCCCGCCCCTTTTAAGTTGCTGCGCTGGTTCGCCGGGCTGAGTGCCGTGGTCATCGTCCTTGTGGCCTGCGCCAATGCATGGGTGATCTCGCGCTTCCTGACCGATCAACTGTTCCAGCGAGAGGCCGCGGTGACGCAGGAGTTCGTGCAGCACATTCTGCGATCGGACAAATCCATCGATTACCTGTCGCATCTGGACGATCCGGACCTGCGCAAGCGATTCAAGAGCACGCTCGACCAGCTCGCCGGCATGCGTGACGTTCTGCGCGTCAACGTCTATGGAATCGACCGCACCGCAATCTGGTCGACAGATCCGGAAGTTCGCGGAAAGCACTTCAACGACAACGATGAGCTCGATGGGGCGGTCGCAGGCAGGTTGATGGTCGAGTGGGGACGCATCGACCCCGGCACGAAGCCTAAGGGTGAGTACGTCGGTCTGGCGCAGACGGCAGCGTTCTTCGCCGAAATCTACATCCCCGTGGTCGACCCTGACACCCGGCAAGTCGCTGGCGTCGTCGAGGTCTACAAGAGCCCGCTCGCACTCACGGAGGCCATCGAAGCCGGTGAACGGCAGGTCGCCCTGGCCGCGCTGGGCGGCGCAGTCGCGTTGTTCGTGAGCCTCTTCTGGCTCATCCGGCGCGCCGACCGCACGATGCGCGCACAACACGCCAAGTTGCTGGAGGCCGGCACCGTGGCCGCTCTGGGCGAACTGGCGTCGTCGGTGTCGCACAACATCCGCAATCCGCTGGCGTCGATCCGGTCGTCCGCCGAGCTGAGCCTGGAATCGCCCGAGGAGCACGGCGCCGAGTGCGCGCGCGACATCATCCGCGAGGTGGATCGCATTTCTGCGCGCGTGACCGAACTGCTGCGCCTGTCCAACCAGGGCCTGCCCGCGAGTCGGCCTGTCGATGTCGTGAACCTGCTGCGAAACTGCGTCGCGGATCACCGCGACACCTTCCAGCGCGCACGCAAGGTCCTGGCAATGGAAAGTCACACGCCTGAGGCAGTGATTCAAGCCGACACGCATTTGTTGCAGCAGGTGTTCGACAGCCTGCTCGCCAACGCGGCCGAGGCCATGCCCGCGGGACAGCGATGTGACGTGAGCGTGCGCGAGACCGATAAGCGGCTGGTCCGCATCGAGGTCAAGGACGGCGGCGCTGGCATGTCTCCGGACGTGCTTGCGCAGATATTCCGACCGTTCTTCACCACCAAACCGCAAGGCCTGGGCCTGGGTTTGCCGCTGGCCAAGCGCATCGTCGAAGGGCTGGGAGGTTCGCTGAAGATCGACAGCCACCCTGGCGAAGGCACCACCGTGTGCATCGACCTTCCGAAAATCTGAGGCATGGCCACAATCCTGATCGTCGATGACGAAATCACCTTCGCCAAGAACGCCGCGAAGTACCTGGCACGCTTCGGCCACACGACAGCCACCGCCGCCACCGTGGCCGAGGGCAAGACATTGGCCGAATCGCAGAAGCCGGAGGTGCTGGTCCTCGACTATCGGCTGCCTGACGGGACCGGCCTCGAGTTCATCGAGCACATCCGGGCCAGCGATCCTGCCGTCCACATCATCCTGATCACCGGTCACGGCACCATCGAGCTGGCGGTCGATGCAATGAAGGCGGGCGCCAACGATCTGCTGACCAAGCCGGTGTCACTGATGGAGTTGCGAGAGCGCATCGATGGCCTGATGCAGCAGCAGCGGGATGCGAGTCGCCTGCGGTACTTCGAAGCGCGCGAACGCAGCGCCAGCCAGTCGATTCTCGGCCAGTCGCCGGCAATCCGGGAACTGCAGCAGCGCATCGAGCGTATGTCTGCGATCGACGCCGTGGGCATGCTGCCGCCGATCCTAATCGGCGGAGAAACCGGCACGGGCAAGGAGCTGGTTGCACGGGCCTGTCACTACCTGAGCCCGCGCAGCGCCAAACCGTTCATCGAGATCAACTGCGCGGCGATGCCTCCCACCCTGCTCGAGACCGAGCTGTTCGGCCACGAGCGGGGTGCGTTCACCGACGCCAAGGAACGCAAGATCGGGCTGCTCGAAGCCGCAGACGGCGGCACGCTGTTCCTCGACGAGGTGGGCGACATGGACCTCGCGCTGCAGGCCAAGCTGCTCAAGGTCATCGAGGACGGACGCTTTCGCCGCATCGGCTCGGTGCAGGAACAGCAGGTCTGCGTGCGGATCGTCGCGGCGACGAATCACGACCTGGAGGCGCGCGTGGCCGAAGGGGCCTTCCGCGCCGACCTGTATTTCCGCCTGCGGGTTCTGCAACTGCTGGTTCCGCCGCTGCGCGATCGTGAGGGCGATGCGGTTTTCCTCGCACGTCACTTTTGCCAGGTGATGGGGCAGCGCTACCGCCGCGAGGACGTCAAGCTGGGCAAGGCGGCGGAGGCAGCGATCGCCGCGTATCGCTGGCCAGGCAATGTGCGCGAGCTGCGCAACGTGATCGAGCAGGCGGTGATGCTGGCGGCAGGCGACATCATCGAGCCGCGCGAACTGATGCTGTCATCCGCGGCATCGAACCCACCGCGCGACACCTCACTGCTCCCGTCCCCGCCAGCGGAGGCCGGCTCGGCGCTCGATCGCCGCGAGCGGGAACTGCTCGTCCAGGCGATGACCAACGCGAATCACAACGTGTCGCAGGCGGCACGCACCCTCGGGATCAGTCGGGACACCTTGCGATACCGGTTGGAAAAGCACGGCCTCAAGGAATAGTCTCCGGCAGCGGATCGTGCCGCCGTCCGAGCAGCGGCCGCAGGCAAGGCAGGCGTCCGTCGGGACGCCTGAACGTCACTGCATGAACCAGCCGTGACTGACCACGAGCGACTGGCCGGTCAGCGCATTCGAGTTGAAGCTCGCGAACAGCAGCGCCACGTCGGCCACATCCTGCACGGTGGTGAACTCGCCGTCGACGGTTTCCTTGAGCATGACCTTCTTGACCACGTCGTCCTCGCTGATGCCGAGCGCCTTGGCCTGCTCGGGAATCTGCTTGTCGACCAGTGGTGTGCGCACGAATCCAGGGCAGATCACGTTGGCACGGATGCCGTGCTTGCCACCCTCCTTCGACACCGTCTTGCACAGTCCCATCAGCCCGTGCTTGGCGGTCACGTAGGCCGACTTCAGCACCGACGCTTCCTTCGAATGCACCGAACCCATGTAGATGATGCTGCCACCCTTGCCCGATGCCTTCATGTGCGGCACGCAGGCCTTGGTGGTGAGGAATGCGCCGTCGAGGTGGATCGCCAGCATCTTCTTCCAGTCGGCGAACGGGAATTCCTCTATCGGATGGACGATCTGCACACCGGCATTGCTGACCAGCACATCGACGCCGCCGAAGGCGGCCACCGCTTCGGAGACGGCCGCATTGACCTGCTCCTCGCTGGTCACATCCATCGTCACCGCCATCGCGGTGCCGCCGGCCTTCGTGATCTCGTCGGCCGCTGCCTGAGCCGCAGCCTTGTTCATGTCGGCGATGACGACCTTGCCGCCTTCGCGCGCGAACACGATGGCGATTTCCTTGCCGATGCCGCTGGCGGCACCGGTGATGATGCAGACCTTGTCCTGAAGCTTCATGAGGAGGGTTCCGGGTTGTTGGTATGGGGGCTGTCGCCGGTGAGGTCGAAGACGCGCACGCCATGGGGATGGCGCTCGCGCTGCAACCAGCGGGGGTCGTGCAAAGTGTGGGCCATGTCGGCCCGGCCGGCATCCCAATGCTCCTGCATCGACAGGCGTGAGAACTCGTAATCCTTCGACTGGCTTTCGTAGTGCTTGCTGCGGTAGATCAGGTGCACGACGTCGACCGCGTGTTCACAGCGCACGCGTGACAGCGCGAGCACATCCGGGTCGTTGCGCAACTCGGGGGGCAGTTTTGCGATCAGGCGCTGCGCGGCCTGCGCGATCACCTGCCGATCGAGCTCGTTGGTGGTGGTCAGACGGGTGCGGCTGGAAAAGCGGATGTCCTTCTCGCGCTCGGTCACCTCGGGCAGCGTGGTCGGCAGGGCACCAACCGCGGCGAACAGATCGACCTGAAAGACGACACGCCGCCGCTTGCCGGTCTGGTCCAAGACGTACTGCAGAGGCGTGTTCGACACCAGCCCGCCGTCCCAGAAATGTTCACCGTCGATCTCCACCGGGGCAAAGCCCGGCGGCAACGCGCCGCTGGCCATGATGTGGCGCGCATCGATGCGTTGCCGAGCCGAATCGAAATACTCGAAGTTGCCGGTGCGCACGTTGACCGCGCCGACCGACAGACGCATCGCGCCCGAATTGATGCGGTCGAAGTCAATCAGACGTTCGAGCGTCTCGGCCAGCGGCGTCGTGTCGTAGTAGCTGATCGATTCGAGTGTGCCAACAGGCTGAAAGGGTGCTGGCGGAAAGCGCGGCTTGAAGAATCCCGGCACGCCGAACAGCATCACCTGCGAGGCGCTGGTCTCATTCAGAGCTTCCCGGGCTCTGCCGAAGTTGATCATTGGCGTTTGCGGCAAGGCCGAGCTGACCAGTTCCCAGAACTCGCGCAGCCGGTCGACACGGCGCTCGACAGGGTTGCCGGCGATCAACGCCGCATTGATCGCCCCGATCGAGATACCGGCCACCCAGTCGGGCGGCTGCGCAACCTGACTCATCGCTTCGAAGACGCCGGATTGATAAGCACCGAGCGCTCCGCCGCCCTGCAGGACCAGAATGAATTCCTCGTCGGCATCGGCGTGTCGCGCCGATGCCGGCGCAGCGCGCTGACGCTGCGAGATGCGAGTTACTGTCATCGTGAAAGGCGTTACTCGGGACGATCGAGACTGCCGAAAGACTTCGGGTACGTCACCACACCCCACGGCAGCTTCTTGTCGGCGATGCGCTTGACAGGCTCCAGCGTGGCGGCATCGATCACCACCACTTCGTTGGAACGGCCGCAGGCGACCAGGATCTGGCTGTCGTCGGGCGTGAAGCTGAAGTGCCAGCAACGGTCACCCGTCGCCACGTTCTTGATCGGGACGTAGGTCTTCGCGTCGAAGACCTGCAATACCTTCGCCTTGGCAGCCGCGATGAACAGCCGCTCGCCCTTGCGGTCGAAGCTCGCACCGTAGGGAAACTCGCCGGTCGGCACCGACTTGACCACGTTGTAGGCGCTGTCGATCACGACGAAGGCGTTGCCGTGCTCGATGGTCGCGATGTACGACTTGCCGTCGGGCGCCATCTTGATGCCGCGCGGGCGGGTGCCGTAAGGCGCCGTGTCGCTCGTCGTGACCAGCTTGCCGTCGTTGATGCGGGGCACCGTGACGCTGTTGGCGGGTTCGGTGGTGATCAGGATGTGCTTGCCATCGGCCGAGAACTCGATGCCTTCCGTCTCGAGCCCGCCCAGCACAGTGCGCAGCACCTTGCCGCGCACCAGGTCGACGATCGCGATCCGGGCGGGCTCCTTGTTGTCATCGTCCTTCTCGGGGGCAGACGCTGCGGCTTCGGGCGCACCGGCTTTCGGAGGCGGTTTGCCGTCGGAACTGGGCTCGAAGGAGACGAACGCCAGATTGCCCCGGGTGCGCACGAATTCCGGGTTGACGCCGATGCGGACGTGCCGCAAAAGCTTTCCGCTAACTCGATCGATGACCGAGATGTTGCCGTCTTCGCGATTGGCGGTGACCAGCAACTTGCCATCGGCGGTCACGCCAAGGCCTCGAGGTTCCTTGCCATAGGCATCGATCTCGCCCGTGACCTCCAGCGTGGCAAGGTCGATGACCGAGACATTGCCGGACTGGTTGGTGATGTAGGCCTGAGGACCGGACGCGGCCTGGGACGGGGCCGCGACCAGCGCTGACAAACCCCACAGTGCGAGCGCCCAGCGGGAGTGATAGAAATGATGTTGCGTCTTCATCTGGGTATTTTCTCGGGTTACCTCGGTAGATGGTAAGGGTCATTTTCCCGGCGGAGGTTCCTGCCGCCGCGCCTCCAGCACCTGCAGATGGGCGTGCGCGGCAGCCAGCAGAGGCGTGTCGACGCCGCACGCCTGCGCCCGAACGACCAGATGGCCCAGAACGTGGTCGTGCTCGGTGCGCAGCCCGGCTTGCAGGTCGCGCAACATGGAGGCGGTGAAACTCGATCCCCGCTGGGTCAGCATGCGCAACGCCCTGGCCTGCGCTGCGTCGGGCACCGGCCGGCCACTTCGATCAGCCACCGAAAGGCATTCGGTGTACATGCGCCGGACCTGCGATTCACCCAGCAGGGTGTCCATCACCTCGCCGATCGAACCCTGCATCAGCGTCGTGATGCCTGCCAACGTCGCGAGGAAGGTCCATTTCTCCCACAGCGTCGCCACGATGTCGGCCGTCACTGTCGCGTCGAACGAAGCGTGCGAACACAGCGCGACGAATTCACCGGCAGCCCCCTGCGTCGCCGTATCGCGTCCCCCGGCGATGAGCGCGTGGACCGGGTTGAGCTGCCGGACCGAGCCGTCGGCCTCGAGCACGGCCGCGATATGCGCCACACCCCCAAGCACGCGCTGGGCACCGAAGCGCGCATCGATGACGTCCAAGTGCCCCAGCCCGTTGAGAAACGGCATGACGAATGTGTCGGCACCGATCGCCGGCGCGATCGACTCGAGTGCATCGTCGAGGTCGTAGGCCTTCGGCGCCAGCAGCACCAGGTCGTACTCGGGCCGGACGGTGTCGCGCGTCACGCAGCGCACGGCCAGATTCAGGTCGCCGTGCGGGCTGCGGATCTTCAGGCCCTGTTCGGCCAGCAGCACTGCTCGTGCCGGACGCACCAGAAAGCTCACGTCGACGCCGGCCTCGATCAGGCGGGCGCCGAAATAGCCGCCAACACCACCGGCCCCCAGGAACAACAGCTTCTTCATCGATCGCTCCTTCCGAGGATCGATGTTGGCACGGCCCGGCGGCGTGGGCACGCCCGGGACCCGTTCTCCGAGAAGGTCAGATCGCGCCGACCCCGGGGATCCAGCTCGTGCCGGCCAGTGGCAGGCGCGCCATCGCGGCGGCCTCGACCGTCAGTGCGACCAGATCTTCGGGTTCAAGGTGGTGCACGTTCTGCTTGCCGCAGGCGCGGGCGATGGTGGTCAGTTCCATCGTCAGGGTCTTCAGGTAGTTCTTCAGGTGCCGCGCGCCGGACGCGGGCTGCAGGCGCCGTTCGAGCACCGCGTCCTGCGTGGTGATTCCGACCGGGCAGCGGCCGGTGTGGCAGTGGTGGCACGAGCCCGGCCGGGCACCAAGCGCGGCGTAGTCGGCGGTCGCGTCGATGCGCCGGCCATCCTGTTCATAGCTCTCGTGGTTGCAGCCCAGCGCCATCAGCACGCCCTGCCCGATCGACACCGCGTCGGCACCCATCGCCAGCGCCTTGGCCACATCGGCGCCGGTGCGGATGCCGCCGGAGACGATCAATTGAACCTGGCCCTTCATGTTCAGGTCTTCGAGCGCATCCACGGCCTGGCGCAGCGCGGCCAGCGTCGGGATGCCGACGTTCTCGATGAAGCAGGTCTGCGTGGCCGCGGTGCCGCCCTGCATGCCATCGAGCACGACCACGTCGGCACCGGCATGCACGGCCAGCTTGACGTCGTTGAACACGCGCGTCGCGCCGATCTTCACGTAGATCGGCGTCTTCCAGTCGGTGATCTCGCGCAACTCGTGGATCTTGATGACCAGATCATCAGGCCCGGTCCAGTCCGGGTGGCGGCTGGCCGAGCGCTGGTCTATGCCCTGCGGCAAGGTGCGCATCGCGGCCACGCGGGGGTTGACCTTCTGCCCGAGCAACATGCCGCCACCACCGGGCTTGGCACCCTGCCCGATCACGATCTCGATCGCGTCGGCACGGCGCACGTCGTCGGGCTTGAAGCCGTAGCGTGATGGCAGGCACTGGTAGACCAGGGTCTTCGACGAGTCGCGCTCTTCAGGCGTCATGCCGCCATCGCCGGTGGTGGTCGAGGTGCCCATCGCGGTGGCGGCACGACCGAGCGCTTCCTTGACGTTGGCCGACAACGCGCCGAAGCTCATGCCGGCGATCGTGATCGGGATGTCAAGCGTGATCGGCTTCGTCGCGTAGCGGGTGCCGAGCACCGTTTTCGTCAGGCACTTTTCGCGGTAGCCCTCGAGTGGATAACGGGAAAGGGAGGCGCCGAGAAACACCAGATCGTCGAAGTGCGGCAGCTTGCGCTTGGCACCGAGGCCGCGGATCTCGTACAGCCCGTGCGCTGCGGCGTTGTGGATGTAGTCCAGCGTGCTGCGGTCGAAGGTGGCGGACTCTTCGGTCTGGATGCGCTTCGGGAATGACGGTGAGTGATCCATCGAGAGAGGCTCAGTAATCCTGGTCCGCGTCGGCGTTCCAGTGGTACAGCGTTCGGGCCGAGGCGATGCGCTTGAACG
>JBJXEJ010000078.1:0-10604 GCA_046154125.1 Rhizobacter sp. | reverse complement strand
CAAGGCCGAGGTGCTCCGGGCACAGCTGAGTCAGTCCAAGGGCGAGGTCGAGGTCGAGGTCGAGGCAAAGATCGAGGCCCGGGTGAAGCAAGTCAAGGGCGCCTATCACGCGCGAGGCGTCAAGCTGTCTCAGGCCTGGGCGCTGACTCGGGAAGCGCTGGCGCTCTGAGCACTCCGCGCGAATCGGTTCCGGCTGCGAATCAGCCTGCGTCAGGCTGATCGTGCTGGCCCTTGGAAGAGCGCGCTCCCGAGGGCGAACCGCTGTCTGCGGCGCGCTGGAATCGCACAGGTCCAGTAACCGCAACCGACTCTGCCAGATGACCGCAACGCTCCCACCTGAGCGCCCCTTCATGTGCCGAAGCTCCCGAGCGATGCTGTCGCTGGCGGCCTGGTCGGGGCGGCTGGTGCTGCTCGGTCCGCTGATGGCCTGCACCGCGCTGACACCGCTGGACGAGCCCGCCGCGAGCCTCGAGATTCCTCCCGGATGGTCCGCCGACGATGCGGCAGGCGCCGGCGCGGCGGGTATCAGCGAAACGTCGCTGGCCGCGTGGTGGCAGCGCTTCGACGACCCGCAACTCGGCGTGCTCGTCGGCAGCGCCTTGCAGGTGAACACCAGCGTGCGGGGTGCCCGGGCAGCATTGCGGCAGGCGCAGGCCTTGCGCGATGTCGCGGCCGCCGCGCTGTGGCCCACGGTGGACATTTCGGCCTCGGCGCAGCGTGGCGCAGCGGGCGGACACTCCACCGGCAACAACTTTCAGCTGGGTGCGGATGGCACCTGGGCGATCGACGTCTTCGGTGCTCGACAGGCCGCCGTGGACGCGGGCGAGGCCGACGTGGAAGCCAGCGCGGCGAGCCTCGGCGACGTGCAGGTTCAGATCGCTGCCGAAGTGGCGTTGGACTACATCCTCCTGCGCACCGCGCAGACGCGCACGGAGATCGCCAGCGAAAACCTCGCCAGCCAGGAGCAGACGTTGCAGATCACGCGGTGGCGACAGCAGGCGGGCCTCGTCACTTCGCTCGAAACCGAGCAGGCGAGAGGCGCCGTCGAACAGAACCGGGCCCTGTTGCCCGCGCTGCGAACCACCACCGTGCAGATGCAGCATGCGCTGGCGGTGCTGACGGGCCGGATGCCCGCTTCCCTGCCGTGGCTGGTGGAACCGCGGTCTGTTGCTGCAGCGGTGCCGCAGGCGCCCGACGGGCTGGTCCTCAGCATCCCTGCGACGACGCTGCGCCAGCGTGCCGACGTGCGCGCCGCCGAGTACCAGGTCGCGGCCGCGCTGGCGCGCGTGGGGCAGGCCCAGGCGCAACGCTGGCCGAGCTTCGCCATCGGCGGCTCGCTGGGCCTGAGCGCCGCGACAGTGGGCGCCTTGAGCAGTGGCAGCGCGGTTCTCGGCAGCCTGCTGGCCAGCGTGACCTTGCCGGTATTCGATGGCGGCCTGCTGCGCGCCCAGGTGCGTGTGCAGCAGGCCGTGCTGACACAGGCACAGCAGGCATACCGTGCGTCGGTGCTCGGTGCACTGCAGGAGGTGGAGGACGCGCTGGTGGCGGTTCGCGGTGACCGCCTGCGCCTCGCGAGCCTGCGCATCGCCGCCGAGGCGGCGGGCAACGCCGCTTTGCTTGCGCGCCAGCGTTACAGCAGCGGGCTCATCGATTTCCAGACCGTCCTCGAAACCCAGCGCACCCTGTTCGCAACGCAGGACGGCGTGGCCAGTGCGAGCGCCGATCTCAGCAGCGACCACGTCCGCCTCTTCAAGGCCCTGGGCGGCGGCTGGCCGTCCGACGTGACCGCGCAACAGACTCCATGAATCCACCGATCCCTCCTGCAGGTCTGAATCCACCCGCACCTCCGCTGCCCGAGCCCACACCGAGCACCGATCTGACCGATCTGCTCGGTGAACCGGCTACCGTGCCCTGGTACCGACGGCCGGTGCTGTGGATCTCGGTCGTTGCGGTGCTGCTGGCGGCGGGCGGCGCATGGTGGTGGCTGTCGAGGCGTGCCGCCGATGCGGCGCCGAGCTACAGCACGGTGGCCGTGGGCCGCGGCGACCTCACGCTCACGGTCACGGCCAATGGCACCGTGCAGCCCACGCGCTCGATCAACATCGGCAGCGAGCTGTCAGGCACGGTGCTGAAGGTCAATGTCGATGTCAACGACATCATCAAGAAGGGCCAGGTGCTGGTGGTGCTGGACACCGCGAAGCTGCGCGACCAGATCCTGCGTTCGCAGGCCGCGCTGGCCGCAGCCCGCTCCAAGCTCGCCCAGACCGGCGCCACGATCGCCGAGGCGCGCGCGGCCCTGGGTCGGCTGGAGGAGGTCGCCCGCCTGTCCGGGGGCAAGGTGCCCTCGCAGGCCGAACTCGACACCGGCCGCGCCACACTCACCCGCGCCATCGCGGACGACGGCAGCGCGCGTGCCGGCATCAGCGACGCCCAGGCGGCGCTGTCCACCGACCAGATCAACTTGTCCAAGGCCTCGATCACCGCGCCCGCGGACGGCGTGGTGCTCACTCGTACGGTGGATCCGGGAAATGCGGTGGCCGCATCGCTGCAGGCCGTCACGTTGTTCACCGTGGCCGAAGACCTGGCTCGGCTGCGCCTGTGGGTCTATGTGGACGAAGCCGATGTCGGGGCGGTGAAGGTCGGTCAGGACGCCACCTTCACCGTCAGTGCCTATCTGAGCCGACCGTTCCCGGCGCGGATCACGCGGGTCGGCTTCGGCTCCACGATCACCGACAACGTGGTCACCTACCTGACGTACCTCGACGTGGACAACATCGACATGAGCCTGCGCCCGGGCATGACGGCCACCGCGACCATCGTGGCCACCCGGCGCAAGGCCGTTCTGCTGGTGCCCAACACCGCGCTGCGCTTCGCGCCCAGCGTTGCAGCCGTCGACCCGGCGAAGAAGGGGATCACGTCGGGACTCATGATGGGGCCTCCGCGCAACGCCCGGAAGTCGGCCGCCACGGCGGCCAGCACGGCGGGAGCGAAGCAGGTCTACGTGCTGCGCGATGGCGTGCCGGTGGCCGTGGCTGTGACCCCGGGCATCAGCGACGGGCACATGACGGAGATCACCGGCGGCGCGCTGCAGGTCGGCATGCGGGTCATCACCGACCAGAAGACCTCGGCCAAATGAGCGTCCCGTTGATCGCACTGCGGGGTGTCAGCAAACGCTACGGCGTGGGCGCATCCGAATTGATGGCGCTGAAGGGCATCGACCTCGATATCGAGGCAGGCGAGTTCGTCGCCATCATGGGCCCCAGCGGCTCGGGAAAGTCCACCGCGATGAACATCCTGGGCTGCCTGGACACGCCCACGGCCGGGCAATACCTGTTCAGGGGCGCCCATGTGGAAGCGCTCTCTCGCGACCAGCGCGCAAGACTGCGTCGACGCTACCTCGGTTTCGTGTTCCAGGGCTTCAACCTGCTGGCGCGCACCTCGGCCCAGGAAAACGTGGAGCTGCCGCTGCTTTACCGCGGCGACAGCGCGAACGCGCGACGCGCTGCCGCAGCCAAGGCCCTGCAGGCGGTCGGACTGGGTGGCTGGGAGCAGCACACGCCGGCCGAGTTGTCGGGCGGCCAGCAGCAGCGCGTGGCCATCGCGCGCGCCATCGTCACCGAGCCGGCCGTGGTGCTCGCCGACGAACCGACCGGCAATCTCGACACCCGTCGCAGCCACGAGATCATGGGACTGCTGATGGCCTTGAACGCCGACCACGGCATCACGGTGCTGATGGTGACCCACGAGCCCGACATGGCGGCCTATGCGCGCCGCATGGTGCACTTCGTCGATGGCCGCATCGCCCGCGACGTGGCCAACCCGCATCCGACGACAGCCGCGCCCGCCGAACAGGGCGCGGGCGAGACCACCTGAGCGGGCCCAGACAGTGCTGTTCTCGGTCTTCATGCTGGCGCTGCGTTCGGTGCGACGCAACATGCTGCGTTCTTTCCTGACCATCCTGGGCATCGTCATCGGCATCAGCGCGGTGATCACGATGGTCACCCTGGGCCACGGTGCCACGCTGGCCATACAGACGCAGATCATGAGCCTGGGCACCAACCTGCTGATGGTCAGCCCGGGGCAGCGCTTCACCGGCGGCGGTGGTGGCGGCGGCGGTGTGCCGCAGTTCACCGAGGCGGATGCCGAAGCCATCGCTTCGCAGATCGGCGGTGTGGCCGTCGTGGCGCCTCAAGGGCGCACCAGCGTGACCGTGGTCGCCAACGGCCGCAACTGGGCCACCAGCGTCGTCGGCAGCACGAACGCGTGGTTCGAGACGGGAAACTGGAATCTCGCATCCGGACGCCTGTTCGAGACCGACGAGCAGGCGGCTGGCTCGGCCGTCTGCATCATCGGGGAAACGGTGCGCCGCGAGCTTTTCGGCGGGACGGCCGGGCAGACCGGGCTGGGTCAGCAACTGCGAGTCAAGCAGTTCTCGTGCGATGTCGTCGGCATCCTGGCTTCGAAGGGGCAAGGCGGCATGGGTGACCAGGACGACACCGTGGTGGTGCCGCTGCACACGCTGCAGCGCCGCGTCACCGGCAGTCGCAAGGTGAACACGCTGCTGGTGTCGATGGAGGAGGGCAGTGACAGCGGACCGCTCAAGGCCAGCCTGCGCCAGCTGCTGCGCGAGCGCCGCAAGCTGGCCGAGGCCGACGACGACAACTTCAACATCTTCGACACTCAGCAACTGGCCGAGACGCTCTCCAGCACGATGGGCGTGCTGACCAGCCTGCTTGGGGCGGTTGCGGCCGTCAGTCTGCTGGTGGGCGGCATCGGCATCATGAACATCATGCTGGTCAGCGTGACCGAGCGCACCCGCGAGATCGGTCTGCGACTGGCCGTGGGCGCACTCGAAAGCGAGGTGCTTCTGCAGTTCCTGATCGAGGCGGTGGTGCTTTCGGCCCTGGGTGGCCTGGTGGGCGTCGTCATTGCCACCGGTGCGTCCTACGTGCTGTCGGGCGTGATGTCGGTGCCTTATGTCTTCGACCCCACGATCAACCTGCTTTCGATGGTTTTCTCCGCGGCCATCGGCGTCGTGTTCGGCTACTTTCCCGCGCGGCGCGCAGCCCGCATGGACCCGATCGAGGCTTTGCGGCACGAATAGCGTCCCCTCGCCTCGATCGACTCCGGGTTGATCAACCAGGCGCGAGCACCAGGGACGACGTCACCTGGCCAGTTCGCCGCGCATGCCGTCGATGGCCTCTCTGTAGTTTGCCGCGCCGAAGATCGCGCTGCCGACCACGAAGGTGTCGGCGCCTGCATCGGCGATCCCGCGGATGTTGTCCGCGTTGACGCCTCCATCCACCGCCAGTCGGATGCGCCGGCCCGAGGCGTCGATGAGCTGGCGCGCACGGGTCAGCTTTCGCAACGTCGAGCCGATGAACGCCTGGCCGCCAAAGCCGGGGTTGACGCCCATCAGCAGCACCAGGTCGACCTTGTCGAGCATCCATTCCAGCGTCCCCAGCGGCTCGGCCGGGTTGAATACCAGGCCAACTTGCGCTCCGAGACCCTGAATCAGCTGTACGGTGCGATCGACATGCCTGGAAGCGTCGACATGGAAGCTGACGAGGGTGGCGCCCGCCCGGACGAACGTTTCGGCCATCGCGTCCACTGGTTGCACCATGAGATGCACGCCCATGGCGACGGGCATGCCGTCCGCGTTGCGTGCCCACGGCTTCAACGCATCGAACACCGACGGGCCGAAACCCAGATTAGGAACGTAGTGGTTGTCCATCACGTCGAAATGGATGCGATCGGCGCCAGCAGCGATCACCGCATGCACCTCCTCGCCCAGGCGGGCCAGATCGCACGACAGGATGCTGGCTGCGATGCAGTACGGCGCCTTCAGCGACGCAGGTGCCGTTCGCCGTTCCGGGCCATCGTCAGGGAGCACGCCAGTCGCCGGTTACCTTTGCGTTCCACAGCGAGATCACTCGGCGCTGAGGGTGGTCGGTCTCGAAGCCGAGGATGCCGATCGACGCCGGATCGATGGCGAAGTGCTGTCCCGCCGCCACAGGCAGTCCGATCCATCGCGCTGCCAGCACCCGCCCGAACTGGCCATGAGAGAAAAGTGCCACCTTGCCCGCAAGACCCCGCAGGCGGGCAATGAGCACATCCGCTCGCGCCCCGGTGTCGGCTGGCATTTCTCCACCCGGGCAGCCGTCTTCCCACACGTCCCAGTCCGGGTGCCGCTGGCGGATCTCCGTCGTGCGCAGTCCCTCGTAGTCACCGTAGTCCCATTCGGCGAGGTTCGGCTCGGTCTCGGCGCGCGTGTCGCCCGACCCTGCGAGCCCGGCGAGTTCGCATGTCGTGCGCGCTCGCAAGCGGGGACTGGTCAGCACCAGCGAGAACGGAATGTCCTTCAGTGCCGGTGCCAGGTTGCGCGCCATCAATTCGCCGTGCGGGGTCAGGGGCAGGTCGGTGCAGCCGGTGTGCTGGCCGGATTGCGACCATGCGGTTTCCCCATGGCGGATGAAATAAATCTGGAGCAGCGAATTCACAGGAACACCTCCTGCGCTCACGCGCGATTCCATCGCTGCGCTGTACTCGCCCTTCAGGGCCGCGACGTTGCAGCGAGACCGGTGCATCAGCGACTGTTGCGCTGCGACCCGGTTTGCGTCCTGGCCCGCCCAGACATCCAGGGCAGGATGCTGAAGGGCACGCGCAAAGGAGAACGCCAACCGCCAGGGCAGGGGCATGCTGCGTGAGGTGCTGCCTCGCTTCGTCGGCATCGCGTGCCTGACATGCATGGCGTTCAGCCGACTGCTGGCCAGCTCTCCGGGCTGCCCACCCGACAAGAACATGATGCCGGGCAGCGCCGCAGGCACCACCCTCAGCAGGCACTGCAGCGTCGCATCCGCCACTTCGGAATCCGTGTCCTGCGCAGCGCAGGCCGAGCCTGCAACCACCATGTTGGGTTTCAGGATCGTGGCTTCCAGAGCCACCCCTTGCAGCGAGAGCTGCTGGAAGACGCTGCGCAGAACGCGTTCAGTGACTTCCTGGCAGCGTTCCAGCGAATGGTTGCCGTCCATCAAGACCTCGGGCTCGACGATCGGCACCAGTCCCGCTTCCTGGCACAAGCCGGCGTAGCGGGCCAGCGCGTGCGCATTGGCTTCGATGCAGGCTGCGGTGGGCACGCGCTCGCCGTCCACGGCGATCACGCCGCGCCATTTGGCAAAGCGTGCGCCCATCTCGAAGCAGGACTGCAGGCGCTCGCGCAGCCCGTCCAGGCCTTCCGTCACCTTCTCGCCCGAGTGCGCCGCGAAGTCCCTGGCGCCGGTATCCACCTTGATGCCGACGAGCAGGCCGGCGTCGCGCGCGACCCGCACAAACGACGTGCCGTCCGCCTTCGCCTGCCGAATGGTTTCGTCGTGCAAGATCACGCCGCTGATGCAGGCGCTCAGGCCAGGCGTGGTCAGCAGCAACTCCCGGTAGGCGCGCCGCATCTCCAGCGTCTGCGGGATGCCCGCGCTCGCGAAGCGCTGATTGCAGGTGCCAATGCTTTCGTCCATGGCCAGCAGGCCCTTGCCGTTGGCGACCATGGCTTGTGCGGTCTCGATCAGCGCCTGCAGATTCACTGGACTACCCTCCGCACTGCGTGTTTTGGTATGAGCAATTGGGAGCGGCCTGGCGTGCTCATGGCGGCCTGCCGACAGACGAAGCAGCCTCGATGTCGTCGAGTGCCTGCCGCAGCGCCTTGAGAATCAGCCGGTCCGACAGGGCTTCATCGACCTCCGGCACATCCCAGTCGAAGATGGCCCGGTACTTCTCGACCAGGCCTTTCACATCGCCCGCGAGTTGCGCGCGGTGCGCGTCCATCTCCAGTTGTTCGATCTTGGCCATTCAGTACCGCCTTTGCGAAGGGTCGCAGGTGACACGCGCCAGCTCGATTCGGTCGGTGGTGCGGCAATAGACCGACGGCGACCCGAGCCTTCCGATCGGCGCGAAGTGGTCGATGTGAAGACGCGGGCCCAGAAGGACATCGGCCACATGGAACATCAGCACCTCGCCGATGTAGAGCGTGTTGACACCCAGTGGCACAGCCTGGAACAGGCTGCACTCCAGACTGGCCTGCGCCCGCAAAAGGCGGGGTGGCTTGACGCGCAAAGAGGGCGTGACGAACAAACCCGCAGCGGGCAGTTCGCTCTGTTCCGGTGGGAAGTCCGCAGCGGAGATGTTCATCGCCTCGAGCAGTTCCTCAGTCACCAGATTCACCACGAACTCACCGCATCTCTCGATATTCACCGCCGTGTCCTTCGGCGCGCCGCTGTCACGGTGCCCAATGCTGATGGCGACATAGAGCGGGTCGGCGCACACTGCGTTGAAGAAGCTGAACGGCGCCAGGTTGACGAGGCCCTCGCGGTTGACGGTCGAAACCCAGGCGATGGGGCGCGGCACCACGAGGTTGGTGAGCAGCTGGTAGTTGTCCGCCTTGGCCAGCAGGGAGGGGTCGATGTCCATCGGCGCTTCAGCTCGGGACGCCGCCCCACTTCCAGTCGCGGATTTCGGGCAGGTCCTGGCCATGCTCGTCGATGTAGCGCTTGTGCTCGATCAGCTTGTCCCGGCACATCTGCTTCAGGCTGGTGGCCTGGCTGCCCAGGTGGGGAAGGCAATCCAGCGCCTTCAGCACGAGGTGAAAGCGATCCAGCTCGTTCTGCACCCGCATGTCGAAGGGCGTGGTGATCGTTCCTTCCTCCTTGTAGCCATGCACGTGAAGATTGCGGTTGGTGCGGCGGTAGGTCAGCCGGTGCACCAGCGACGGGTAGCCATGGAAGGCGAAGACGACGTGCCTGTCCCTGGTGAACAGCGAATCGAAATCGGCTTCGTCCAGGCCGTGCGGATGCTCGCTGGCCGACTGCAGTTTCATCAGGTCGATCACGTTGATGACGCGGATCTTCAAGATCGGGAAGTGCTCGCGGAGCAAGGAAACCGCCGCCAGGACCTCCAGCGTCGGCGTGTCGCCGCAGCAGGCCATGACGATGTCCGGGACCGAGTCCTCATCGTTGCTGGCCCACTTCCAGATGCCGATGCCTTCGGTGCAGTGCACGACGGCTTCGTCCATCGTCAACCATTGCGGCCGCGCGTGCTTGCTGGCGATCACGACGTTCACGTAGTTGCGGCTGCGCAGGCAGTGGTCGGTCACCGACAACAGGCAGTTGGCATCGGGCGGCAGGTACACGCGCACGATGTCGGCCTTCTTGTTGATCACGTGGTCGATGAAGCCCGGGTCCTGGTGCGTGAAGCCGTTGTGGTCCTGCTGCCAGACGTGCGACGCGAGCAGGTAGTTCAGCGACGCGATCGGCCGCCGCCACGGCAGTTCGCGCGTCACCTTCAGCCACTTGGCGTGCTGGCTGAACATCGAATCGACGATGCGGACGAAGGCCTCGTAGCTGTTGAACAGGCCGTGGCGTCCGGTCAGCAGGTAGCCCTCCAGCCAGCCCTGGCACTGGTGCTCGCTGAGCATCGAATCGAGCACCTGCCCATCGGCATGCAGGTACTCGTCGTTGTCCAGTGTTTCGGCATCCCACTGTCGGCTGGTCACCTCGAACACCGCGCCAAGCAGGTTGGAGACCGTCTCGTCGGGCCCGAAGATGCGGAAGTTGCGTGCTTTCTGGTTGAGTCGGGCCGTGTCCCGCAGGAAGCCTCCGAGGACCCGTGTGTCCTGTCCTTGCGTTGCGCCTGGCGCCGTCACCGCCACCGCATGCAGGCGGAAATCCGGAAGCTGCAGTTCGCGAAGCAGCAGGCCGCCGTTGGTGTGAGGGTTGGCGCCCATGCGGCGATCGCCCTGCGGCGCCAGCGTGGCCAGTTCGGGCATCAGCCGGCCGTCCGTGTCGAAAAGTTCCTCCGGCCTGTAGCTCTTCATCCAGGTTTCGAGCAGCTTCACATGCCCTGGGAACTCCGGGTTCACCAGAAGCGGTATCTGGTGCGAACGGAAGGTGTTCTCGATCTGCACGCCGTCCACTTCCTTCGGGCCGGTCCAGCCCTTGGGCGACCTCAGCACGATCATCGGCCAGCGCGGCCGCGTCCCTGCCTTCCGGGTGCGGGCAGCGTCCTGGATGTGCTGGATGCTTTCGATGGCCCGGTCGGTCGCGGCGGCCATCATCTGGTGCATCGTTCCAGGGTCGTCGCCCTCGACGAAGATCGGCGACCAGCCGCAACCCATGAAGAACTGTTCCAGTTCCTCGTGGCCGATGCGGGCCAGCAAGGTCGGGTTGCTGATCTTGAAGCCGTTGAGATGAAGGATCGGCAACACAGCACCGTCGGTGACCGGATCGAGCAGCTTGTTGGAATGCCAGGCGGTGGCGAGCGGGCCGGTCTCGGCCTCGCCATCGCCGATCACGCAGGCGACGATCAGGTCGGGGTTGTCGAAGACCGCACCGAAGGCATGGCTGAGCGAGTAGCCCAACTCGCCGCCTTCGTTGATCGAGCCGGGCGTCGTGGGCGCCACATGGCTGGAGATGCCGCCCGGAAACGAGAACTGCTTGAACAGCTTCTTCATGCCGGCCAGGTCTTGCGTGACGCCGGGATAGACCTCGCTCCAGGTGCCCTCGAGGTACACATTGGCGACCAGCGCAGCCCCCCCGTGCCCCGGGCCGGAGATGTAG
>JBJXEJ010000077.1:0-12510 GCA_046154125.1 Rhizobacter sp. | reverse complement strand
CCGGTGCCTCCTGGATATGACCCATCACGATGGCCGATTGATCCGGATTCATCGTCTGGAGGTTGCCGTGATGAAAGATGATGGCCGCTGCAACGTGGGCGGGCGTTATTTCATCGTTGGTTCCGGTATCCAGCGTGACCGGGCCGGTGTCTGCCGTGCTGTCGTCCAGCGCTCCCACCATGCCAGACGTCTTCCTGCTCGACCTCGAATTCAGAACCCGAGCAGAGGCCGCCACTGATTTGAGTGTCTTCGGTATGTAGATGACCGACAGCGCAAAACCGTGATTGACCGAATCACCGTGCGCGGCACGTATGTGACCGGAATGATCGGTGCGCTGAGTCACATAGATGTGGGTGGCGCGATTCGATGGCAGTTGAACGTCCGCTGCGTAGTGGGAGACACCTGAGCTGGTCTTTCCGTGCAGCTTTCGACTTGCTTCGTCATGCAATGTCAGCGGATACGTTTTCCCCACAACGTGCAGTTGGTAGGTTTCGTTTTCCGGCAGGAATCCGTCGGTCGACAGCGAAAAGTGCAGCGTGCGTTGATGCGATGCACCGGATCCACCGCCATCGCTGCCGCATCCCGTCAGGAACGACGGCAAGCTGCAGGCCACCACCGTGCCCCCCGCCATCTGCATGAAGTTTCGGCGGTTGACGTTCTTGCGTGTGTTCATGACCATGAGCTGATGACCGGTGGGTTGGCGACGAATCCATCGATCCGTGCCGAGCCGTTCACCCGCCTTGCGGCGCGTGCGGACGCGGCCGGGGGCATGCCTGTCGTCGGTCGACACGCCACTCGGATTTGCGTCGCATGGTCACCGCGAAGGCGAAAGGGGTATCGCCGGAGTTGAGAGGGGAATCCGCGTCAATCTGCGTTGACGCTCGTTCCTCCTGCGGTGGGGGGCACCGCAGGCGGGCTGCCCGCTGCGCTCAGCGAGGGCGTGCCTCGGGGTGCTTCAGTCGCGCGGTTTGTACTGGATGATCATCGGCGACGTCACGCGACCGGTTTCGTCGCGCGGCAGCACGGCGGTCTTGTCGATCCCGCGTTTCACCGCGTCGTCCCACTCGGGTACCCCACTGGCCTTGACGATGCGGCTGGACATGATGCGGCCGTCGGGCGCCACGGTGATCTCGATCTCGACCACCGGATTTCCGGGCAGCGTGTCGGGGAACGACACGTTCGGTCGGATGCGGCCCTTGATGCGACCGATGTAATCGGCGCTCGGGCCGGCGTTCTGCGCTGCAGTGCCGGTGGCGTTGGCCGCGCCGGTGGCGCCGGCCAGGCTGGCGATGCGCTGCATCTGCTTTTCGCGGGCATCGGCCAGCGCGGCCGCTTGCGCTGCCTCGCGCTTCTTGTTCGCCAATTCGGTCTTGAGTGTCTCGGCGGCCTGCTCCTTGCGCTTCTGCTCGGCCAGTTTTTCGGCCTGCTCGGCCTTGCGCTGTCTGGCGAGCTTCTCGGCCTCCTTCTTCGCCTCCTTTTCCTCGCGGGCCTGCTCGGCGAGTTCCTTCTTGCGCTTTTCCTCGAGGCGCTTGGCTTTTTCGATCGCGATCTGCGCGTCGGGCGCGGGTTCCTCTTTCGGGGGCGGTTTCGCCACCGGCTCCGGCTTCGGCAACGGCTTCACCACGCGCTCGGGCGGTGGCGGTGGCGGCTCGGCCTGAGTCGGCCGCGGTGCCGCGATCTGCGGGACGGCGGCCCACAGTTCGGCCTCGACGCCCTCGGGCGAACTGACATGCCAGTTGACGCTGAAGGTCAGTGCGGCGACCAGCAGCAGGTGCGCGAAGATCGCCAGCACCAGACCGCTGCCCAGGCCGGCGGGCCGACGCGGCATGAAGGCATCGCGTTCGAGGGTGGCGGTGGCTGCCATCGTCATGCGTCGCTCCGCTGCATCAACCGCCGTTCTTCACCGACAGACCGACGCGCTGCACGCCCGACTTCTGCAGGCGGTTCATCACGTCGACGACGGTCTGGTACTTGACGGATTGATCGGCCGAAATCACCACGGGTGTGTTCTCGTCGCCGTTCTGAAGGGCCTTGACGCGCGCGGCGATCCTGTTCAGCGCCACCGGAGCGCCTTCTTCCTTGCTGTCCACGCGCACGCGAACGGTCTCGTCGCGGCCCACGATCAGCTCGACCACGTGCTCTGGCCGCTGCTTGCTCTTGCCCACCGTCGGCAGATCGACGACGCCCGTCGTGATCAGCGGCGCGCTGACCATGAAGATGATCAGCAGCACCAGCATGACGTCGATGAACGGCACCATGTTGATCTCGTTGATGGTGCGGCGGCGCCCGCCGCCACGGTGGCTGACGGCCGGCATCTCAGCGGCCTCCCGCCATCGCAGAGGCCGGCGCAGGTTGACCGAGATTGCGCTGCAGGATGTTGGAGAACTCCTCGATGAAGGTCTCCATCTGGATCGCGAGGCGGTCGATGTCGCGTGCGAAGCGGTTGTAGGCGATCACGGCGGGGATGGCCGCGAACAGGCCGATGGCGGTGGCGACCAGCGCTTCGGCAATGCCCGGCGCCACGGTGGCCAGCGTCACCTGGGTGAGGTTCGCGAGGCCGATGAACGCGTGCATGATTCCCCAGACCGTGCCGAACAGGCCGACGTACGGCGACACCGAGCCGACCGACGCGAGGAACGACAGGTTCGATTCGATCGTGTCGAGTTCCCGCTGGAAGCTCGCGCGCATCGCGCGGCGCGCACCGTCCAGCAGCGCGCCCGAGTCGGTGACGCGCCGCTCGCGCAGCTTCATGAATTCGCGCATGCCCGACGCGAAGATGCGCTCCATCGGCGCCGACGAGGTGCTGCGCTTGGTGGCGTCGTCGTACAGGTCGTTGAGGTTCTTGCCGGCCCAGAAGTCGCGCTCGAACACTTCGTTCTCGGCGCGCACCTTGCGCAGCCCGAACAGCTTGCCGAAGATCACCGTCCAGCTGGCCAGCGAGGTGATCAGCAGGCCCGCCATCACCAGCTGCACCACCGCGCTGGCGTGCAGCACGAGGCTGAAAATCGATAGGTCTTGGTTCATGGGATCGGTTCGATTGTTTTTGTGGGGTCGGTCGCAGGCACCGTCGGCAGGCGTGAAGTGATCTCGGTCGGAATGCGACGCGGCTGGAAGGTTCCGGCTTCGACGCAGGCGATGCGGATGCGGCCTTCTGTCAGCAGTTCGTCACCGCGCCATGCCTGCTGATCGAGCGTGATCGAGGTGCGTGTGACTTGCGCCAGCCGCACCGTGATCCTCAGCTGGTCGTCGAGCCGGGCCGGTCGACGGTAGCGCATCGAGGTGTCGCTGACGACGAACATCGCGCCGCCGTCGACGCGCATGCGCTCCTGCCCGTGGCCGAGCGCGCGCAGCCACTCGGTTCGGGCGCGTTCGAAGAACTTCAGGTAGTTGGCGTAGAAGACGACGCCGCCGGCATCGGTGTCCTCCCAGTAGACGCGCAGCGTGAACTCGAAGTCGGGGGTCGTCATGCGGGGATCGGGGCGGTGGCGCGGACGCAATCGTGCAGGCAACGAAACCTCAAGGCTGCACCCGCCTGTAGACCGGGCCCCACAGCGGGTGCCCCGCCTCCGACTTGCTGAGCGAGAAACCCGGGTCGGCGGCTCGCGCGGCGCGGAAGGCGGCTTCGCATTCGGTCACGCGGTTGCTGGTGCAGTAGATGAAGGCAAGGTGCTTGTCGGCGGCGGCACGGTCTTTCGGCGACGGCAGGCCGAGCCTCAGCGCGAGGCTGAACTGCTTTTCGGCGTCGATGTACTGCGCGTCTTCGTACGCACGCAGCCCGACCAGCAGGGCCTGTTCGGCCGGCCGCTCGACCACATCGAGCAAGCCCGGTCGGGGCGGCGGTGTCGTCGCGCAACCGGCCAAGAGGATCGCCAGGGCGACAGGTAGCAGGGGTTTCATGATCCGAACTTGTGCTTGATGGTCACCGGCTGGTCTGCGGTGACCTGGATCGACGCACTGTAAGGCGGAAAGTCGGCATTCCGGATGGTGATCTGTTGCGTGCCGACGGGCAGGACCAGTTCGTTCAGCGGCGGTGCGGTGCCCGCTGGAGCGCCATTGACCTCGATCTGTCCCCACGGGCTGATCGCGAGCCGGATGCGACCTTTCGGGGCGGCTGCCGATGTGCCGCTGACCCCTGTTCGGCCTGCCGCGTCGCGAGTTCGCGCCTCGGCCATGACCTTGTCGCGGCGGGGCTTGTCGACGACGGCGGACCTGGGCGCCTCGCTGGACGACGCAGGTGTCTCCTCGATCCGGGGCAGCGGCGAAGCCAGCGCCTGCGGACTCGTCGGGCTGCCGACCTGCGGGGCTGCCGAGACCGCATTGGACACATTGGTTGCTGCGCTGGAGGCGCTGCTGATCCGGCGCTGCTCGGTCCAGGCGCCGAGGGTCAGCGCACCGATTCCGAGCACGCCGATCACCGCACCGGCCAGCGCCGCCTTGTGGCTGCGCCAGCGCTGCCAGACGCTCTCCGCTGCGCTGTCGCCAGACGTGTTCATCGCGAAATGCCGTCGCAGTTCGCGCGACATGGCGGCTGCCGATTCGAAGCGCTTGTCGACCTCCTTTTCCATCGCCCGTGCGGCGATGTCGGAAATCGCTGTCGGCACCGCGCGGTTCACGCGATGAGCCGGCAGCGGCGTGTGTTCCAGCACCGCCTTGGTGATCTGCTCCAGACCGACGCCATTGAACGGCTTCGAGCCGGTGAGCAACTCGTACAGCACGACGCCGAGCGAGAACACGTCCGACCGGCGGTCGACGGCCTGCTGCCGCGCCTGTTCGGGCGACATGTAGTACGGCGAGCCGGCCGCGATCTCGGTGCCCGGCGGGCTGTCGCGGCGATGGGCGATGCGCGCGATGCCGAAATCGAGCACGCAGGGTTGGCCGCGACCCACCATGAAGATGTTGGCCGGCTTGATGTCGAGGTGCACGATGCCCTTGCGGTGCGCGTAGTCCAGTGCGTCGGCCACGCGGCCGACCAGCACCGCTGCCTGCGCCGGACTGGGCCGCCAGCCGGCCTCGCGCAACTGCCGCAGGTCCTGGCCCTTCAGCAGCGCCATCGCGATGTAGGCGTGGCCTTCGCTGATGCCGGCGTCGAACACGGTGACGATGTTCGGGTGCGACAGCCCGGCCGCCGCGCGTGCCTCGTTCAGGAACAGCGCGTTGAACGACTCGCGCTGCTCGGGCTCGATCTCCAGGTGCAGCGTCTTGATCGCGATCACCCGCGACAGCAGCGGGTCGTACGCGGCGTACACCGTGCCGAGGCCGCCCTTGCCGATCTGGTACTTCAGCGCATAGCGGCCGATGAAGCCGATCGAAGGCAGCGATTCCTCGGGCGTCGGTGAGGCGTCGGCCGTCACCGGGGGGCGACCACCTTCGTCCGGGCCGTATTGGCCGGCGACGGTGTCGGGTGGCGGTGGTGCGGACGAACTCACGGGGCGAGGGTAGTCGATCACAGCACCTGTCGCAGCCGGCCCATCGCGTGCTGCAACTGATCCATCGAATTGGCGTACGACAGGCGCACATACCGTGCCGGTTCGTGTCGGCCGAAGTCGCGTCCGGGGGTCACGGCGACCTGCGCGCGCCGCATCATTTCAAACGTCCAGTCCCAGCTGCCACCGGGCAGGCGGGACGCGTGCTTCGAGCAATCCGCCCAGGCGAAGAACGCGCCGTCCGGCTCGACCGGCACTTCGAGCCCGAGTGCATTCAGCGCAGGGACCAGGTAGTCGCGGCGCGCCCGGAAGGCCTGCCGCCGCCGTTCGTACTCGGCCAGCGAGTCGGGCTCGAAGCAGGCCAGCGCCGCGTGCTGCGCGACCGACGAGGGACAGATGAACAGGTTCTGCGCAAGCTTCTCGACCGCCGGCACCAGGGAGTCAGGCACCACCAGCCATCCCAGCCGCCAGCCGGTCATGCTGAAGTACTTCGAGAAGCTGTTGACCGAGATCACGTCGTCTCCGTGACCGATCCCGTGGCGCAGCGCCGAGTCGCCGTAGCGTGCGTCGTAGCTGAGGCCGAGGTAGATCTCGTCTACGATGGTGAAGCCGCTGCGCAGGCGTACCGCCTCGACGATGCGACCCATCTCCGCCGGGTCGATCGAGGTGCCGGTGGGGTTCGAGGGCGAGGCCAGCAGCACGCCGCGCGTGCGGTCGTTCCATGCCTGGTTCACGGCCGTCGCGTTGAGCTGGAAACGATCGGCGGGGCCGGTCGGAACCAGCACCGCGACGCCGTCGGCGGCCGCGACGAAATGTCGATTGCACGGGTAGCTCGGGTCGGGGAGCAGCACCTCGTCGCCCGGATCGATCAGCGCCAGGCAGGCCAGTTGCAGCGCGGCCGAGGCTCCGGCGGTGACGATGATTCGTTCGGGCGCGATGTCGAGCGCGAACCGCTGCGCGTACCAGTGGCTGATGCGCTCGCGCAGCGGCATCAGGCCGATCGCATCCGTGTACTGCGTGACGCCGTCCTGGATGGCGCGCCGGGCTGCTTCCTGGACCAGCGGTGGCGCGGTGAAGTCGGGCTCGCCGATGTTCAGGAAGATCATCGGCCGGCCGCCCTGGAGCGGGTCGCACGCCGGGCTGCGCGCCAGCTCGGCTGCGGCCTTGGCGCACTCCATCACGTAGAACGGCTCGATGTGCGACAGCCGCTTCGAGAGCCTCATGGCAGACCGCTTGCGGGTCGACGGTCGGGTCAGCGGCGGGCGGCGCGTGCCGCTTCGACCTCGACCGGCCGCAGGTCGGCTGCGGTCTTGTCGATCACGCCGTTGACGTACTTGTGTCCGTCGGTGCCGCCGTAGCTCTTGGCGAGTTCGACCGCCTCGTTGATCACGACGCGATATGGGATGTCGATGCAGTGCGTCAGCTCGTACGCCCCGATCATCAGCACGCCGTGCTCGATCGGCGACAGCTGGCTGGTCTTGCGGTCGACATGGCGAGTCAGCGCGGCGTCGATTGCGGCAGCCTCGGCGATGCAGCCACGCAGCAGCATCTCGAAGTGCGCTGCGTCGCAGCGGTCGAAGCCGTCCTGTTCGCGGACGTGCGCGGCGACCACATCAGGCTGCTCGCCCGACAGCAGCCATTCGTAAAGGCCCTGCAACGCGAACTCGCGCGAGCGACGGCGGGTCGACTTCTGCGAGGCCTTCTTGGCGGAGGCCTTCGGGGCCGCAACTGGCGCAGCGGGTTTCTCTTCGGCTTCGGTCACGACAAATCTTCCATCAGGTGGGCCATCTCTATCGCCACACGGGCGGCGTCCCGGGCCTTTTCTTCGACCCGTTCCCAGGCCTGTGCTTCGTTCTCGACCGTCAGGATCGCGTTGGCGACCGGCAGCTGGTGGTCCAGCGACACCCGCGTCACGCCGGCACCGCTCTCGTTGGCGACCAGCTCGAAGTGATACGTCTCGCCGCGCACGATGCAGCCAATGGCGATCAGCGCGTCGAAATCGCCGCCGTCCGCCATTGCCATCAGCGCGACCGGGATCTCCAGTGCTCCGGGAACGCTGACATGCTCGATCAACTCGGCCTCCACGCCGAGCCGGCGCAATTCGGCGATGCACACAGCGGCCATGCGTTGCGTGATCGCGGCATTGAAGCGCGCCTGCACGATGCCGATGCGCAGGTCGCTGCCATCGAGTTCGGCGTCGGAAGGACCGACCTGATCAGCGCCTTGCATCGGGCATCCGTGTCGATCGAGGTGTGTTCATCATGTCCTGCCAGTGGTGTCGGCGGCGACGAAGCCGGTGACTTCAAGGCCGTAGCCGACCATGCTCGGCATCCGGCGGGGGCTGCCCAGCAGCTTCATCTTCGAGACGCCCATCTCTCGCAGGATCTGTGCGCCGATGCCGTAGGTGCGCAGATCCATCTGGCTCTGCCCGTGTGTTCCGGATTCGCCACGTGGCTTCAGCTTGTCGAGCAGGGCGGCCGAGCCTTCGCCGCAGTTCAGCAGCACCGCGATACCCCGCTCACCGGCCTGCAATGCCGTCAACGCGCGTGGCAGTGGCCACGAATGGCCGCACGCCCCTGCGTCGAGCAGGTCCATCACCGACAGCGGCTCATGCACCCGGACCAGCACCTCGTCTCGCGGCGTCCAGGTGCCATGGGTCAGCGCCATGTGCAGGCCGCCGGTGCGATCGATGAACGTGGTGCAGTCGAATTCGCCCTGCGCGGTGGTCAGCTTGCGCTTGCCGACGCGCTCGATCAGCGTCTCGTTGCGGCTTCGGTATTCGATCAGGTCGGCGATCGTGCCGATCTTCAGGCCGTGCAGCTGCGCGAAGACCTCGAGGTCGGGCAGTCGCGCCATCGTGCCGTCGTCGTTCATGATTTCGCAGATCACGGCCGCTGGTGACAGCCCCGCCATCGCCGACAGGTCGCAGCCGGCTTCGGTGTGACCTGCGCGCATCAGCACGCCGCCGTCCTGCGCCTGCAACGGGAAGATGTGGCCCGGTTGCACCAGATCGCTGGCCTTGGCGCCACGCGCCACCGCCGCCTGGACCGTGCGGGCGCGGTCAGCCGCCGAGATGCCAGTGGTCACGCCCGTGGCCGCCTCGATCGATACCGTGAACGCGGTGCCGTGCTGCGCGCCGTTGCGGCTCGCCATCGGCGGAAGCTGCAGTCGCTCGCAGCGTTCGCGCGTCAGCGTCAGGCAGATCAGGCCACGACCGAAGCGTGCCATGAAGTTGATGGTCTCGGCCGTCACGTGCTCGGCAGCCATCACCAGATCGCCTTCGTTCTCGCGGTCTTCCTCGTCGACGAGGATGACCATGCGGCCGGCGGCCAGCTCCGTGAGGAGCTCGGGAATGGGTGAAATCGCCATCGACGGATTGTAGGTGGCGGGTACGGATCGCAGGTCCGCGAGGGCACTTCGATGTTTGTTGCGGCCGTTCGTGCGAGTGAGCAACACAGCGGCTCGGCGCAACGCTCGCGCGCTGAACTGAGCCCGCGAAGCGCCTTGTTAAGCGGTCTTCGGCGTGGTCAGCATGCGCTCGACGTAGCGCGCGATCAGGTCGATCTCGAGGTTGACGGCGCTGCCGGGCTCCAGGTGCCCGAGCGCGGTGTTCTCGATGGTGTGCGGGATCAGGTTGATGCCGATCTCGCAGCTCCCTGCCTGCTCATCTGCGTGATCGGTGACGGTGTTGACCGTCAGGCTGACGCCATTGATGGTGATCGAGCCCTTGTAGGCCAGGAACTTCGCCAGGTCGGCTGGCACGTCGATCTTCAAGGCCCACGACTCGCCGACCGGCGCGAAGTGCGTGACGCGGCCGATGCCGTCGACGTGCCCGCTGACCAGGTGGCCGCCCAGTCGGTCGTTGGCGCGCAGGGCCTTCTCGAGATTGACGGGCCCGACGCGGTCGAGCGCGGCGGTCTTGTCGAGGCTTTCGGCGGACACATCGACCGTGAAGGTGCCGCGCGCGGCATCGAACGTGGTGACCGTCATGCACGCGCCGTTGATCGCGATGCTGTCGCCCGGACCGACATCGTCCAGATAGTGCGCCGGCGTGGCGATGGACAGCCTGTTGCCGTGCGATGTGTCGTCGCCCAGCGGTTGCACGTCGGAGATCCGGCCGACGCCGGTGATGATGCCTGTGAACATGGGTGGATTGTCTCAGCCGCTGGTTCAGCCGAGCCGCGGCCGTGCCAGCACGCGAAGGTCCTCGCCGACGCGATCGATCTGGTGGAAGCGCAGCTCCACGGCATCCGACAGCGCGGTGAGCGGCCCGAACGCGGCGAGATCGCGACCGGCGCCGAGCAGCTTGGGCGCCAGGTAGATCAGGTACTCGTCGACCAGGCGCTCGCGCACGAACGAGCCGTTGAGCTTGTGCCCGGCCTCGACATGCAGTTCGTTGATGCCGCGCGCGGCCAGATCGGCCAGCATCGCGGCGAGATCGACCTTGTCGTGGGCGCCCGGAACCCGGGCGACTTCGACGCCACGATCGGCGAAGGCGGCGAGGCGTTCGGCGCTGGGGTGGGCCGCATAGACCAGCACCGAACCCGGCACCTCGAAGATGCGGGCATCGAGCGGTGCATCGAGCCGCGAGTCGACGACGACGCGCAGCGGCTGCCGGGGCGTCGGCACCAGGCGTACGTCGAGCCGGGGGTTGTCCTCGATCACGGTGCCGACGCCGGTGAGTACCGCGCCGGCACGGCGGCGCCAGGCGTGGCCGTCGGTGCGCGCGGCTTCGCCGGTGATCCACTGGCTGACGCCGTTGGGCAGTGCGGTGCGTCCGTCGAGCGAGGCGGCGATCTTCATCCGCACCCACGGGCGCAGGCGTTCCATGCGCGAGAAGAAGCCGATGTTGAGCTCGCGTGCCGCGTCGGCCAATTCCGGCGAGATGCTGCCTTCGATCACCTCGATGCCGGCGGCGCGCAGCCGGGCCGTGCCCTGACCTGCGACGAGCGGGTTCGGGTCTTCGATCGCCATCACGACCCGGCTCACCCCCGCGGCCACCAGTGAATCGCAGCATGGCGGTGTGCGGCCGTGGTGCGCACAGGGTTCGAGCGTGACCACGGCGGTTGCGCCTAGCACCGGGCGACCGTGTTCGGCAGCGTCACGCAGCGCCATCACTTCGGCGTGCGGACCGCCGGCCTGCTGCGTGTGGCCGCGGCCGATCACCTGCCCGTCTGCGGCGACGATCAGGCAGCCGACGCGCGGATTCGGCTCGCTCAGTCCGATGGCGTGCTGCGCCAGCGCGAGCGCTTCGGCCATCCAATCGTCATGGCGATGCGTGAAGTCGGCGGGCGTTGAGGGCATCGAGGTGCTTGGCAGCGGATCGGCAGGTCAGGGCTGGTGTTGAATCGTGGCGACCCGGGAGGGGGCAGCCGACGCATCGGTATCCATTCTCGCGGCAGCGCCGTCCGGGCAGGGCTGGTCGCCACGGATCACCAGAAAATTCTGCTGCGTCAGGGTCCGATCGACGTTGCTGTAGATCGCCGGGTGCTCGTCGTTGCCGTCGATCGCGCCGCTGCCGTCGCGATCCCAGGCATAGCGGCAGACCTTGCGATCCGCTGCCGTCGCGCCGATGGTCCAGCCGAGCGGAATCACGGCGCTGGCTCCCGACCACCGCGGCGGGCTGCCGGCGGCGGGCACCAGGCAGTGGTACGACACGAATCGTTCGCCGAGGTCGCTCCAAGCGGCCGCGCCCATGCTCGCCGGGCCGGCGGCCAGCGGCACGGCGACGCGGTGGACCCCATCGGCGGCGCGGTAAAGCACGGTCTTCTGTGCTTCGGCCCCGCACCAGGGAGATGCCGCCTCGACGCCGCTCGGCAATGAAACCGACAGCGCCAGATCGAGCGGCAGGTCGTTGGCGGTTTCCGGGTCGGGCGGGATCGAATTCGAGAACCGCACCGTGCCGCTCAGCAGCAGGCCACGAGCCTCGGCGCAGTGGGTCAGGTGGTCGGCGGTCAACTGTTCGGTCGAGATGGCGCCCGGCACCTCGGTGCAGCGCTGGGTCACCTGTCCGCTGAGGTTGTCGAACACGAAGGCCGTGGTGCCTTCGATGACGGGCTTGATGGCGCTGCGGCCGTCGGCCAGGTTCTTCGCGGCGAGCGGTATGCGCGCCGAGCGGGCAGCACCGCCAGGCGCGGTCAGCGCACTCGGCGTCAGAGTCAATGCGCCGGCCACCGCCGGGTTCTGGCCGGCGATGACCGAGCTCACCTCGACTTGTCGAGCGCTGCCATCGCGAGCGGTCCAGCCCACGGTCACGGTGGCGCTCTTCATGCGCACGACCGACCCGTCGTCGATCTGCCGGTTCAGGTGGAACACCGTGTTGAGTGGCTGCCCGCTCAACCGGTCCACCGCCTCGGTGGCGGTCTCGATGTGCTCGTAGGACGAGGCTTGCGCCGGCTGACCGAGCGTTGCATATGAACGCGCCGACTCGATGTCCTGCTGCGCGATCCGGACCGCTTCGGTTCGCTGTCGCGCCAGGTCGGCATGCGTCTGCAGGTGACGGTGCAGTTTCGACATCGCGAGCACGCCCACGGCAAGCACGAGGAAGGAGAGCAGCGCCTCGATGAGCGTGACGCCGCGTTGTCCTCGCCACGAGCGGCGACCGCAATTCGACGGGCTGTGCATCAGAAATCCCTCCAGCTGCCGGGCACGCGCGCGTAGCTGCCGGTCTGTCGTTGCAGGTTGCGCAGAAGCTCCGCGTCGAGGCTCAGGTCCGGTTCGCCGGTGCCGCTGTAGTCTGATTCGGAGACGACTGCACCGCGCACTCCCGCCTGTGGATGTGCGGCGGCATCCCAGTGCACGTCGGCGGCATAGAGCAGCCCGTGCAGCCTCACGTCGCCGCTCAGGGTGACGCTGCCGTCGACGACGATCACCACGGGATGCTCGGGCGAGCCCAGCGTGAGCGGGCCGTCGATCCGCGCATCGCTGCCGATCGAGATCATCCGGTTGCCGCTGGCGTTGCCGATCGCGGCCGCCACCGCCCTGCCGCACTCGTTGGCGCAGGCCACCGCCTGCACGGCGGCCTGGCTTTTCCAGTTCGCCCGGTCGAGCCCGAAGTGCGAGGCGAACAGGCGATCGGGATCGATCG
>JBJXEJ010000076.1:0-4337 GCA_046154125.1 Rhizobacter sp. | reverse complement strand
TTGATCGACCCACTGCGGCGTGCCCCGCGGTTTCCTCCCTTGGGGCTTGTCCAACACCTGCCCTCAGGACGGGGGCATGCGCGCGTCCGTGGCGTGCGACGGGCAGGTATCGGACAACCCTAAACATAAGCGGGCCGTGGCGATCGTCCGCTTGTGGCCGACCACGCCGGTTCTCAGTGACGACTTCGGGCATCCACACTCCTGGTGACGGTTTTACGCTGAGCCAGCCGGGTCACCGACCGGCAGGACGCGACCCCTTGGGAACACTCGCAACAAGCTGCTCCACTGTCGGCAACACGGTAGTCAGCGGACATCGGGCTTGCTCCTCTGCCCGACACGACTCGACCAGAATTGGCCGCCTCTATCAAGGCCTTCAACGGATGGCTCGGCTGCGAACTGGCCGATGGATGCTCAACAACGTTCGCCCAATGACCAGGTGGACGGCAACGCTCTCGACCAGCAGCTGTCGCGGCGCTGCCGGTCATCGGGCCTGCACCGGGCCGATGGACAGATGCCCGAACGCTCAATGGCCCAGCCAGACGACTTGGTCCTCGGAGGCCGTCAGCGACGAAGAGAACAGCTGCCTGCGGAGCTCGACCCGCTACGTATGGCCATCGCTTGTAGCTCGTTGCCTTAGGCCAGAAATTCCATGGCACTAAACTCCATTACTCCGCAACTTCTTAATTACCGCTTGTCCAAGACTGCACTTCGATCGAACAGTCGGGCCCAAGGCCGAGGGCCAGAGGGAAAAGTCACTCTTGAGATGGTCGCTGAACGGGCCGGAGTGTCACCCGCCACGGTGTCGCGGGTGCTCAACGGCACGGCTGGAGTCAGCGACAAAAAGCGCGAAGCGATTCGCCTTGCCATTGCCGATCTGGGTTTCGTGCCTGATCCAATCGCTAGCGGGCTTGCGGGAGGGCGGACGCTGAGTGTCGGCGTGGTGACGCATGCGCTCGACAGCCCGTTTTATGGCGTGGCCTTCCGAGGGATCGAGGATGAACTCGACAAGGTCGGCTACGCCGCGCTCTTCGTGGGTGGCAACTGGAACGCTGCGGAGGAAACTCGTTGCATTGGCTTGCTGCGATCGCGGCGGGTCGACGGCATCATCGTGCTGACAGGGCGTCTCAGCGATCGAGTGCTGCGCACCATCGCCAAGTCGCTACCGCTCGTGGTGACCGGCCGCCAACTCAAGGCTGACGGTTTGTACTCGCTCGAGTTCGACAACGTGGCCGGCGCCCGCATGGCCACCGAACACCTCATTGCCCTGGGCCATCGGCGCATTGCCTGCATCACGGGCGAGCCCGATCATCCGGACGCGGTGGCCCGGTTGCGGGGCTACCGGGAGGCGCTCGAGCAGGCCGGCCTTGCGTACGACGCCGGTATCGTCGAGCCCGGCCTGTTCCATGAACAGGGCGGGCGGCTTGCGATGGACCATCTGCTGGAGAGGCGCAAGCGGTTCACGGCCGTGTTCGCTTGCAACGACCAGATGGCTTTTGGCGCCGCGCTGGCCTTGTACTGCCGTGGCATCCGCGTTCCAGATGACGTCTCTTTGGTGGGATTCGATGATCTTGCCACGGCGTCCTACACAATCCCGCCGCTGAGCACCGTGCATCACTCCGGCTATGAACTGGGTCGCGCCGCAGCCGCGGCGATGCTGCAGATGCTGGCTGGCGACAAGCCGAATGCGGTCACTCCCGCGCCGAGATTCATCGCGCGTGAATCTAGCCAGCGCGTTCAGAGCTGACCTCCCGCTACCTCATCGATTACCCTGAGTGACAGGGTGCTGAGTGGTCCATAAAGTATGAAAGCGCTTTCAGATCGCGCGCTTTCATAGAAGGGGCTGCATGACGTTCGGCCGAGTCGGGAGCAGGCATCGAGCCCAGGGGACCAGGCTGATCTGGGGTTGCCTTGCCCTGGTGACCGGCCTGGGTATGCCACCTGCCGCTCGGGCGCAGACGGTACTTACCGTGGCGGCCTATCCGTCGGTCGACATGATCGTCGAGGCCGCCATTCCGGCCTGGGCGAAGCGGCACCCGAACGTCGCGATCAAGGTCGTGAGCCGCCAGTTCGCCGATCACCACACGGCGATGACGACCGCGTTGTCGACCAGCTTCTACCTGCCCGACGTGATGGCGCTCGAGGTCGGGTACGTCGGCCGTTTCGCGCAGGGTGGCGGGCTCGAAGACCTCGGAAAGCAGCCCTACAACATCGGCCGCATGGCCGGCCAGTACGTGCCGTACGCGCTGGCCCAGGCAACCAGCCGCGCCGGCGCGATCGTTGCCGCGCCCACCGACATCGGCCCAGGGACTCTGCTGTGGCGGACCGACGTGTTGAGCCGTGCGGGCGTCAGCGAGGCCGAACTGACCAAGTCTTGGGACAGCTACGTGGCCGCCGGCGTGAAGATCAAGCAGGCCACCGGCGCCTACCTGCTGGCGCACGCGCGGGACATGAAGGACATCCTCATCCGCACGGGCATCCAGCCTGGAGAAGGGCTGTACTTCGACAAGGACAGCAAGGTGCTGGTCACCTCTCCGCGCTTTGTGCGAGCGTTCGAGCTGGCGCGCGAGGTTCGCATGAACAAGCTCGACGCCAGGGTCTCGGCCTGGTCCAACGAGTGGAGCGAGGGCTTCAAGCGCGGTACGTTGGCCACGCAGTTGTCGGGGGCCTGGCTTGCCGGCCACCTGAACAATTGGCTGGCGCCAGCGACCAAGGGCCAGTGGCGCGCCTCGCAGCTGCCCGAGGGCGCCTTCGCAGCCTACGGCGGCACCTTCTTCGCCATTCCACGCGGCACGCCGGCGGCGAACAAGGGTCTGGCCTGGGAGTTCATCCAGATGATGACGCTCGACCGCGACCTTCAACTGGCCGCGTTCAAGAGCCAGGATGCTTTCCCGGCGCTGCTGTCCACGTACGACGACGCCTTCTTCGATCAGCCGCTGGCCTTCCTGGGCGGGCAGCGGGCTCGACTGCTGTGGCGAGAAGCCACCCGCCATATCGTCGCGGTTGGCGTCCATAAGCAGGATGCCTTTGCCAGCGAGGTCATCGACACCGAACTCGACAAGGTGCTGGATCACGGAAAGGATGTGCCCACCGCTCTGGCCGACGCCGCACGGCTGCTGGAGCGGCGTGCACGCCGCTGAAGGCCTACCCGATGAAGTTGCCCGCCTTCCTGCACATCTCGCCCGAGATCACGCCCTACGTGCTCATCAGTCCCTTCGTTGGGCTATTCCTGGCGTTCGCCATGTTCCCACTGGGCTTTTCGTTGTACCTCGCCTTCCAGACCTGGGAGCCCACCAGCGGCCTGTCGGCGATGCACTTCGTCGGTCTGGACAACTTCACCTTCTCGTTGCAGGACGAGTGGTTCTGGAAGAGCTTGAAGAACACCGCTTGGCTGGCTGTGGCCTCGGGCGTGCCGCAGCACTTGGTAGCGATCCCGCTGGCGGTCTTCATCCACAACAGCTTCAAGCACCTGCGCAATGGCGTCGTGGGGGCCTACTTCCTGCCCTACATCACCAGCACGGTGGCCATCGCCATCATGTTCAGCTCGTTGTTCAGCAAGGATTTCGGGCTCGTCAACCAAGCGCTCGGAGCGCTGTTCGGCGGCGAGCCGATCGATTGGTTGGGCGCGCCCGAACACATCAAGTCGGCGATCGCGTTGATCGTGTTCTGGCGATACGTCGGTTTCAACGTCGTTCTCTACCTCGCGGCGCTGCAGACGATCCCGAAGGACCTGTACGAGGCCGCCACGATGGACGGCGCAGACCGGCTGCAGCAGTTCTTCTTCATCACGCTGCCTAGCCTCAAACCCATGATCTTCTTCGGCGTCACCCTGTCGGTGATCGGTGGCCTCCAGATCTTCGAAGAGCCCTTCATCCTGACCGGTGGGCGCGGCGGCTCCGACCAGTCCGGCATGACGACGGCAATCTACCTCTACCGCATGGCCTTCGACTTCAACGATTTCGGCGCGGCGAGTGCGATGTCGTGGCTGCTCTTCGTCGTCGTGGCGGTGCTGACGTGGCTCACCCATCTGGCCTTCAAGCCCAGAACGGCTGGGGGCTGAGCTGTGAACAAAGAGATGCTCGCCCCTTGGGCGGCCTACACCATCGTCGGCGTCGGCTCGTTCGTGATGCTGGCGCCGTTCTATTTCATGTTCGTCTTTGCGACCCATTCACGCACCGAGATCTTCAGCCTGCCGCCGCCGCTGTGGTTCGGTGACGACTTCCTCAACAACCTCAAGATCCTCACCGGTCGCATCCCCTTCTGGCGCAACCTCGCCTGGAGCCTTTACGTCGCGATCTGCAACACCACGCTGACACTGCTGTTCTGCAGCATGGGTGGCT
>JBJXEJ010000075.1:0-25597 GCA_046154125.1 Rhizobacter sp. | reverse complement strand
CCTTCATGGACCGCGATGTCTTCCTGTCCATGCACCGCTGGGACGAAATGACCGGCCTGTGGGTAGTCAAGTCAAACATCGAGTTGCCCAAGAACATCATGCCGCGATCCGAGGTCATGGCCATGGCAGACAAGTTTCTCGTGATGAACACATGGGACGACCAGAAGAGCGACTGGGTACCCAGCCGCGCCCCGCGTGACATGAGCAAATTGACCCGCGAACAGGTTCGCGTCGAGACCATGCGCTTCCTGATGACCCACCATTGGGATGAATCCAACTCCGAGTGGATCAGCAAGATGCGATTGCCGAACTGAGGTCGTCATACGAGACATCGAGCAAAGCATCAAGAGTTTCACTGAGCCGGTTGCGCAACGCGATACTTGATGCGCGTCCGGCTTCAACGAACAACGGCGCACGTAATCTCAGCCACGCTCACTCGACTCTGAGCGATGACCGAAACATTCCGACGCGTGCTGCTGGTGGAAGATGACTTCCACCTTGCAGAGATCCTCAGCATCCACCTCCGAAACGAGGGCTATGCGGTCCAGCACACGGCTGACGGTCGATTCGGTTCGTTGCTGGTCGAACGCGGGGGCTGGGATGCGGTCATCCTCGACTTGATGCTGCCGGGCGTCGACGGGCTCGAAATCTGTCGGCGTGCACGCGATGTTGCTCGCTACACACCGATCATCATGATCAGTGCGCGCGGCAGCGAGATACACCGAATTCTCGGTCTCGAAATGGGTGCCGATGACTACCTCTCCAAGCCGTTTTCAGTGGCCGAGTTGTTGTCAAGGCTGAAGGCCTTGTTGCGCCGCATCGATTCGATCGCCAGCGGCTTGCGTCTGGATTCGAACGGCATCGCGTGCGGAGACCTGGACATCGACAGGCTGACCCGGCAAGTGCGACTCGACGGCCGCAACCTGGATTTGACGCCGCGAGAATTCGAGCTCCTGCATCATTTTGCGCAGCACCCAGAGCGGGTCTTCTCGCGCATGGAACTGCTCGACAGAGTGTGGAGTTTCGGCCACGACGGCTATGAGCACACCGTCAACACTCACATCAATCGATTGCGCGGCAAGCTCGAGGATGACCCGAAGAATCCGACACGCATTGTCACGGTCTGGGGCATGGGCTACAAGTTTTGCCCCAATCCGGTCAGTCGAATTCTGCGCCCGTGATGTCACGCCACTTCACCCTGTGGCAGCGACTGTCGCTGCTGTTCGCGGTGCTGCTCATTGCCTGCTTCGGCTCGGCAGCTTCGCTCCAGATGGTTCAGAGCGTTCGCTATTCGCAACAGATCGAGCAACAGTTGCTTCATCGTCTTGCCGACCACATTGCAGCCAACACGCAAACGATGGGTGCGCAGGGCCTGGACCAGAAAAAACTGTCCGAATTCGTCGATCGGCTGCACATCACCAACCCTGGCGTCGAGCTCTACATTCTGGACTCCGAGGGTCGCGTCGAGATGCGCTATCCCGACTCCGCGGTCCTGCGTCGGCCTCATGTGGACCTTGCTCCCGTGCGAGACTTTCTCGCGAACAAGCAAGCCCTGGTGCTGGGTGATGACCCATTGAGTCCGACCGGCAGCAAGGCGTTCAGTGCAGCCAGCTACGAGCGGGCGGCAGGCACCCCTGGCTACCTGTATGCGGTGCTCCAGGGCTCAGCCTATGACATGGCCGCCGCTTCGACCGGATGGGACAACGCCGTGCGCGTTGCGCTGTGGTCGATCGGTCTGATCGCACCGTTCGGATTGGTGGCTGGATTGGCAGCGTTCCGATGGGTGACACGACCGCTGACGCAGTTGACGCAGCAGATTGATCAGCTCGAACAAAAGGAGCGGCACGGGCATTCGCACTCGGCTTCGGCCGATTCGCAGAAGGAAAAGGTCCTGCGCGATGAAATCGTGATCCTGCGCCAGGCCTTTGAACGCCTGGTGGCGACGAACGCCGATCAGTGGCAGCGCCTGAACAAGCAGGATCAACAGCGCCGCGAACTGATCGCCAGCCTTTCTCATGACCTGAGATCTCCGCTGGCATCGCTGCACGGTTATCTGGAGACCTTGCTGATGAAGTCTGCGCGACTGGACGATGCAGATCGCGATCGCTACCTGCGATCTGCCCTGGCGCAAAGCCGGTCAGTCGCTCACCTTGCCAGTGAATTACTTGAGTTGGCACAGATGGAACTCGGTATGGTGAAACCCGTACTCGAGCACTTCTCATTGGTGGAACTGGCGCAAGACGTCATCCAGAAGCTGGAGCTGTCGGCATCGTCCAGGAATCAGCGCATTGCAACTCATTTCGCTGCCAGCCTTCCGGATGTCTGCGCAGACATCGGCATGATCGAGCGAGTGCTGACCAATCTGCTGGACAACGCGATCCGACATTCACCGGCCGGCGGTGATATTCAGGTGAGCCTGCAGGCGGATGGCGATCGGGTCTGCGTCGAGATATCCGACAGCGGGGCCGGAATCGATCCGGCTCTCCGGTCCGCAGTCTTCCTGTGGCCCATGGAACGGGAGGAGTCTCGCAACGAACGGCCCACCCATGGACTGGGGCTTGCCATCGTCAGGCAAATGCTGCAGCTGCATGGCAGCCTGATTTCATTGCGCGATCAAGCAGATCGCGGCGCTGTTTTCGTGTTCACCCTCTCCTGTCACTCCAGCCAGGAGGGCAACGGAAAAGACACCGTGATCAAACTCGGCACGGCAGCCGGCATCGAAGTGACGCACCACAAACGCTGAAACCAGCGGCGAGGTACCTGAGTTGGGTACGCCATGCATCTGATATTGCGCTCCAGCTGACCCCTCCCATTGGATGCCCGTGCAACGCGATGCCGGTTTCTCAGACAAACTCCGCGCCCCACTCTCGCATGAGCAAAAGCCTGAGCGCAGCGCGCGCCCGGTAAAGCAACACCCAGAGATGTCCTCGACGGATATTGAGACGGCCACAAATCGTCGATGCGTCAAGCTCGTGCAATTCGTACATCACAAACGCCTCGGACTGCAGCCTTGGCAAATGCGCGCAGCACCGCTTCACCAGCTCGACGAACTCACGCTGCCGAAGGATGTGTTCAGGGTCGTGCCACGACACGTCGCCGCGACCCCAAAGCGCATGGTTCGTCGCGGCGCATGCGTTGCCGTCGGAATCCACGAGTCCCTCGCTGGACGGGATTTCACGCCCGAGATGCCGCAGCTGATCCACCAGCTTGTGACGCAGCACGCCGAACAACCAGGCGACGACCTGTGATTCAGTGGCAAATGCGTTCGATGTATTCAGGGCCGCAAGGACTGTCTCCGACACCGCGTCTTCAGCCAGTGCGGCGTTTCGCAACTGCGTCTTGGCAAATCGCAGAAGCCTGGCGTGGGTGCGGGCGACACACTGAGCGACATCAGCAATCCCGGTTTCGATCGAGGGCGCGTGGGCAAGCATGTCCACCATGCTGGTCTGTCGACTTCTCGAAATCCTCCGCAAAAGTTCACAAGATCGTGATCTCTGAAGCTGGCTGGAAGAACAGGGCCACCAGCAACGCCACGCGCAGCGGATTGATGGATCCTCCATCTCGGCGCGGTAGCCCTTGAATCCGTAATGCCTCGCCACTGATGCCGACTATGCGTCGGAGACTGCGGTTCCTCGTGCCATCAGGCGAACTCGGCCCGCAGCCCGGAGGCACAAATGCAGAAACGAAAATCCGTGGTCATCGTGGGTGGCGGCTTTGCCGGGACATCTGCCGCGCGTGCGCTGTCTGGCCAACTGCCGCCAGATGTTGACCTGACACTGATCTCGGAAGAGAGCTACACCACCTTCAATCCGATGCTGCCCGAGGCGGTGGGGGCATCGATATTTCCAGAGCAGGTCGTCGCGCCGTTGCGCGAGCTGCTGATGCCGGGCGAGCAAAGACGCTTCATCATGGGCCGCGTGACAGGTGTCGACAGTGCCTCACGTCGCTTGCGCTGCGAAACCTTGAGCGGCGAGCGAGAGGTGGCGTACGACCATCTGGTACTGGCATTCGGCAACCGTGCACGCCTGGACCTGTTGCCTGGCATGGCTGAGCATGCGCTGCCACTCAAGACAGTAGGTGACGCGCTGGAGATTCGGAACGTGGTGCTGCGCCGGATTGCGCGCATCGAACTGGAAACCGATGCTGCGATACGCCAGTCGTTGGGTCATTTCATCGTGATCGGCGGCGGATTCTCCGGCGTGGAAGTTGCCGGTGAGCTGATCGACTGTCTGACCAGCATCCGTCGCTTTTATCCCTGTGTGAGCGCTACCGAACTGCGGGTCACCGTGCTGCACGATGGCGATCGCCTGTTGCCCGAGCTGCCCGCGTCCCTCGGCGCAGCTGCGCTGAAATCCCTGCGAAACCGAAAAGTGAATGTTCAGCTGGGCACTCGGGCGACCCAGGTATCCAGCGTTGGAGTCAGCTTGGTGGGCGGCACGATGCTCGAAGCGTCCACCGTGATCGGAACGATCGGGTCGATGCCCAACGTTTTGGTGCGAACCATGCAGTTGCCGACCGACCGGGGGCGCATCAGCGTCGCCAACGACCTTGCAGTCCCTGGACATCCGGGGCTCTGGGCGCTCGGTGACTGCGCTGCCGTTCCCAATGAATTCAATCATCAGATGGCGCCACCGACCGCCCAGTTTGCAGTGCGAGAAGGTTGCCTGTTGGCACACAACCTGATCTGCGCGCTTCAAGCGAGGCCGACACGTGCCTTCAGGCACAAGCCACTGGGCGCCATGGCTTCGATCGGACACATGAAGGGCGTTGCGGAAGTTTTTGGAATTCCGCTTTCTGGCGTACCCGCGTGGATGCTGTGGCGAGCCTACTACCTGTCGCAGATGCCGACGCTCGGACGCAAGCTGCGAATCTTTGTTGAATGGACCTGGGGCATGTTCTTCCCAACCGACATCACCCATCTGCGATTCCCCGGCAGCCGCGCGGTGCTGCAGGCCGAGCGCGACAACCTTCAAAGCGCGAAGGATGCATCGAGCCCTGAACCGAGCTGATCAGCTTGATGCAGCTTGAACAAAAAGTCAGCGCCGTTTTTCATGAGGTCAGCTGTCAAGCGGAACCTGCGGAACACAGGCAGCCCTGCGTCGCATTCACGCGCAGACCCGTGGCAATCATCGGACACAGGGTCGCGAGCAGAGAGCGCCGCAGGTGGCCTGCATCGTCAGGCGTTTGGGTTCGCGAATTCGAATTCGCAGCTGTAATTAGCGCCTACCGACCACGACTCAACAGCAGTTGCAGCGATGCAAGTTCCGCTGACACACCCCACCCACTTCATCAGCATCCACCATGTTCAAAGACAAGACTGCGCTGGTAACTGGATCGACCTCGGGCATCGGCCTGGGAATCGCTCGAGGCCTCGCCGCACAAGGCGCGAATATCATCCTCAACGGGTTTGGCGAGGCTGATGCGACAAGCCGCCTCAGAGACGAACTCAGCGAACGTTACGGCGTTCAGGTGCGCTACGACGGCGCCGACATGAGCCGCCCTGAAGCCATCGAATCCATGATGGGCAAGGCGCTGGCGGACTTCGGTTGTATCGACCTGCTCATCAACAACGCCGGCATTCAATACGTGGCGCCGGTGGACGAATTCCCCGTCGAAAAGTGGTATGCCATTCTGGCAATCAACCTCTCAGCCGTGTTCCACACCACACGGCTGGCGCTGCCGGCAATGAAAAAAAAGGGCTTCGGGAGGGTCGTCAACATTGCGTCGGCGCATGCGCTGGTGGCTAGCCCCTACAAGTCAGCCTACGTGACAGCCAAGCATGGCGTCGCCGGGTTCACCAAGACCGTGGCGCTCGAAATTGCGGAAGTCGGCATCACGGTCAACGCGGTTTGCCCAGGCTATGTGTTGACGCCGCTGGTCGAGCAGCAGATTCCGAACACTGCGAGGGCGCGCGGCATCACCAACGAAGAAGTCATTCGTGACGTGTTGCTGGCTGCACAGCCGACCAAGAAGTTCGTGACAGTCGAGCAAGTGGCTGCGCTGACCTGCTTCTTGTGCTCCGAGGACGCCGCCTCGATCACTGGCGCCATCCTGCCGATCGAAGGTGGTTGGACTGCTCAGTGAGTCCGGACGCGAGGATCCGGAAGAACTCACATGCCCTTCCGGTGGACGGCATGCCGGTTCACCTGCAAGTCCAACCGCTCTCACTCCAATTTTTTCCCTGTTCCGCCTGCTAACCCGGCCTTTGTGTCAAACCCCAATGAAAAACCGGATGACTTCACACACCTTTCGTCTTGTCGCCGCCGCTGTCGCACTCACCGTGGTGAGTGCCGCTCAGGCCGGCCAATGCCCGGCTGACAAGGTCGCCGCCAACGATCTGCAGAGTGCAGCCACTGCACCGGTAGGCGTCGTTGACACTGAACTCGCCTCGATCGAGTTGGCCAATGAGCACGTCAAGCTAGACCAGCGCCGCCTGCGCCTGCGTCACATGACCATCGCGCCTGGCGGCATCGTGCCACTGCACAGCCACGAAGACCGGCCGGCGCTGATCATGGTCAACAGCGGAGAAATCTACGAATACAGCAGCAAGTGCGCGGTACCGATCGTGCACAAGGCCGGAGAAACCGCGCGCGAGTTCATGGGTACGAAGCATTGGTGGAAGAACACCGGCGCGACGCCGGTCGATCTGACGATCGGCGATATCGTCAACGACAAGAAGCCCGCCACGATGGAAAAGATGATGTAGGCCAAATGCCCGCGCCGTCCACAGCCCGATGTCGGCGCAGGCCCATCCTTCCCAACAACAACAGCAATTGAGGAGACTCACGATGACCACGACCACGACCGATCCCGGGGCAGGCCGCCGTCGGCGCATCACGCCTGGGTCCGGTTTGCCGGGCGAGGTGGTGCTGGTGCTTCAGGGCGGTGGCGCCTTGGGTGCTTACCAGGTGGGCGTCTACCAAGCGCTGCACGACTCAGGCATCGAGCCCGCCTGGGTCATCGGAACATCGATTGGAGCCATCAATGCCGCGCTGATAGCCGGTAATCCCGTTGAGCAGCGAATGGACAGGCTGAACGCGTTCTGGCAACACGTGGAGCAGCCATCCACCATGGCCGGTCCGCTGGACTGGCTTGGCATGGGGAACATGTTGGGCAACATGACCACCGTCATTCGGGGTATCCCAGCGTTCTTCGAACCCAACATGGCAGCCCTGCGTGGCACACGCGCCAATGTGGGCATTGAATCTGCCGCTTACTACAGTACTGGGCCGTTGCGCAAAACGCTGGGTGACCTGATCGATTTCCCGAGTCTGCAGGACGGGGCCACGCGGCTGACGGTCGGCGCGGTCAACGCTTGCAGTGGTGCCATGCGCTATTTCGACAGCCGCGAGGAGGCGCTGTGCGTCGAGCATGTGATGGCCTCGGGTGCATTGCCACCGGCATTCCCGGCGGTACGCATTGATGGAGAACCCTACTGGGACGGCGGCATCTACTCCAACACCCCGATCGAGGCCGTGCTCGATGATCGGCCGCGGCGCGACTCGCTGATATTCGCTGTCAATGTCTGGCACCAGACCGCACCGGAGCCGGAATCGATCTGGCAGGTGATTGGTCGGCAGAAGGACATCCAGTACGCCAGCCGCGCCGACAGCCATATCTCTCGGCAAAAGCAGATCCACCGCCTGCGCCACGTGATCCGCCAGCTGACGGGGCATCTTCCTGCCAATAAGCAGGCCGATCCGGTGGTCAAGGAGCTTTCTTCCTGGGGTTGCGGCACCACAATGCACGTGGCCCACCTGCTGGCGCCTCGAATCGAGGGCGAGGACCACACCAAGGACATTGACTTCACCCACGCTGGCGTCACGGCGCGCCGAGAGGCTGGCTATGTGGACACGATGAAGATGATCGCGCGCTCGCCCTGGCGCGAGCCCACCGATCCGATCGAGGGCGTGGTCGAACACCGTTGATACGTTCTCGTTCAAGCCGCACCTCGGGCCGACCCTCGGCACCCATTCATCGAGACACCGGTCCGGACATGATCATCATCATCCAAGCCCTGTTCCGCGGCATGCACTCGCCGAGGAGCCAACCCGCCGAGCCGCAGCCAGACGCACAGCACAGAGGGACATGGCTTTGTCGCTGGCTGGTGAACGACTTGATCGGGCAGGCCTGCAACCTGTTCAAGGCTCGTGTCATCCAGGCCGCATGGATGCTGTACCTGCAACCGATGATCAGTCTCCAGGTGTTCAACCTTGCCATCCGCTTCCTGCGCAGGTACTCGGAGGACAGCGATGGCAGCCCTGGCCTCCGTGCGATCTCCCCGTTCCAACGGGCCGGCAGCTCGGCATGGCCATGACAGCAATCTGGCTGGTGGCCATCGTCTGCGTGAGTGCCATGGGTTTTGCCATACAGCGCGGAGCCACCTGCACCGTGGCAGCGGTTGACGAAGTACTGAAGAAACGTCGCGCACATCGACTGGTTGCGATGCTCGAAGCCTCGGTGTGGGTCGCCGGCGGGCTGGCGCTTGCACAACTGGCCCATCTGGCGGGCAGCATGCCCGCCGGCTTCGAGGTCAGCGCCTGGACCATGATCGGCGGAACATTGCTCGGTCTAGGCGCCTGGATCAATGGCGCCTGCGTGTTCGGCGCCGTGGCACGCCTGGGATCGGGCGAATGGGCCTACGCAGCCACCCCACTGGGTTTCTACGTCGGTTGCCTCAGCGCCACGTCGATCTTTGCCCGGTCCATGACTCCGCCGCTGCCGCAAGAATCACCGCTTTTCAGCGTGCCGACCCTGTTCGCGACGATATTCGTGGTCTTCGTCCTTTGGCGGTTGCTGCCCGGCCTGCTCGCTCTGCGCAGACCCGATCGACTCCATTGGCTGCGCCAAGAGATCTGGGCGCCGCACGCTGCCACGGTTGTCATCGGCGTGAGCTTCGTCATCACGCTGCTGCTGGCCGGACGCTGGGCCTACACCGACGTTCTGGCGGATCTGGCGCAGGCCATGAAAGGCGCACCACTTACCAACACGGTGCACGTGCTGCCGGTGCTGTTGTTGCTGGCCCTGTACGCCGGCGCGCTGATCGGTGGCCGGGCGGCCGATCGATGGCAGTCCACACGTTTGCGGGCGACGCCGTTGGTTCGGTGTTTTTGCGGCGGCGTCGTGATGGGCTGGGGAAGCTTGCTGATCCCAGGCTCGAACGACGGGCTCATCCTGATAGGTATTCCGCTTCTGCGCCCTTACGCCTGGATCGCTTTTGCCGCCATGTTCGGCACGATAGCGACAGCCATGCTAATACGCGACGCATGGGATGGCAAGCCAAGCTGAGTAGCCCACCGCACATTGCTTGGTCGCTTGCCTGCAGCGCTACTTGACGCCCAGCCAGCCCAGCCAGATCGCACGGCGCATCCACAACAGCGTCGCACAGGACAGCCAGACACCGCAGGCCAGAGCGAACAACTCACCTCCATCGCTGCTGCCATCGGTGTTGACGACCGCCACGCCCAGCGGGGTGAACAGGTGAAAGAAGATCGCACCGCTGATCACACCCAGCCCCAATGCCGCACCGAGCACCTGCACCGTTCGCTGGCTGGAGATTGCCGCACCGGCCAGCACCAGGATCGATGCGATCAGCTCCATCGTGCCGACCACCTTGGCCGAGAAGATGCCGCCCGGCGCGAACACGCCCGGAAATCCGAGCGACGCAGCCCAGGGGTCGAGCTTGCCCTGGAAGATGTAGACGGTTTCCGGCGAGCCGGTGAACTTGAAGAACAGCGACTGGATGAACACGAACGCGATGTAGATCGTGAGAAGCCAGTGTCCGTTGCGCTTGAGCCAGGCCATGAGGAATCCTTCAGTCGATGGAGAGCGATGCGGGGCCTGTCATTGCTTCAACAGCGCCTGGAATTTCGAGTCGGCCGTCTTGATGAAGCCGACCGGATTCTTCAGCCATTTCTGCTGGACATCGCCGTCGTAGTTCAGGTAGAGCTTGCCGTCGAGAACCTTGAACTTGTCGGGCTCAATGCTGACCAGGTTGTCCACTGCAACGCCGTAGGCGCAGTAGCCGCCGTATTGCGGCGCGTATTTTTCCGGTGCAGCCTTGAACAGGTCGAGGTGCGCCTGCGAGGCAAATTTCCACTTCGCGCCCATCCACGTGGTCACGAAGGCGTCGGAGCCCTTGGCCGGCTTGCCATCGGTGAAATAGGCGACCGTGTCGTAGCCGAGGATCGCGGTGTCGCCAGAACCGCCGAAGAAGCCGCCGGTCAGCGTGTTGATCGGTGGCTGGGCGGCGCGCGCGGCGGTGCTTGCCAAGAGGGTACACAGGCCCACGCCGAGCAGGGCGCGGCGACTCAGGCAGCGGGTTGAAATGTCGGACATGCGAGCTCCTTCTTGCTGGCGATGGGTGGAATGTCGGCATTGGCGCCACGGGCATGCGCCACCGTGGACGGCGCCAGACCGAAGCTGGGATGGGTGGCGATGCCGTGTCGCTCGCAGTAGACCTGCAGCAAGGCGTAGTGGTGGATCGCGTGGCTGGCCAGGAACATCAGCTCGCGACCCATGCTTGAGCGGGTGACGAAATCAAATTCACCGGTCAGCCCGCCCTGCCCGCGCACGAACAGCGGCTTGTCCAGCATCGCGTCGGACCAGGAGGTCATTTGCTGCCTCAGGGCGGTCAACCGGGCGCGGGCCAGGTGAGCATCGCGCTCGAGCTCGCGATCGCGCGGCCGGCTGTCGTAGTCGACCACGCTGTCCGCGTCGCGCAGCACCAGGGCTTCGTAGTGCTCGACCACATGACGCAGGTGCGGGCCGGTGTAATGCTCGTAGGCCGGAGCGCCGAGGCCGTCATGCGCAGCCAGCAGTGCCAGCGCCTGATCGATCAACTGGCAGTTGAATTTGAGCAGCCTTTCGGCATCTCCGGCGGTAGCACCTACGGGGGCGCTGGATGACGACATGGTGTTGGCTTTCGGTCTAAGGGTAGCGATCGACGCACTTCGCAGCAGATGGAAGAAGGTGAGAAACATCATCCAGAGTCGAACCAGGACGGCGCAGATTACTGGCGCTGTGCGACAAACCGCACCGCGTGTCTGCTTCGAATCGCTCAATCGGTCGCCGGATAGCGCGGCGTGAGGTATTTCTCGCGTCGGTATCCATGCAGGAATTCGGCCAGGCTCATCGGCGCAAAGCCGCGCGCCCGGTTGGCCGCGCCGATCTCGAACAGCCAGTGGTACTGCCGCATGAGGTCGCGCCAGGCTTCGAGCAGGCCGGTGCGCCGGTCCCAGATGTGTGTGCTCTCGGCGCCGGCACCGTTGACCTCGACGATGGTGAAGCCGCGCCCGGCCTGCATCTCGGTGAAGTCCTCGAATCGCACATCGAAGCGGCCGAAGTGGAACTCGGGCAGGCGCTGCGCGATGTCGTCGAAGCGTGCTTCCATCTCGGGCGTCACCAGGTGGGTGCCGTTGCGGAAGATCGCGCCACGGCTGTGGCTGCCGGCAAACGCCAAACGAATCGCCGCGCCGTGGGCCGGCACGGTGTCGAGCCGTGCGGTGTGGCGCTTGAAGTACAGGTGGGTCAGGCGTCCGGCGCGCGGGTCGGCCATGATCAGTTCGCGCAGCGTGCGCTGGCCATCTCCGATGACGTAGGGGAAGTACTTCAGCGTGATCGACACGATGCGCCCGCTCGCCTGCCCGGGACGTCGGCAATAGAACACGCCGGCCTCGCCCTCGAAGGGCACCAGCCGCTGCAGCAGCAGCGTCGCACCGGGTGGGAAGGCGGACAGGTAGTCCTGCAGATCGCGAGGCGTCCGCACCAGCTTGACACCGGCGCCGCGACAGCCGAGGTCGGGCTTGGCAACCACCGGCAGCGAGATGCCCGCTGCGGCCAGCGCGGCCTCGGCCGCAGCGCGCTCCTGCCCGACATCCGTCGGAACGGCAGGACGCTCGATCCGGACGAAAGGCGCGACCCACTCGGGCACATGCCTCATCGCCAGCGCAAGGATGGCAGCCTTCGATTCACCGAAGAAACCGCCGCCCGGGAAAGACGGGTTGGCCACCGTGGGCAGCAGGATGCCGCGGAAGCGCAGCATCTGCCATGCGGCGTACAGCACGATCGGTGGGTAGAAGGCCCACATCGGCCAGAACTCGAAGAAGCTGGTCGGTGGTCCGCCCTGGTCAAAGGGCGGCATGCCCTGGTGGGGGCGAACAGCAGGAGTCGAAAGCGGAAACACGGAGGTCATGGCGCAGATGAGGCAGGCGGTCGCCCGCGTTGATGAATGAATCGCCACAGCGGCACTGCCGCAGCCAGCAGCAGGATCGGCAGCGCCACCGCCACCGGCAGTGGCAGACCGAACTGTCTGGCCAACCCTGCACCGATGGCGAGGCTCAAGCCGTACAGCGCGCCGGTCCACAGCGTCACAGCCAGCAGCACCCACAGACTGAAGGGCGCGAACGGCACCCGCAGGAAGCCGCAGGCGGTGTACGTGACCAGTCGAAGGCCGGGAATCACCCGCGCGAGCAGCACCGCACTGGGCAATCGGCTCGTCACCTGCTCGCGCGCCCAGGCGCTGCGCTCCCCGCCGCAGCGTCGCTGCAGCCAGGGCACGCGTGTCGCTCCGATGCCGAGCGCATACAGGCCCAGATCGCCGCCCGCGATGCCCCCACCCACTGCGGCTAGTGACAGGCCCCAGGAGATCGTGCCCTGCGTCGCCAGCGCGACACCGGCGGCGATCGCCACGTCTTCGAGCAGCAGCGTGGTCAGCACCAGCGCCAGCGCGACGACCCACGGATCGGCCATGCCCGCAAGCGCCCCGTGGAACCAGGCGGCGACGGCATGCCAGTCGGCCATCCCCGCGATGGTCGGCGCCTCGCTCAGCATGAAGCCCCCAGAGCCCAGGCCATCGCCTGTCGAACCAAACCGGTCGCGTTCCATGGCAGGAAATGGTTCTGGCCTGGTCGCAACTCTGTCTTCACGCAGCGCGCGCTGCTGAGCCCGGCCTGGATGAACGGCACATTGGCCACGGGTACCAGATCGTCCTTCGTGCCGTGCACGATGAGCACCGGCGCAGTGATCTTCGACAGCAGGCCGGCCAGCGATTGCAGTTCGGGCTTGAGCGCGATCAGTTCGGCATTGGCGTTGCGGATCGCTCGCGGCAAGGCCCATCGCACTGCCGCCCAGTTGCCGACCCATTGCATCGGATTGATCTCTTCCAGCCCCGGATCGAGCGAAGCCGCCAGGAGCACCACCGCGGCCACGCGCTCCGGGTGCTCTGCGGCCACCCACGCGACGATCGGCCCACCCAGCGAATGGCCGAGAAGCACGACGCGCCGCCCGTCGGTCGGGAACAGCGCATAGACCGCCGCCGCCTGCGCTTCCAGGCTGGTCACCGCGCCTTCCGGGCCGCTGTCGCCGAAGCCCGGTCTGTCCAGCGCCACCACGTCGGCACCCGGCGGCGGGTTGGTCAGGTAGTCGGACCAGCCCGAGGCCGAGCCCGGCGTCCCGTGCACCAGGATCAGGCGCGGCGCGGCGGGGTCGCCCGCTTGCAGGTAGCTGAGCGTGGTGTTCAGAGGCGCACCCACTGCGATGCGGTGGCGCAGCGCGTCGATGCTGGCATCGGCGGCGCACAGGCCGGGTGAGGCGCTGCCGAGTGTCGCGAGGATGACGCTGATCGCGCTCCACAGCCGGCTGCGCGCCGGCGTCGAGACCTGCGGTGCGATGACGAGCCCGGCGATTGCCGCAGCGTGATCTGCATCGAGGTCTGGACTTTCTGCCGCGGCGGGCGCTGAACTGCGAGGCATCCCCGGGTCTCCGTGAGGGCGAGTGTCCGGCGATGGCGCAACGGGCACCACGATCAGTCGCGACAACGCTGCGATTCTTACCCGCGCAACTGTAATCAAGCCATGCGCTCGCGCGACAGGGTATTCGACGTGCCTGGCGATGAACGACCGTTGCCAGAGCAACAGGCACGGTTTTCGCTCGAACATACGCGCTCACGCCCTCATTCAGCCCGCCTGTCAGGATCGTCACGACCATGAACCTGCTGTCTGTCCTAGCCCCCAAGCGATCCACCCAGGCCCGTGGCGCGCCGGCCTACGCACTGCGCCTGGCCGCCAGTGCCCTCGACGTGCAGGCTGCGCAGGCGCTGCGCTTCGAGGTCTTCAACCTTGAGCTGGACGAAGGCCTGGCGCAGTCCTATGACACCGGCCTGGACGCCGACCCCTTCGACGCGGTGTGCGACCACCTGATCGTCGACGATCTGACGAACGGCGGCGTGGTCGGCACCTATCGGCTGCAAACCGGGCTGCGGGCCGGCAACGCACTGGGCTACTACAGCGCGCAGGAATTCGACTTCGAACCGTTCGAGGCGAAGCGCGCGCAGACGATCGAACTGGGGCGCGCCTGCATCCATGCCGACCACCGCAATTTCACCGTCCTGAACCTGCTGTGGAAAGGCATTGCAGGCTACGCACAGCAACGCGGTGCGCGCTACCTGCTGGGCTGCAGTTCGCTGACCTCGCAAGACGAATCGGTCGGCGCCGCCGCCTACAGGCGCCTGACGCCGAATCTGGCGCCGAAGGCCTGGCGCACGAAACCCCTGCCGGCCTTCGAATGCGCGCTGGGCCTGGTCTCGCCGCAGGCGCCGCACATCCCGCGCCTGTTGTCGGCCTACCTGGCACTCGGGGCTGCGATTTGTGGCCCGCCCTCCATCGACCGTGCATTCCGCACGATCGATTTCCTCACCTGGCTGGACCTCGAATCTCCCGAGTTGCAGGCTCTGCGCAAGCGGGGCCGCTTTCTGATCTGAGCGACTCGGGCGCCGCGATATCCAGCCCGGAGTTGAAGCCAGATGGGGTCGACCTGCCGATGACACTTGCTGCCGCCCCGGCAGCACCCGTTTTGCCTTCGGCGGGTCGCCCAGGCAACGCGGCGACATGATCTGCACGCCGCATTCCTTGAACACACCCTGGATGTTCGCGTGCAGCACTCCCGGCACGTGTTCACGGCTCGCTGGACTCGCCTGGAGGGCTCATTGACTTCCGGGAAGAGGTCGGACAACGCCGCATGGATAACGCGCGTCGCCGGCAACCCCAGCGCGCCAGGCATGCGGCGCACTGCCCAGCTCTGCATCGCCTCGACCGTCGTTTCCATCTGGAAGTTTTCCACTGACTCCACAGCGACGAGCGCATGAGAAAGTGCTGATCGATCGTCAGCACCACGATCAGCCTGTGTGCCCGCTTGGATCGACTCGCCGAGCGGGCCCGATCGCGCCACGGCGGGTTTTTCGAACCGGCGCGCTGCCCCGAAAAAAATAGGCCGACAGAAAAGGTCGCCGCAACCGTGGCGGTCATGCACCCAGCGCAGCATCTCGATCGTCTGGCACGTCAGGAATACGCCTTGTCGCGTGGGCGCCTTGATGATGGCAGCAAGTCGCCCGGCAACTTCACGCCAGCGGCGCCGTGGGGCAACACCAGACCATCGAACCGCACCGGAGCCGGGCCCCCCGACGTGCCGGTGGCTTCGGATGCGGCGCCAGTCGCGGGCGGGACCGGTTCAAGCCGAGGTGCGATCAGTTGACCGATGGCATCCGCTGCGCACGACGCGACCAACATCACCAGGATTCGAGTCGCCATCCACGCCGCCGGCGACTGGGATTGCCGCGTTGCGTGATCGAAGCCTGTCGCCAGCGCCTCATCGAAGGCTTCCGGCGTCGCAGCTTCGTCGACCCGCTGCCAAGACGACTGCAGCCAGGCCGGCAACCCGCCAGCAATGCGTCGCGCATGACGACTGCGCGTCGCTGCTATGGAGTGTTCAAGCCGCGATGTGGAGCTGAGCAGGATCCAGCAGAAGGTAGCCTGCGGCGCGCTTGGCCGCTCTGTTCCCGTCGTCGCTGACGATCATGATTCGGTCCATGCCACCCACACGTGCGGGGCATATGCCCTCAGCCTTCTCGAAGCTTCGCAAGCCTGGGACAGATACAGGTCTCGCTGGCGCACCTGGTTGGCCACTCCAGCACCAGAGGCCGAAGCTCGCGGTTTCGCGTGAAGCCGGACCACCAATGACCAGGTACGTGCCCAACGCGGGAACGTAGGCCATGCCACGGATCCCGTGGCCCCCAAGGTCGAGCTCGTCGAGCCGTGGCGCGATGCGGGGTGCCTGGTCCGACTCAAAGATGGCCGAGGGGTTCTCGACACGGGCAATGAGCGCTCGACCATCGCGCAACGGACTGCGCAGACCGATCAACAGCTGTTGCTGATCGGCGCTGATTTCGAGGGCTTCGATATTGAGCCCGCCACCGGCTTTGACCTCGCGCACCTGTGCGGCTGCCGCCAGCACGGCATGTTGTGAGGTCAGTGCCTCCTTCAATCCATCGACGACCTGGGGGTCCACGACCCGCTCGCCCTCGACCCGAAACCGAACCAGCTTCTCGCGAGTCTTCTTCTCGTCGCCATGGTCATCGCGCGAGTGCGACGTGATGCCATAGATGAATCCCGCTCGATCGGCCGCCAGCCCTTCGAGATCGTCCAGCTTCCAGAAGGGACTGAACATCTGAAGCAGCCCGGCGGTCATTGCCTCTGTCTTGACCGTGTCATCGGCGTGAAGAGTGACCAGACTGAGCGGATGCTCCTTCTCGTCCTCGACGACAAGCAGGCGCCCGTCAGGCAGCTGCTGGATCGCCGACGGTTCGTAGATGCCGGTCAAGGGGCGGAATGCTGGAGCGTCGCTGTTCACGGAGTCATTGTGGATGTGAGACGTTCAGAGTTGAACCAAGCCGACGCCCGAACCGTGACGGTGAGCATTGGCTGAACCGCTTCGGTTTTTGAGGGCGCTCCGTCTTCTGGCGACTTGGAGCCTCCTCAAAAACCGGGGCGTTTCAATCCCGATCGCACCACCTATTCCGAAGTCTTGCCGTCGAAATGTTCGCTGTCCGCGTCGGCGTCAACGCGGAGGTGATGAACGACGCCGTCCCTGTGATTCGGCGGCGCGTACAGCGTGTAGAGCTTCAACGGCTCTTTGCCCGTGTTGACGATGTTGTGTTGTGCCCCAGCGGGTACCAATACCGCAAACCCCGTACTGATCGGCGTCCGAACCCCATCGATGACCGCTTCGCCACTGCCCGCTTCGACGCGAAAGAACTGGTCGAGCTTGTGTACCTCCGCTCCGATCTCCTCCTGAGGCTTCAAGGCCATCAGGACAAGCTGGCAGTTCCTGGCCGTGTAAAGCACCCTTCGAAAATCGTCATTGTGGGTGGCCAACATCTCGATGTTTTGTACAAAACCCTTCACAGCATCTCCTTCAATATTCGAAGCACACGCACATGCCATTCAGCGGTTGCCCGTCGCCATCAGCTAAAGGCTCGGCGCGCACAGCCCCGCCGCAAACGATCAGCCGAGGAGAGGCAGCCGCAACTCTCCCCCGCAGCCTGAGTCGTCAGTTCTTGCCGAACTTTGCCTTCGCTGCCGCGACGCATGTCGCCTTGGCGTCACCGGCGAGGGCGTCACACTTCTCAATGGCCACCTTGTAATCGGCATCGAGCTTGTCGGCGGCAGCATCCTTCCTGGCCTCACCGATCTCCTTGCCCAGCTTGGCATCAGCCAGAGCCTTGATCTCGACCGCCTTGGCTTCCTTGACGCACACGTCCTTGTCATTGCCGGCCCTGTCGTCGCACTTTTCCTTGGCGACCGCATAGGTCGACTCGGCCTTCGCGACGAGTACCTTGTTGCGATCTTTCGACTTGCCCGTGAAGCTGAATTCAAGCTCTGCGAGCGCCACCTTCTCCTTGGCCTTGGCTTCTTCGACGCAGATGTCCTTGGCATTGGCGGCCAGCGATGCGCATGCCGCCTTGTCAGCCTTGTAGTCGGCGCTGATGCGAATCTTGCCAACCTGATAGTCGGCCTTGGTGATCGTTGCAGCCTGCGCTGTCGAAAGCAGAAACACCGCGACAGCGACTGCCGCGGGCTTGAGCACGAAATGCATGTTCATAAAAATCCTTTTTTCATTGAGAGAGCGCGCGCACGACCAGAGAGTCGAACAACGGGCTCAGGTCGAACTCGTGGCCAGACCGCGACCATCCGTTACTTCGTGAACCAAGAGTCGGTTGCGGTGAGTTGCCACTCGGCCACTTGCTTTTCGGCTTCGTCTTTTGCCACGCCATAGCGCTCCTGGATCTTGCCGGCCAGCTGATCCCGGCGACCGTCGACGACATCGAAGTCGTCATCGGTCAACTTTCCCCACTGCTCCTTGGCTTTGCCCGTGACTTGCTTCCAATTCCCCTGAATGCGGTCCCAGTTCATGCGAGTTCTCCTTCGGTGGCAGGTCCAAGCGCGGTCTGTGGGCCATCGCCTAAATGCGAACCCTGATCACGCGTGCGTCTGCTGAACGCTCACTCGAATTTAGGGATCAGGGCGCACGCGATCTGTGCGCGATCGAACATAGGGCGGCTCAACATTGATATGCATCAAGAGGAGAACCTGGGGCTGCTGCTGAGAGATTGCATCCACCCAGCCCAAAACTCGCTCAAGACCCATGCTGGTCAAGAAGCTCTTCGAAGCCGGCAACACGTTGGCCGGCGGGCTGCAGTTCCAGATAGAAGCGGTTCAGCCTGCATCACCGCGCGCCAGCAGCACCCATTGCAACGCCTGGAAGCCAGGTTCCGGCGCTGGGCGGGTCGGCGTGTATCAAGGACAGTCTTCGTTGGACACCAGCGCCTCGCAGTTGACAAGCTGTCGCCCGCAATCGCACGGCTCAACAGACGAGTTTTCGCGGAGCGCGCGGGATCGTCAGACGGCCCGCCCAAGGTCCCGCAAGCCCGCAGGGGCGCTGGTCAAACGCCGCGGCGCCCACCGATGATGTTGACCAAGACCATGACAACCGCGATCACGAGGAGGATGTGAATGAACCCGCCCAGGGTATACGAGGTCACCAACCCCAGCACCCACAGGATCAACAGGACAACAGCGAGTGTGTAAAGCATGATTGGACCCTTTCATCGGGATGGCGACACCAGCGGTGCACGCGATCCCAGTGCGTGCGGCAAATTTGATCGACGGCCAACTCAGCGTCTGTGCGATGGCCCACGGACGGCGTTGACCCGACTTGAAGTGACCCCGCCCGAACTGGAGGCGCGCGCCTTGGTCGCGACGCACTTGTCGCCCACCCTGGACCCGCCCCACGCGCGGATGAGGGCCACGCCGGCCTCTCACCAGCGGGATCCCGAAATCGATTGCTCGCTGCGAACGCACGTCCATCACCGACAAGGCCTGGCGCGACTTCGAGCGACCACCGCATGAACTTCATGGGCGCTGCATGCTGGCCTCAGCGGGTTGCCCTGCCCTGATTGCTTCGCTCGCACACATTTCAGGGAAGGCTATCGGCGAATCGAAGACGATTCCGCCGAACTGGCGATGCGGCGCGACGAACGGAGCCGCAACAGTTCATGACGGATTCGGAGAACCTCGTCCACGACGAGCAAGCCATGGCGAGCCGCCACTTGGGGCGGTGCGATGCTCACGGAAACTGAGTTTTGGCCTCCGTGACCAGTTCAACGTTGTGCATCACTTGACCATTCCTGTTGCGTGCCTGATCAGACAAATGCCGGGACTACCAAAGGTGCTTGCCGTCCATCACGGTGACCGCAGCGAGAGCGGCATCGAAGTCGTCGAAGAGTCGGGCATTGACGCCGATCCGGCGGGTGCTGCCGTCCCACTTTCCATCCGGCTCGAAGGCCGGGCTGTCGCTGAACGTGGCGCAGCCGCAATGGAAGCAGAAATGGTGCGCCACCTGTCTTGTTTGCCAACGGTAGATCGCGTCCTCCGCCGGAAGCGCAGTCAGCTGAAACTGATCCGGCGCGCAGTACGCCAGCAGCGCCCCTCGCTTGGCGCAGAACGAACAGGTGCAGCGCGTCAGTTGCGCAGGAATCTCCGTATCCATGCGGAATGCCGTCTTGCCGCAGTGGCAGCTTCCGGTGATGGTCATGACAGCGTTCCATCCAACTGGCACAGCACCTGGCGAGGTTTGACTTCGATCGGCACGCCATGCGACAACAGAGGGTGAACCAGCGTCTGGATGTCAAACGGCGCGAGCTTGCGGTGCGACAACGCGGTCCACTCTTGAAACGGCCTGGGCATGAGGGCTTCCTTCACTTGCTCAACGGCCAGCGACTGCTACACGCCAACCGGGAACAACTCGACACGCTCGCGCAGCGGCTTCTCGAGCGAGAAGTCCTGTCCGGCGATGAACTCAAGGGCTTGCTGATCGGGGCTGTTCCCCAGCTTCTGGCTGCCTGACACGCGTCCGATTTGGCGACGCTTGCCGGGGGCCCTTCGACCCGGGCTCGGCCCCCCTTCAGCGCGCGCTGAGGTGGAATTCACCGGGTGCAGCAAAGGCGCGGAATCCTCGAACTCCAGCGGCCGACGGCCCCATTCGACCTCGCGGTCGAAAGTCGCCTTGACGCAGCGGCGGGTGGGAGATGCGGTCGAGCAAGCCTCGAAGCTCACCGAACACCCAGGTCGCGCGTACCGCTCAAGTGCCCCATGGTTCCGATTCGGGCGGTTGAATCCCGGGCAGCTCAGATTTGAACTGGCTCCGACACGCCTGGATCATTGAAACGTGAACATGTCGGTCAGTTCGACGCCGTCGTCTTGGCTACCGGCGACCTTCACGAGCGACTCTTCAATCTGGCACAGCGCGTGACCGGCGTCTTGCTCCACCACGATGGTTCGTTTTTCCAGTATCTCGAGGGGCCGGCCGCAGGCACCAAAGAGGTGTAAGACAAGATCAAGCGCGCCGCCCGCCACGAAAACCTCGTGGAGTTGCTACACGAGCGGATCGATCGGCGCTTGTTCGATGACTGGGGCATGGGATTTTCTTCTGCGCCGAAGAGTTTCCACCTCCAGCTTGAACGAGCACGCTGGGGCAACATCGCGAGTACGCTGCGGACAGGGACTGCATCGTCCGCCGGTGTGGACCTGTTGCTTCAGTTCTGGCGCAACGCATCGCGCGGCGTGTTCTGAAAGTAGCTCGGTTCGCGGTGCACATCCACACAATTCGAAACTTGCCTCCGGACCAAGCCGTGAGCTACCGTTGCGGTTCACCGACTCGAAATGCTTCGGGGAAATTGACGTTCCACGCCGAATCAATGAGCGATCGGCCCGGTGACTCGGATCCGCACTGGCGCTGAACGCACGCACAAGACTCCTACGACAGGCGCTCGCTCCAACCAATGCGTGTGAGTTCAGATCAACCCTTCACCGAGGAGACACCACCATGCTGACCGTTCACCACCTCAACAACTCGCGCTCGCACCGCATCGTCTGGCTGTGCGAGGAGCTCGGCGTCGACTATCAACTGGTCAAGCACCAACGAGATCCGCAAACGCAACGTTCACCCGAATCCCTCAACAAGGTGCATCCGCTCGGCAAGGCCCCGACGATCGAGCACAACGGCCAGTTCATCGTCGAGTCCGAAGCCATCATCGAATACATCTGCAATGTCCTGGCGGGTGGTCGGCTGAGCGTGGCTTCAACGTCTGCCGAGTACGGTCAGTATCAGCAGTGGCTGGCCTACTCCGAAGGCACCCTGTTTCCGGGATTGGTCGTCGATCTGGTCTACGCGTGGACCGGTGGCGGCAATGCAGCCTTCATGGGGTTTTTCGAAGTCGAAATCGCAAAGAACCACCAGTTTGTGGAAGACGCGTTGAAGACCCGGGACCATGTCCTGACATCTGGCTTCTCCGGCGCCGACATCAATCTGGGCTGGGCGCTTGAATTCAGCGAGTGCCGCGGTCGCCTGAAGAACCACCCTGCCCTTCGCGCGTACCTTGCCCGGCTGCGTGCCCGGGACGGCTACAAGCGCGCGATCGAGCGTGGCGGGCCGCAAGACCTCTCTGTATTTTCGGCCGGAGTCGAGTGAGACACGAAACTCGCGCGTCTCAGCCGCGATCCGAACAGATCAACCGCATTTGCCTGCCTCGCGCAGGCTTTTTTTTGGGCGCTGCACTTCGCTGCCCACGGAAAGTTTCGCAAGGGTGCCGATTCGGTCGTTAGCCAAAGGCAAGCGGCCCGACCATGCAGTCCGCTCGACCGGGTCGGGGTTCAGCGGTGCACAGATCACTTGCCAACGCAACGAAAGTGAACGGCAACCAAGCAAGATGCTCAACCCGCGCGGCCCAGCACCAGAACAGCGTTCGTCCCTCCGAAGGCAAACGAGTTGGACAGCATGACCTGTGCTGCCACGCCCTCCCGTGCCGTACCGGCAACGTAGTCCAGATCGCAATCAGGGTCAGCCAACTGCAGGTGCATCGTTGGAAGCGCGACTTCCTGTTGCATGGCCAGCAGCGACAGCACGCATTCAAGCGCTCCGGCCGCCCCCAGCAGGTGGCCGTGTATGGCCTTGGTCGCGCTGATCGGAATCTGATCGGCCCGTACCCCGAACACGGCCCTGATGGCAGCGGTCTCGGTACGGTCGTTGGCCTGCGTCCCTGTGCCGTGCGCGTTGATTGCACCGACTGCCCAATGATCGATGCGCGCGACGCGCAGTGCTGCATTCATCGCTGCGGCCTGACCCTCGATGCTGGGGCGGGTGATGTGGCTCGCGTCGTTGGATTGCCCGTACCCGAGGATCTCGCCGAGGATGTCGGCCCCACGCGCCTTCGCGCGATCCCAAGGCTCGATGACGAGCATGGCCGCGCCTTCACCCAGGACCATTCCGCTGCGGTCCTTCGAGAAGGGCCGGCATGACGTTGAGGGGTTCTCGACATCCATGGCGGCCACAGTGTGCAACGCTTCCCAGGCCTTCAATGACCCGGGTGACAACGGCGCCTCGGCCCCTCCTGCGATCGCGACATCGAGTTGCCCGGTGGCCACGCGCATCCACGCCTCGCCAATCGCCACCGTCGACGACGAGCATGCCGTCGAGTACGTCATGTTCGGACCGCGCAGATCGTGCTCGATGCCAATCCAGGCTGCGGCCGCGTTGTGCATGCCCATGAGGATGGTGAATGGCTTGATTCGGTCCGACCGTTCCCCGTAAAGGGTCTGGTACCCGCTGTCCATCGTGAGAGTGCCGCCCATGCCTGTCCCGACGAACACGCCTGCACGCGCGCGGTCGATGTCCAACAGAGCGCCATGCGCTCCGCGTACAGCCTGGTTCGCGGCGTACAGGCCCAGCAGGCTGAAACGGTCCAGCATCCGCGTCTTGCTCGGGTCAAAGTCAAGCGCTTCGTCGAAGGTCGCGGTGGCAGCGACCGGTGACCTGAGCCTGTCGGCAAAGGGAATCTGAAGCCGTCGAACGCCGGAACGGCCCGTGCGCGCATTGGCCAGCACTTCTGCAGCGCTGTTTCCCAGAGGTGACACCACGCCGATGCCGCTGACCGCGACCCGCCTCATTTCACCTGCAACGCTGGTTTCCCGGTCGGTGCGAGAACCAACAGGACGCCTTGTTCGGCGATGAGTTCATCAACGTAGCGAACGACATCGCCCAGTGTGCGCAGCAGCGCCCGTTGAACGAGGGCAACAGCACCGAGATCGCCGCTGTGGCACTCCTTCCGGTGGGCGCCGCACGGCAACAGCGCCACAGCATCAGCTGCCATCAGCAAGACCACGATCAGTACGGCGGTGGAAGGGCTCATCATGTGGTCCTGCGGTCGTGAAGCCGGCGTTGCGATGGACACAGCTTGAGGGAGTGACCGGCGGACTTCTGTGCGATGCCGCACAGATGGGCGAACTCGCATCGGGCGCGGTCGTCGCCCCCCGGCGCGTTGGCGCGGACGTGCAGCCATTGCATCACGGTCGAGAGGGCTTGCGATTCATCCCGGGTGCGGAATTCCCGCGCGAGCCGGAGGATGGAGCCGCACACCTTTTGATCCACTCTTGCCGAGCCCTTCCAGCGAACGAGGTCGCATGTCAACGGGGTGCGGCTGCGGGTGAGAACACCATCGGCGTCATCACCAGAACCATGCCTTGGGAGGAGTGACAGGCCATGCTCCATGTCCTCAGGGCTGGTTGGCCAGTTCTGTGGGCGGGGGCGGGCCCTGTCAGTCCGGGCTCCCAAGACATCAACGCGGGCATCTCGCTTGCTCGTGTGAGGCTGGGCTTCAGCATCAGAACCATACGCTTGTCATGAAGCAATCGCCCACAACTCCTGCCAACCACTGAAGGGCCCGCCCCATGTTCTCGCTTGACTTGCTTCAGTGGCCAGCCATGGCCGTCACGATCACTGCATCTGGATTGATCACGTCGTCTCAACAGCGGCACAAGAACTGGGGCTTCTGGTTGCTCATTGCCAGCAACATCTTGTGGGTCGTGTGGGGCTGGCAATCAAAGGCGTATGCACTGGTAGCGATGCAGTTTTGCCTGGCGGCCATGAACATCCGAGGCGCAGCCAAGACCGATGCGTCCCGCTGAAGACCGACGCCGATCAAATTGCATCTTTGGGATGACAGTCCGCCGTGAGCAAACTCCGACCACGTCAGCCGATAGCAGGCATCGTGCGGCAGCGCACCGACCGCCCGATCTGCTGTCTTCAGCATCTGGTGAACTTCAGCTGCTTGCTCGCCGCGAGCGGCGTGGCATGGGCGCCTGGAACTTCAAGCTTGCGCCAGGGCTCGCCCAGTTCCTTCTCGCTCAAGTGACGACAGTGTTCAAACGGTTCGCGTGCGACGGCGCCGCGCAGAAGCTGTGCGGAGTTCATCGTCACCAGCGGGCTGCGGATGGCATGCTTGCAGATCTGCTGGACGATCGCGCGGATGTGCTCGGCGGTCACCGCGGTGGGGGCGCGCGCATTGATGATGGCCAGCACGTGGCCCGGCATAGCCTCGTCGAGTTGCATGTCGCCAATCGCTGGGTAGACGTAGGCATCGAACCAGCGCACGGTCTGCGCCACATCGCCGCCGAACCGACAGCACAGCGTCCTCGTCGACCCAGCGCCGGACGAAGGTGACAAAGCTCAAGCGGCGCGCGCCTGCTTGATGCTGAAGGCCGGGTAGGCGCCGATCGTGACCTTCTCGCGCTTGCCCTTGAGGTGATATTCGGAGCGCGAGGTCTTGGTGCCGGGTGGCAGGACCCAGATTTGCAGTCCGCCACCGTCCGTCAGCGCTCGGGCCTTTTCGCGCGGGTTCGCGTTATCGATCGTCGATTGCTTGAAGGCGCAGTTGACGTGAAGCAACATGCAACTTGGCCTCAGTCATGGCCACGTGATGGCCCCGTGCCGGTTGGAAGTCAAGAGACGCCGCGGGACGTCAAAAGACAAAAACCCCAGATCGAATCAACGATCTGGGGTTCTTCTTCGAACCGGATGGGGCGTCCGAAGACGTCCTGAAACCGTATTACATGTGGTCGATCATCACTTCCCAATTGGCCGGAGAGTGAGACTTGGTGAGGGTGTGCAAAATCCGTGGCCAGCGATTGGCCCCATTCATGGCCCCATCCCATCGGCCTACCGAAACGCGGTGCCGGCGAGAACCGGGGCACTCTGCTAAACCAGCCACCCGAACACCAGAACCCGCACACGCGCATTACAATGGCGCCGAACGTAAGGAGTTGTGCCATGGCCGAATCGACCATCACCGCGAAGGGGCAGACCACCGTGCCCGCCGACATTCGAGCTCTCGTGGACGCCAAGCCAGGCACGCGCCTGGTGTGGTCGGCGA
>JBJXEJ010000074.1:0-10019 GCA_046154125.1 Rhizobacter sp. | reverse complement strand
GATGCCCAACGACCACACCCAAAATCTGGCGCTGAGCCTCGAACTGCCCAAGCGAGCGGTGGCACTGGTGCTGGCAGGCGGTCGCGGCAGCCGGCTGAAGAACCTGACCGACCGGCGCGCCAAGCCGGCGGTGTACTTCGGTGGCAAGTTCCGCATCATCGATTTCGCGCTGTCGAACTGCATGAACTCGGGCATTCGCCGCATCGGCGTGATCACGCAGTACAAGTCGCACAGCCTGCTGCAGCACCTGCAGCGCGGCTGGGCCTTCCTGAAGTCGGAGATGAACGAGTTCGTCGATCTCCTGCCTGCGCAGCAGCGCACCGACGATGAAAGCTGGTATCGCGGAACGGCCGATGCCGTGTACCAGAACCAGGACATCATCGCCAGCTACCGGGCCGACTACATCGTGGTGCTGGCCGGCGACCACATCTACAAGATGAACTATGCGCTGATGCTGGCCGATCACGTCAACAAGGGGCGCGACTGCACCGTGGCCTGCATCACGGTGCCGCGCGACGAGGCCAGCGCGTTCGGCGTCATGGCCGTTGGCGCGAACAGCCAGGTCATCGATTTCATCGAGAAGCCGGCCGACCCGCCGGCCATGCCGGGTCACCCCGACAAGTCGCTGGCCAGCATGGGCATCTACATCTTCAACGCCAGGTATCTCTACAAGCAGCTCGAGAGGGACATGGCCGACCCGGACTCGAGCCACGACTTCGGCAAGGACATCATTCCCCACGCGGTGCGGCAGGGCAATGTGTCGGCACACCCCTTCGACCAGAGTTGCGTCAACACCCGCACGGGCGAAGAGCCCTACTGGCGCGACGTCGGAACCATCGACGCGTACTGGGATGCCAACATCGACCTGACCGCGACCGACCCGCTGCTCAACCTCTACGACACTCGCTGGCCGATCTGGACCCACCAGGGGCAGCTGCCGCCCGCGAAGTTCGTGCACAACCAGGACGACCGGCGCGGCATGGCGATCGAATCGCTGGTCTCGGGCGGCTGCATCGTGTCGGGGATGGTCTTTCGCTCGCTGCTGTTTTCCAGCGTCCGTGTGCATTCGCACGCGGTGGTCAACTGGTCGGTGCTGCTCCCCGGCGTGCAGGTGGGACGCGGTGCGCGGCTCACACGTGCGGTGGTCGATCGCGATTGCGTGATCCCCGACGGCATGGTCATCGGCGAGGACGACGCACTGGACGCAGAGCGCTTCCATCGAAGCGAGAAGGGCATCACGCTGGTCACACGAGAGATGCTGAAGAAGCTCGCGGATGTCTGAGCTCAAGGTCCTGCACGCCGCGGCGGAGGTATTTCCGCTGGTCAAGACCGGCGGCCTGGCCGACGTGGTCGGTGCGTTGCCTCAGGCCTTGATCGCTCAGGGCGCAGACGTCCGGTTGGTGCTGCCTGGCCTGCCCGCCATCGTCGACGCGGTGCTGCACCAGAAGGTGATCTGCAGCCTCGGTCCGCTGTTCGGCGCCGGTCACGTCACCCTGCGGTTGGGCCAGCTGCCCTACAGCCACGTGCCTGTCTACGTGATCGACGCGCCCTATCTGTACCGGCGGGGCGGCAGTCCGTACCAGGCGAGCACCGGAGTCGAGTGGTCGGACAATCTGCAGCGCTTCGGGCTGCTGGGCTGGGTCGCGGCGCACCTGGCTGCCGGAGAGCTCGATCCCGCCTGGGTGCCCGACGTGCTGCATGCACATGACTGGCATGCGGCGATGTCGTGTGCATTCGTGGCGGCGCATCCGGCAACCACCCCGGCCACGGTGTTCACCGTGCACAACCTGGCCTATCAGGGGTTGTTCCCGCCGGGCGACTTCCCGTTGCTCGGCCTGCCTTCGCGCTTCATGTCTCCACAGGCGCTCGAGTTTCACAGCCAGCTCTCGTTCATGAAGGCCGGGCTGAAGTTCGCGCGGCGTGTCACCACTGTGAGCCCGACCTATGCAATCGAGATGGCGACGCACGAGTTCGGCTGCGGGCTCGAAGGCGTTATACGGGGCCGGGCGGGCGACGTGTCGGGCATCCTCAACGGGGTCGATGGCGCGGTTTGGAACCCTGCCTGCGACACCGGCATCATCGCCCGCTACACCGCCGAATGCGCCGAGCCGGATCGCATCGCCAAGGCACGCTGCAAGGCGGCGCTGCAGGTCGAGATGGGGCTCGCAGTCGACCCGCGCGCCCCGCTGTTCGCGGTGGTCAGCCGCTTGACGCCGCAGAAAGGGCTCGACCTGGTACTGGCGGCGCTGCCTGCGCTGCTTCAAGGTGGTGGGCAACTGGCATTGCAGGGAGCGGGCGACCCGGCTCTGGAGGATGCCTTCACCTCGGTGGCGTCCGCCCATGCCGGCCGTGTCGCAGTGCGCATTGGCTACGACGAGGCCTTTGCCCACCGGATCATCGCGGGTGCCGATGCCATTCTGGTGCCTTCGCGATTCGAGCCTTGTGGCCTGACGCAGTTGTATGGTCTGCGCTACGGCACGGTGCCGGTGGTGCGTCGGGTTGGCGGTCTGGCCGACACGGTGGTCGATGCCTGCGATCACGCCCGCAGCGTGGGCAGCGCCCAGGCCACCGGCTTCGTCTTCGATCACGCGACCGCTTCAGCGCTGTCGGAGGTCATCGAACGGGTGATCCAGAGCTACGCTGAACCGGCGTTGTGGCTCAAGCTGATGCGCCATGGCATGGCGCAGGACTTCTCGTGGCACGGTGCGGCGCAGCTGTATCTGGCCTTGTATCGGGACGCGATCGAATCAGCGTGAAGGGAACGCGTCGCGGAGTTCGGTAGGCAGAGAGTCGAAGTCGCCTTCCTGCACCTGCAGCCCGCCCTTCAGATCCGCCGACGAGTCGAACCAGCCCCGCATGTCGGCCTGGGGCTGCAACGGTTTGCTGTCGTGAAACCCGCTGTTCATGGCCGACCTGCTCGCGCCTGACATGACGGTGCCTGCCTGAGGTGTCTTGCGCAAGAAGTGAAACGATTTCATTTCCACGGCCTGGGTCGGAGCAAGTGTGCCGCTGCCGTTCGGCAGGACGAAACATTTCGATACACGCAAAATTTAGCCCTGCGGCGTGGACTTCATCACCCCTCGAGTGAGTGGAGACCGGCCTGCCGATTCGGGTTCCCGTGCAGTATTCACGGGTGGCATGTTTTTCAGCCGCCTGTCGGCGCCGCGACGATGGGCCCGATCAGCACCTGTGCGGCTTGTTCGCAGTGTTCGGTCATCTGGTCGAACAGCTCGAGCAGTGATTCACTGGCTTCGGCCAACGATCGACGGCCTGCTTCGGATGCTGCTCCGTGCAGGCCTTTCAGCAGTTGCTGCCAAGGAGCGGCCGCTTGCTGCAGTGCATCGTGCAACGGTCCCGAGCCGCCGGCCGACGACAGAAGCCGCGTCTGGGCAGCCTCGAACGCACCGATGGTCCGGACCGCATCGGCGGCGGCCGCCGATGCGGCCTGGCCATCGAGCAGCGTCGCCAGCAAGGCCTGCTTCGCGATCCGCTGCGACAGCATGCGCTGCCGTCCGACGAGGTTGACGAGTGCCAGTCCGGCGTACGCGTTTCCCGCTTCGAGGGCTGTGGTGAGTTGCTCGGCCGACTGCATCAGTTTCTCGGCTGCAGAATCCAGCGCCGCGAGGCGCGGGGTCTGCGGCGTGCTGGCCAGCGCCGGCGCGAGTTGCTGCCAGATGCTGCGAAGCATCTGCAGCAGATCGCCGAACGTGGGCTTCGACAGGCTGCGCTCCAGCAGGTCGAGGTTGTCGACGACGCGCTCGGCCGATGCCCGCAGCGAGCTGCGCGCCCGGGTCGCATCGACCCCGGCACATTGCAGCGCATAGAGCTTGACCAGGTGTTGCGACAGCATGCGCAGCTGCCCGGCGCGGTTGATCGCCTCGGCATCGCGGGCGGCGTCGATGAGGCGGCGCGAGACCAGCCCGACGCGCTGCTTGCCCTCCATCGATGCAGTGCGCAACAGGCGGAATGCCTCGTCCTCGGGAATGCGGTGAGAGCGCATCAGGATGCCCTTGGCGCGGTCGACCAGCTTGCGTTCCTCGAAGCGGTGGCTGAGGTCCTGATGCGCCAGACGCTGCTCGCGATCGATCTCGAAGCGCGCTTGTGCCAGTTGCACCAGCGGTCGCAGCCTGGCTGGCGCGTACCCGTTGACAACATAGGCGTGCACGCCCGCACGCAGTGCGGCTGCCAGCGTCGTCGCGTCGGCGTCGCTGGTGAACAGCAGCACCGGCAGCGCCATGTGATCCTGCAGCGCCGTGAGCGCCGACAGCAATTGCTGCGCCGGATAAGGGTCCCACGCGACGATCAGGTCCGCGCTGCAGCGCGCAGCCGAGCGGAGCAGATCGTCGGCCTGGGTCTGTGCTGCCGTGGTGATGCCCACTGCGTTCAGGTCGGCTCCCAGAGCGGGAGCCCCCGGTGCGGCGATCACGAGGGCTGAGGTCATGCGGCGATGCGGGTGTCGGAGGCCGCAGAGCATAACGTCCACGCCCGGTCGTCGGCCCGATGGCCAGACGCACCATGCCGGTACGCCGCCTTGCACCATTTCCGTGATTTGCAGACGCTGCCCGGCAGCGCGCGGTGGCGAATGCTCGTTGTCGACCGGCGAGCCGGTGGCCCGCTATTTGCAAGGGTTAACGCGGGTGCAGCGACGCACCCGACCTTGCACGAGTACACGGCGGGTCGCACGCACGACGATGTGCGTGGTGATGTATTTCCGCGCTGCGGCATGCCGTTCAGCGACCCTGGGAGCCCGTCATGGTCTGCGTCGCCCGCGTTTTGTCACGCCTCACCCGATGAATCACTTTCGAACCTTTCTGCGTGCCGGCCATGTGCCGACCCTGTTCGCAGCGTTCCTGTACTTCGCTTTCTCCTGCTGCATCTGGGTGCTCAACGGTGCGATGGCGCCGTTCATCAGCGAGACCTTCCAGCTCACGCCTGCGCAAAAGGGCCTGATGCTGTCGATTCCGATCTTCGCTGGCGCACTGATGCGCTTTCCGCTCGGCGTGCTGGCGCAGTACATCGGCCGCAAGCACGCCACGCTGGTCGAGATGGGGCTGATCGCAGTGGCGATGCTGTTCGGCTTCTTCGCCGTCAAGTCCTTCAACGATCTGCTGGCGATGGGCGTTCTGCTCGGCATCGCCGGAGCCAGCTTCGGCGTGGCACTGTCTCTGGGCTCCGGCTCGTTCCCTCCGCAGCACAAGGGCCTGGCAATGGGGTTGGTCGGCGCGGGCAATGTCGGCACGGCGGTGTCGGTGCTGGTGGCGCCGCCGTTGGCGATGTGGCTGGGCTGGCAGGCGGTCTATGGCGTTGCCGCGGTTGCCATCTTGATTCCGATGGTGGTGATGGTGGTGTTCGCGCAGGAACCCCCCGATGTCGACGGCCACGCCAGGTTTCGCGATCACATTGCCTGTCTGTTCGAGAAAGACGGTTGGGTCTTCAGCCTGATCTACGGCGTGACCTTCGGCGGCTTCATCGGTTTGACGACCTTCCTTCCCACCTACTACTACGACCAGTTCGGCGTCAGCAAGGTGCAGGCGGGCCAACTGACGATGCTGGCGGCCTTCATGGCGGCTGCGGTCCGGGTGGCCGGGGGCTGGATTTCCGATCGCTGGGGCGGTGTCAACACGCTGACCTGGGTGCTGGCGATGGTGGCGGTGTGCCTGACGCTGATCGGATTCTCGTACGGCTCTCTGCTGCTCACCACGTTGCTGCTGATCGTCTGCTTCGGCGCTCTCGGCGCGGGCAATGGCGCGCTGTTCCAACTGGTGCCGTTGCGCTGGCCGTCGACGACGGCGGTGGCTGGTTCGATGATCGGCGAGGTCGGTGCGCTGGGCGGCGGCATCGTGCCAAACGCGATGGGCTTCTCGAAGCAACATTTCGGCACTTACGCCTGGGGCTTTGTGCTGTTCGCGGTGCTGGCAGTCCTGATGCTGGGCGTGATGCGCTACATGCAGATCCGCTGGACACGCACCTGGGCCGAGAAGGGCGGCCGGGCGCGCTCCGCGTCCCCAGCCCCCGGCGCACGCGCCGCGGCCGTCCCGGGCCCTGTGCGTCCCGGCATGGCGGCCAGGCGATGAACCCGATGCGCGGACCTTCTACCGGTCTCGAGGCTGCGTCTGCGCTGCGCGCAGACGTGCCGTCGTTACTTGGGCAGGAAGGCCAGCCAGAACACCAGCATGGCGTTCAGCAGCAGCGACAGCACGGCGATCAGTTTCCACGCTGCCGCAGGGTCGCGCGCCAGCAGCGGCGTCGATCCCGGTGCCGCCAGGGGACGGGAAGCGCCGCGCTGCAGCGCGAGCAGCAGCTCCTCGGCAGTCTCGAAGCGCTGCCTGGCACTGCGCGCGACGGCCTTGATCAGCAGATGATCGAGCCACATCGGCACATCGGGTCGCAGCCGCGACGGGGCCGGCGGGTCACGCTTGAAGCGGCCGGTCTGGTACGGCTCGACCTGGCCATACGGAAGGCGCCCGCAGATCCAAAGGTACAGCGTGACGCCGAGCCCGTAGACATCGCTCGCGGCATCGGCCGGCGCGCCTTCCCACTGCTCGGGATTCATGAAGCTGGGTGTGCCGGCGTGCAGTTCGCGGGCGGCCGAACTCTCTTGTCCGGACAGTGCCACGCCGAGGTCGAGGATTCGCCACTGCCCGTCGTCGCCGAGGTGCAGGTTGCCCGGCTTCAGATCGCGATGCACGACACCCTGTCTGTGCAACCGGCCCAGCGCCCGTGCAATCTGCGTTCCGGCGTCGACCACTTCGCCGATCGCAGGACGGTGCTTCTTCGCGAGCATCTGCTCGAGCGTCTGGCCGGAGTACCAGTCGAAGACGGTGTAAAGCGCGGTGGCATCGTGCACCTCGCGGCCACGCACCAGGCCGACCGCGTCGCGCTCCGTGACCCGCATCGCCAGCCAGGACTCGTGAGCCAGCAAGGCACGCTCCTGCATGTCGGCGGCGCGCGACTCGTGCAAGGTCTTCAGTGCAACCAGTTCATGAGTGCGCTGATCGCGCGCCTGATAGAGGCGGTGCACGCCGGTGTCGGCCACCACCGCCGTTATGGTGTAGTGGTCGATCACGTCGCCGAGCCGGCAGCGGCCCAGCGCCGGCAAGGAGCGGGTGCGGGTGATTTCGTCGATCAGCCGACCGGCGTCGAGGCCGATCACCCGCAGCACCAGCGCGGTAGCGTTGTCGTGACCACCGGCTGCGAGCGCGGCGTTGACCAGGGCTTCGCTGGCCTGCTGGGCGTTGCCGTTGCGCACCAGTGCGGCGAGCTTGCGCGGCTTGATCACGCCGTGCACGCCGTCGGTGGTCAGGATGTAGGTGTCGCCGGGTCGCACCTCGCCTTGCAGGTAGTCGACGCGCAGGCCGTCGTCGAGGCCGACAGCGCGCTTCAGGCGACTGCGCTGATCGGGATGCGGGAAGGCGTGGTCCTGGGTCAGCAACTGCAGGTCGTCGCCGTTCAGGCGCCACAGCCGGGTATCGCCCACGTGGGCCACGGTGTAGCTCTGGCCTTGCAGCACCAGTGCGGTCAACGTGGTCAGCGCCGCGGTTCCGGCCACGTCGCCGTCCCGCGGCGTCGAGGTCGGACCCGGTTCCTGGCCCTGGCGCTGACGGTTCTGCGACACCAGCCACGCGTTCTGTGCAGCGATCAGGCGATCCAGTGCAACGGTGGTGTCCCAGGTCGCCGGCGTCGCAAAGAAGTCCGCCAGCAGTCCCATCACGCTGGTCTGCGCGGCCTCCTTGCCTCGTCCGCCGCTCGACACGCCGTCAGCGATTGCCGCGATCAGGCCGCGAGAGGCCTCATGTGGTGCGGCACGCTGGGTGCCGACAAAGTCTTCGTTGAGGTCGCGGGGACCACGCTGGCTGCTGTGCCCGATCTCGACGTCAAAACTCATTCAACGATTGTCGCCGGGCGCCATCGTGTGACAAGACATTCCATTTTCAGACTGAACGCGGGACGACCCGCCTGGAGGCGTAAGCGATGAAGAAGATGAAGCTGGTGATGGTGGGCAACGGCATGGCTGGCGTGCGCACGCTGGAAGAACTGCTGAAGATCGCGCCCGACCTCTACGACATCACGGTGTTCGGTGCCGAGCCGCACCCGAACTACAACCGAATCCTTCTGAGCCCGGTGCTCGCCGGCGAACAGACGCTCGACGAGATCGTCCTGAACCCGCTGACGTGGTACGAGGACAACCACATCACGCTGCACACCGGCAAGAAGGTCGTCGACATCAACCGCAAGCAGCGCGTCGTGCGCGCGGTGGACGCCGACGGTGCCGAGACCGAAGCCGAATACGACCGCCTGCTGATGGCCACGGGCTCCAATCCGTTCATCCTGCCTGTGCCGGGCAAGGACCTCGACGGCGTGATCGGCTATCGCGACATCGCAGACACCAACGCGATGATCGAGGCGGCAACGAAGTACCAGCACGCGGTGGTGATCGGCGGCGGACTGCTCGGCCTCGAAGCCGCCAACGGCCTGATGCTGCGCGGCATGCAGGTGACGGTGGTTCACATTGCACCCTGGCTGATGGAGCGCCAGCTCGACGACGTGGCAGGCAAGCTGCTGCAGAAGTCGCTCGAGGATCGCGGGCTGAAGTTCCTGATCGGCGCGCAGACGCAGGCACTGATCGGCGACAAGGACGGTGGCAAGGCGGGCCGCGTGATGGCGGTGCAGTTCAAGGACGGCCGCGAGATCCCGGCCGGCCTGGTCGTGATGGCCGCCGGCATCCGCCCCAGCACCGAGCTCGCGATCAAGATCGGGCTGTACTGTGGTGACAACAACCGCAGTGGACTGGTCGTCAACGACACCATGCAGACCATCACCGACCCGCGCGTGTACGCGGTCGGCGAATGCGCGGCGCACCGCGGCACGGTGTATGGGCTGGTGGCCCCGCTGTTCGAGCAGGGCAGGGTCTGCGCGACGCATCTGGCGCAGTTCGGCATCGGACGCTACCTGGGTTCGCAGACCTCGACCAAGCTCAAGGTGACCGGCATCGACCTGTTCTCGGCCGGCAACTTCACCGGCGGTGCCGATTTCGAGGAGATCGTGATGTCGGACCCGTACGCTGGCGTCTACAAGAAGCTGGTGATCCAGGGCGACAAGCTCGTCGGGGCCTGTCTGTACGGCGACACCGTCGACGGCTCGTGGTACTTCAAGTTGCTGCGCGAGGGCCGCAAGATCGGTGACATCCGCGACAAGCTGATGTTCGGCGAATCGAACATCGGCGACGTCGGCCACCAGGGCCACAGCAAGGCCGCCGCGATGGCCGATGCCGACGAGGTCTGCGGCTGCAACGGCGTCACCAAGGGCGCGATCTGCAAGGCGATCAAGGAGAAGGGCCTGTTCACCCTCGACGAGGTGCGCAAGCACACCAAGGCCAGCGCGAGCTGCGGTTCGTGCACCGGGTTGGTCGAGCAGTTGCTGATGTTCACCGCGGGCGGCGACTACTCGAAGGCGCCGACCAAGAAGGCGATGTGCGGCTGCACCGATGCCAGCCACCAGGAAGCGCGCGATGCGATCCGCAACGACAAGCTGCTGACCATCGACGGGGTCTACAAGTCGTTGGGCTGGCGCACGCCGAACGGTTGTTCGAGCTGCCGCCCGGCGATCAACTACTACCTGATCAGCACCTGGCCGAAGGAGTCGAAGGACGATCCGCAGAGCCGATTCATCAACGAGCGCAGTCACGCCAACATCCAGAAGGATGGCACCTACAGCGTGATTCCGCGGATGTGGGGCGGCGAGACCACTGCCGACGAGTTGCGGCGCATCGCCGACGCGGTGGACAAGTACAAGATCCCGACGGTCAAGGTCACCGGTGGCCAGCGCATCGACCTGCTGGGTGTCAGGAAGGAAGACCTGGTCCATGTCTGGAAGGACATCGGCATGCCGTCGGGCCACGCCTACGCGAAGGCGCTGCGCACGGTGAAGACCTGTGTCGGCAGCGAGTGGTGCCGCATGGGCACGCAGGACAGCACCCAGATGGGCAAGGACCTGGAGCGCGCGATGTGGCGCATGTATGC
>JBJXEJ010000073.1:0-4924 GCA_046154125.1 Rhizobacter sp. | reverse complement strand
ATACGCTGGTGTCCGCCATCCAACTGGTGCGCTCGGGTGTGGCGCTCACCATTGACATGCCGCTGTCGTCGAACCATCGCCCGATGCTCGATGCATATCGAATGCTCGGGTTGGACGTGGTTTACGCCCCCACGCTGCGCACGCAAAACGGATACGTCTACGACGACGACGCACGCTTCCTGGCGAGCCTGCCTGCGGAATTACGCGCGCGCATTGAGGGCCAAGGCTACGGCCTGACTGCGGGGTACACGCCACTGGAAACCTATCTGGACGGCTGGCTCGCCCTTCGTGCCGAGTACGGCGCAAGCGTCCAGTTCGCCCTGGCCCCGGACGGCGCCGAGTGGTGCAGCGAAACTGAATTGAGACGACTGCGTGCCTTCGCCTCCGAGCATGGTGTCTGCTTGCACCTGCACAACAGCGAATCTGCGATGGAGATGCAGTGGGCACTAAAGACGCGCGGACAAACCATGACTGCGTTCCTGGCAGAGATCGGATTTCTCGGTCCCGACGTGTCCTGCGGGCACTCGGTGTGGTTGAGCCGTGAGGACGTGGCGCTGCTGGCCGGTGCGGGCGCCACCGTGGCGCACTGCCCCTCCTCAAATCTGCGCCTGTCCAATGGGATCGCGCCGGTGGCGGCCTATCGGGCGGCGGGGTTGTCCGTTGCCGTGGGGACGGATGGTCAGGGGTTCTCCGACACCAGCGACTATCTCGAGGAGCTGCGCCTGGCTGGCCTGCTGCAGCGCACGCCTGGGCTGGACACACTGGCCCTGGCACCTTCGGCTCTGCTGGAAATGGCCACCACCGCCGGTGCGCGCGCTTTTGGCCGGCATGACACCGGGCGCCTCGAGGCAGGTGCGATGGCCAATGTCGTGACGCTCGATGCTGCTGCGCTGACCCATCCCTACGCCTGGCCTGGAACAGATCCGCTTGAACTCCTGATTTCCCGCGCCCGTGCGTCCCACGTCCGCACCCTGGTGTCGCGCGGCCGCCCCTTGCTCGAGGACGGCGTCGTGTGCACCGTGGACGAGGCCGCCGTCACCGCACGCCTGCAAGACCTGTATGGACAGATCTGGACCGGTCGCTCAGCGCAGCGGTATGCCAACCTTGAAGCGCTCGAGGTGCACGTGCGGCGATTCTTTGAACCGTGGGCCGAGCTTCCCGTGAGTCCGGCCTATACCTACAACCGCAGGTGAGGACTGGACAGTGCGGCCTTCGCTGTGACGTTCAAAGCGCCTGCTCGTAAGAATCATCAGCCTCCCATGTCCGAATCAGTCCCCGACGCCTACCTGGGAGTGTGGAAACGCGCTCTGCTTCGTACTCCCGAGTTCGAGGACACCACATCCACCGTGCTCTGGCTGCAGACGAGCACGTGGCACGGCGACATCCGAATCCCCACCTCGCGCCCACCGTGTGCCGGGCGGCGATCCCTGGATGACTGCAGTCATGAGGAGTTGCTCGGACTGGCGCGGCAGCAAGGCTTTTCGGGGGTGACCCGAGTGGAGGGAGACCTCTGCTCCTGGTTGAGGCGAGCGGATTTCCAGCCGCCCAGCCGTTTTGAAGACATCGGGAGGATGGAGTTCGAGTCCTCGGAACGCTTGTTCGAGTACGGCGTGCATCAGGAGTACTTCGACATCTGGGAACGGCTACCGCTCAGTACGGGTCACGAGAACGTGGCGGTGGAATCTCCACCCGACGGGGAAGAGTCCGTGTCGTGCCCCACTCGCATCCTGCTCGCCACGGGGAACTACTTCATCCAGGTGCGGCCGCGACCTCTGGTGCTGCCGCAGGCCGATGACCTCTTGGCGCTTGGGACGGCTGAATCGACACTGCGCGCCCTGCTTGATTTCGAGATTTCATTCGGCACTCGCAGCCCGGGGGGCTAGACCATCACCCACTCCACGCTGCCCTGGAGAGAGGGCGAACTTTTGCTTGATCACGACTGATCCGTTGTCCGGCGTCCAGTGGCCGCATTCGACTCAGGATCTGGCGCACTGGTAGAGCCACTGCTCATTGCGGTTGAAGTGGCTGTGCTGCTCAATCGCAAACTCGAGCACGATCTAGGTCGGCGCGCCTTCGATTGACTGCATCAAGCCGCTGCGGCGCAGAACACCTGCTGCACAGCGCTGTGCTCGTGCGCGCAAGGCTGGTTCGTCGACGGTCAGCACCACTCGCTCGCGCATCACAACGCGTCCGTCCACCAGAACCGTGTCGACTTCCTCTCCGCTTGCCTGGTAAACGAGCGCCGATGCGAGGTTCGTGACTGGCATCAGACGCTGGCGCCGCAGCAGCATCAGGTCTGCGCGCTTGCCCACCGCGATGGAACCCACGCGATCCTGCAGACCCAAGGCCTGTGCACCCCCGAGTGTCGCCATGAACAACAACTCGTGTGGCGCAATGGCCGTGGGATCGCGCCGCGCGATCTTCGTGAGCAGTGCCGCAGTCCGCATCTCCGAGAACATATTGACGTGGTCGTTCACATTTGAATCGTCGGTTCCGAGTCCGACGGTCACGCCGCAGTCGAGCACGGATCGAATCGGCATGACGCCGTCGGCCAGTATGGCGTTCGTCGACGGCTGCCAAGTGACCGAGGCGCCCGCGCGAGCGATACGACGGAAATCCCGCGCTCGCAGCCATACGCAGTGGGCGAGCACCAGGCGCGGCGACAGCAGTCGGTGACGCAGCAACCAGTCGACCACCGGTTCGTCATCGATCATTGCATCGGCCTTGACCTCGGCGACGTGGGCCATGATGGGAACTCCGTCTCGCTCCGCGAGCTGTACAGCGCGGAGGAATCCATCAGGCGATACGAAGTGGGGTTCGTTGATGCCGGGGCCGATGGTCGTCAGCGGGTCGCGGTCGTATCTCGCAATCAGCGATTCAACATTCGCAATTGCATCCTGGAATGACTCGTGATTGCCGCGCAGCGCGGGCGGTGGCGAATCGGAGAATGTGCGGAAATAGATACTGCGCAGCCCAGCCTGCCGGATGCCCGCAAGCGTTGCTGCGACGAGCTCAGACCTGTTGCCGAAGTCCGTGCTGTCTGCGATGGTGGTGATGCCACTGCGGATTGCCTCCATGCAGAACAGCTCTGCTGCCACGCGAGCGTCCGCGGCGCGGTAGTGTGGCAAGGCGCGGTACATGACCTGTTCCAGCCACTCGTGGTAATGCCGCCCCTCGGTCCATCCGCGCAGAAGAAGATGGATGCTGTGGCAATGTGCATTGACGAATCCCGGCATGACGAGCATTCCGTCAGCCGAGACAATCTCTCGCGCTTTGGGTCTTTGCTCAGGCGTGATGCCAACGATGCTGCCGTCGCGGATGAGTACCGAAGCTCGGACCGTGGTGACCGCTGTGCGATCGATGAAGACGACCTCGCCCCCGGTGATGGCAAGGTCGGGCAGATCGCCGCTGATTTTGCGGACCATGCCGTTGGCTATTTAAGCTCCTCTAGCAGCGAGGCGTCGAATAGCTCTGCCGCGTTCGCCTTGCGGCTGATGACCTTGTTCGCCAGCATGAAGTCGCCGACTTCTCCCGTGGTGATGACGACCTTGCCCGGAGCGGCAGCCGTTCCGATCAGAGCAACAGATTCGGCTTGGGTGTAGAGCTTGTCCTTCGCCATCATGGCCCGCATCTCATCGGGCTTCTGCTGCAGTGCCTTGCCAACGATGACGGCCGCCGCAGCGGGATTCTGGAGGGCCCAATCGACGCCGCGGAAGTACGCCTTTAGAAAAGCAATCACCTCGGGGCGCTTGATCTCGAGTGTCTTGGGTTTGACAGCCACTGCATTGATGATCGTGTCGGGAGCGTCACTCGAGCTGTAGAGGACCTTTCCGCCTTTTGACAGGCCCTGGGTGACGAAGGGTTCCCAGGTCACGGCCGCATCAAGCTTGCCCGCGGCGAACGCATTACCGGCGGCGTCGGCATTCATGTTGACGAGCTTGAGATCGCTGACCGGCACCTTCTTCTCGGCCAACCCTTTCAACAAAAGAAAATGGCTGGTCTGGCCGAGCGAGACGCCTACGGTCTTTCCCTTGAGCGCGGCGAGGTCCGGAATCGAGGACTTGGCGATGACGGCGTCCGCACCATTTGACGAATCCACCAGTGCAACCATGCGGATGTTCCCGGGCGAATGGCTCTCGGCCGCCAGGAACGTATCGAGTGTCGACAGGTGAATATCGACATCGCCCTGGATCAGTGGGACGATGCCATCGGCGGGCATGTTGAACGTCTTGTCGACCACCTTGAGGCCGGCGTCCTTGAAGAATTTTTTGTCGAGCGCCACGTAGTAGCCTGCGTAGCCCACCCAGATGTCATGCGCAACGCGCACCGTCTTCAAGGTTTGGGCATGGCTCGTGACAGCCAGACAGCAAGTGACCGCGCAGAGCGCTTGGAGCATCAGGAGAGATTTCTTCATGGTGTCCTCTGGATGTCGGGGAAGCGATGAGGTATGCATAGCAAGTACTGCTCCAAGACTCGAGGGGTGTGTGGTGCTCGAAAGCGGTGCGGGAGCAGGCACAACGTTCTCAAAGCTTTGCAAGGGGCACAACTCAGGTGCGTGGCTGAACTCAGCCGACAGCCTGGCCGCCGCTCGGCCCGCGTTCACGCGCGCATCACCTTCATGGGTGTCCAGGTCCGAGCGACCGGAGGGCATTCAGTCGCGCGCCGTTATCGGTTGCAGCCACACCTTCGTAGCGTCGCGGACGTGTAGGGCGCGCAGCCGTTCATCACGCCGCAGACTTGGCCATATCACCGACACGGCTACGTCGGCGGGATGAAGGTTGGGTGCATGTTGCCCGAGGGACTTCCCATTGACTTCGTTCCAATGCGCAAGGCGTTACCGTTGGCTAACAGCGTGGCCTAACCCGCTGGTCAACCGGTCCTGCGTTCGGCAGACCGATTGCCAGCAACGTTAGGTTGCGCAGAA
>JBJXEJ010000072.1:0-5672 GCA_046154125.1 Rhizobacter sp. | reverse complement strand
GTTTCCCGGCCCACCGCTTGAAGATCCCCCCACAAGTCCCCCTCACGAGTTGACGGGGGCGCAGCTGGGGGGAGCGCGGTGGGACGACTGGCGCACGGGCTGCCCCCTCCCCACGGGCGGCGCAGTGTCGCGGCGGCTGTGCCAGCTTGCCTGGCGTAGCGGCTGCAGCGAAAGCCGCCCAGCATCCTCGCGCAGCGGCGCCTCTGCGGCCGACGTGCCACCAAGCGCAGCGACTGGCGCGGCGGTCGAGCCGCTGCGAGCACTTCAACGCATTCGGTCTTCAGCGGCCCGGCTCCGGGTTTGGCGGGTGACCGGGGTGGCGATCGGACCGGCGCCGCACCGAGCGAAGCGCAGCGCAGCGACCTGCAAGTCGGTCAGTTCGCCAAGCGGGCCTCTTTCATGCGCAGCGTGAAGGAAACAGGGCCCGCGATCCCCGGGCACGGGAAAGGGCCGCCGAGTGTCTCAGCCGGCTCTGCCGGCCTGACCGTGTTGCGTCAGGGATGGAAGCCCGTCAGGGGTGAGACGCCGGTACCCCGGTGGCTCGACGCGCAGCGCGACAGCCCGGCCCCGCGCAGCGGGGAGACGCCTTTGCCCACCGAGACCCGGCATCAGCGACACCACAGCATCCATCTCCAGCTCCTGCATCAGCCGATCTGACAACCGCCCTTTAAACCTGGTCGGCAGTGGACCCACTCTGCGCATCAAACTTCGGATACGACGCGCCCTTCACCGAGTCCACCCTCACCACACCGTCTTCGATCAGGCGCGCCAACGCCACCTCGACCGATGACTCCGCGGCACCAGACCCCAGGAACGATTTCAACGACCGCCACAACGAAGCCGGCTTGGTCGGCCGCTTGTCGCCCATCTTCCGCAGACTGTCGGTCAACTTCTTGATCGTCGCCGCGGAATCGGGCGACAGAGCCACCGCCTTGATCCCCGTGCCGACCGATGCAAGTGCCTTGGCTGCACCCGCTGGCGCGGCCACAACAGCCTTCCTGGCCGGCGGCGCTACGGCCGGCTTCGCAGCGGCCTTCTTCGCCGGTACCACCTTCTTGGCCGGCGCTTTCTTGGCTGGTGGCGCGGCGGCAACTGCCTTCTTGACCGCCGCCTTCTTCGCTGGCGCCGCCTTGACTGCAAGCTGCTTGGCAGCAGCCTTCGTTGCAGGGACCTTCTTCGCAGCTGGCATCTTGGCCGCTGCCTTCTTCGCCGCAGGCGGAGCAGGCGGAGCAGTTTTCACTGGCGCGGCAGGCTTCACCTCACCGTGCCCAACCTGACGTGCCGCGAACCCCATCGACCTGGCATGCTCCAGCAGCGGCTCATAGCCCTTGTCGTTCGCCACCACCACCATCGCCGACGCCTGGTTGCGGGAAGCGATGTAGCCCATGTAGAACGACAGATGGAAGTCCAAGGCGTTCTTGCCCGTCTTGCTGATCGGCACCGCCGTCACTTCGGCACCGAACGATGCAAACCGCGCCTCGACCTGCCGCTGGTGCGGCCCATGGAACACCCACACCTGGCTCGCGTCCGGCACCAGGGCGCGCAACTCGGCCTCTGACGGCTGCACGTTCTCGTAGTCGAGCAGCACATGCGTGCCGGACACGGCAGCTCGCGCCGACGAGACGCGAGCCACTGAATGCTTTGGCGGGTACTTCAGCGCATTGCGCGTCAACTTGGAACGGATGGCCTGCGCGAGGTCGATCTCACTGTGGTCCGCCACCTGCAACAGGTAGAGCAACACGTCCGCGACTTCCTCGCCGATGCGCTCTTTCGGCCCGGCATCCCTGTGCGCAAGCCGGGACTCCTCGGGCGTCATCCACTGGAAGATCTCCGCCAGTTCGGCCGCCTCCACCATCAAGGCCGTGGTCAGATTCTTCGGCGTATGGAATGGCTGCCAGTCGCGCTCGGCGGCAAAGTGGCGCAACTCGGCCTGCAGCTCGGAAAGGTTCATCCCGGCGTCTCCCTGGCTCTTTGTGGCCACCCATCTTGCCAGCACGGGCCAACGCCACCGACGACCGCCAGCCACAATGGCCCGGTGACCCGGCCTGACGAAACCCTGCTGCTCTTCGACTTCAGCGATCCGGTGATCGCGCGCGCCTGGTCGCCGATCGACGACCGCGTCATGGGAGGCATCTCCAGCAGCGCACTACGACACGACCCGGCGGGCCATGCGGTCTTCGAGGGGACGGTCTCGCTGGAACGCAACGGGGGCTTTGCGTCGGTGCGATCCAGCCCCGCAGCCCGAGGCCAGCAGGGCGCCGCGGCCTGCATCATCGAGATCCGCGGCGACAACAAGCAGTTCAAGCTCAGCTTGCTCACCGACGACGGCTTCGACAGCTTGAATTTCCAAGCCAGCTTCACACCATCGGGCACCGACTGGCAAACACTGCACCTGCCGCTGGCCGACTTCCGCGCCAGCTTCCGCGGACGCGAGGTTCCCGGCGCCCCTGCACTCGACCCCGCACGCATCCGACAGGTCGGGCTGATGATCGCCGCCAGACAAGGTGGTCCCTTCGCACTGGACATCAAGCGGATCAGCCTCGCCTGATCCGCATGCGTAAGCCGTGAGGGAAACGAGGCGCGGCGACGCGCCCCGCGCAAGCCTCAGAGAAGGCCCCTTTCGGCGAAGCTGCAGACATCGGCACCCGCCACCACCAGGTGGTCGAGGACCCGCACGTCGACCAGCGCCAGTGCTGACTTCAGCGTCTGCGTCAGGAACTCGTCGGCACGGCTCGGTTCGACCGAACCCGAGGGGTGGTTGTGCGCCAGTACGACAGCGGCCGAATTGCAGGCCAGCGCGGCCTTGACCACCTCGCGCGGATACACCGAGGTCTGCGTCACCGTGCCGCGGAACATCTGCTTCAGCTCGATGATCCGGTGCTGCGCATCCAGGAACAGAACGCAGAACACCTCGTGCTCCAGCACACCGATCTCCAGGCGCAGGTAGTCCTTCACCGCCTGCGGCGACGATATCGTGACACCGCGACGCACCCGATGCGACAGCACGCGCCGCGCCTGCGACAGAACCTCCTCGGCACGCGCCGGACGGTATTGACCATCGACATCGCGCACCAGCAGCGCGTCGACAGCAACGATGGAAGAAGTGGTAGACAGCGACATGGCGAACTCCGGTCTGTGTCGGGCGGGATTGCCCGAGACCTGAGCACCACGGCGCAGCGCAGCTGTCAGGGTTCGCAGACGGCCGCAGGCCGCAAGCGCTCGCCCTGCGAGCGCGCAGACCTTGACGGCGAGAACGACGTGGTAGCGTGGGTCGACACGGCAAGCCCCCCCACCGCACGCAAACCTGAATCAATGTTCAATCTGCCTCTGGGGGCACAGGTCGCACTTGAACGCCACCACCAGTGCTGGCCACCTTGGCCGGCGGCTTTTCGGCACCGAATCCTCGATGGCGTAGACCCGCATCCGACCCTCTGCTGCCGTTCGGCTTCCTCGATTGACGACTGCACAGCAGATGTTCAGTACCGAAGTTAGTGCCGCTTCAAACGAGAACGGCGGTCGACGACGATGGACTTCTTGCGTTGAAGCGGGCGACCAAGTCACCGCACTCATTTAGACCATGGCAGCCGCTTTGCCTGCGGCCAGCAGGACCGGATCCCACACTGGCGAGAACGGCGGTGCGTACGAGAGGTCCATCTCGGCCACCTCTGCCACGGTCATCCTGTTCCACAGCGCCGTGGCGAGCACGTCGATACGCTTGCCCGCGCCCGCCCCGCCGACGATTTGCGCACCGAGCAACCGACCTGTCCCTCTCTCGACGACCAACTTGATCTTCATCGGCTGCGCGCCGGGGTAGTAGTGCGCACGGCTTGATGCCTCGGTGGTCACGCCCAGGGCGTCAAGACCCGCGGCCGCCGCCTCGCGTTCAGTCAGACCGGTGCGCGCGATCTCCACGTCCTGGAAGCGTGTGATCGCCGTCCCGAGAACGCCGCCGAAGGCCGCGTCGCCGCCGGCGATGTTGGTGCCGACGACGCGGCCCTGCTTGTTGGCGTGCGTCCCCAGCGCCACCACGACCGACCTCCCCGTCATCCGATGATGTGATTCGACGCAGTCGCCGGCGGCCCAGATGTGCGGGCTGTCGGTGCGCAGGTGATCGTCGACCTTGATGCCGCCGGTCTCACCCACGCCGATGCCCGCGGCGCGCGCCAGTTCGGCGTTGGGGCGCACGCCGAGCCCGATCACCACGATGTCGGCCTCGAAGGACCCTGCCGCCGTCTCCACGGCGCTGACCCGTCCGCCCATTGCGGTGAAGCCTGTGACCGCGGTGCCCAGCCGGAGATCGATCCCGGCTGCCCGAATCGCGCCTGCCACGTCGGCGGCCATGTCGGCGTCCAGCACCGCTCCCATGGGCGCATCGAGCCGTTCGACTACCGTGACGTGCAGCCCGCGCTTGAGCAGACCTTCAGCGACCTCCAGCCCGATGTAGCCGGCACCCACCACCACGGCGCGCCGCGCACCTGCGGCCAGCAGTCGTTCCACCTCTGCCGCGTCGTCCAGCGTCCGTAGTTGCAGTACCCCCTTCGCGTCGATGCCCGGCCAGGGCGGCGAGATGCCCGATGCACCCGTGCCGATCAGGAGTTCGTCGTACTGCACCGCGGACTCCAAGCCTGCAACGAGATCGCGCACGATCACCTTAGATGCCTTGATGTCGATGGCAGTGACTTCGTGATGGACCCTCACGTCGATGCCCTTGGCGCGATGCTGCTCGGGGGTGCGCGCGACCAGACTGTCTGGCGACGTCACGAATCCGCCGACCAGGTACGGCAGGCCGCAGGCTGCGTAGGAGGTTCTGGAGGAACGCTCGAAGACGACGATCTCAAGCTCGTCAACGGTCTTCATCCGCCGCACCTGCGTTGCTGCGGACATGCCTGCGGCGTCGCCGCCGATGATCACCAATCGTCTTGCCATCGCCGCGCTCCTCAAACCTGCGCGAGCGCCTGTTCCAGTTTCTGCCTGACCTCGGCGGCCATCGGCGCCACGTCCGGGTGGTCGACCAGGGTCAGGATGACGTTCGGGTCCATCACCTCGATGTGCACGCCACCTGCGGCGTCCTGCCGCACAACCACGTTGCAGGGCAGCAAGGCGCCTATCTGCGGCTCCGCCGCGATCGCGCGGCTTGCAAACCCCGGGTTGCAGGCACCGAGGATTCGATAAGGGGGCATCTCCTGCCCCAGCTTCTTCTTCATCGTGGCCTGGACGTCGATCTCCGTGAGCACACCGAAACCGACCTTGGCCAGTTCCTCGGTGATTCGCTGCACCGCCGCATCGAAGGGCAGCGACACCAACTTGCCGAACACGTAGTGGCTCATCGAAATCTCCTGTAGCGCTGAGAATGCAAAGGATCCGGATCGAACCGCAGCGTCCGCCTGCTGCCCGACATCTCCAGCATCGTAGCCCCCGCCTTGCGCCAGTGGCCGCTCGGCATTGAATCGACATAACCATGAACATCAACGACGACTTCTCGGCTCGCATCGCTGCGCGTGCGGCAGATGCGACCTGGACGCCCTCACCGCTGCCCGGTGTCGATCGACGCATGCTGGATCGGGTGGGCGGCGAGGTCGCCCGCGCCACCAGCATCGTGCGCTACGCACCCGGGTCGCACTTCGACCGGCACGTTCACGACGGGGGCGAAGAAATTCTGGTGCTCGAAGGCG
>JBJXEJ010000071.1:0-24614 GCA_046154125.1 Rhizobacter sp. | reverse complement strand
TGCGCTGCCCGTTCTGCTCGTAGCTTTCGTGGTTGCAGCCCAGCGCCATCAGCACGCCCTGCCCGATCGAGACCGCATCGGCACCCATCGCCAAGGCCTTGGCCACGTCAGCGCCGGTGCGGATGCCGCCTGACACGATCAGCTGCACCTGGCCCTTCATGTTCAGGTCTTCGAGTGCGTCGACCGCCTGCCGCAAGGCGGCAAGCGTTGGGATGCCAACGTTCTCGATGAAGCAGGTCTGCGTGGCGGCGGTGCCGCCTTGCATGCCATCGAGCACGACCACATCGGCACCGGCGTGCACTGCGAGCTTCACGTCGTTGAAGACGCGGGTCGCGCCGATCTTCACGTAGATCGGCGTCTTCCAGTCGGTGATCTCGCGCAGTTCGTGGATCTTGATGACGAGGTCGTCGGGCCCGGTCCAGTCGGGATGGCGGCTGGCCGAGCGCTGGTCGATGCCTTGCGGCAGCGTGCGCATCGCGGCCACACGCGGGTTGACCTTCTGGCCCAGCAGCATGCCGCCACCGCCTGGCTTGGCGCCCTGGCCGATGACGATCTCGATCGCATCGGCACGCCGCACGTCGTCGGGTCGGAAGCCGTAGCGCGACGGCAGGCATTGGTAGACCAGCGTCTTCGACGAGTTGCGTTCTTCGGGCGTCATGCCACCATCGCCGGTGGTGGTCGAGGTTCCCATCGCGGTGGCCGCGAGTCCGAGCGCTTCCTTCACGTTCGCCGACAGCGCACCGAAGCTCATGCCGGCGATGGTGATCGGGATGTCGAGCGTGATCGGCTTGGTGGCGTAGCGCGTGCCGAGCACGGTCTTCGTCAGGCACTTCTCGCGGTAGCCCTCGAGCGGGTAGCGCGACAGCGACGCGCCGAGGAACACCAGATCGTCGAAATGCGGCAGCTTGCGCTTGGCGCCGAGGCCGCGGATCTCGTACAGCCCGTGGGCTGCCGCGTTGTGGATGTAGTCGAGCGCGGTGCGATCGAAGGTGGCGGACTCTTCGGCCTGGATGCGCTTCGGGAATGACGGGGAGTGGTCCATGGGAGCGTGCTCGAAGCGTTCAATAGTCCTGGTCCGCGTCGGCGTTCCAGTGGTACAGCGTGCGGGCGGAGGCAATGCGTTTGAACGACGCCGGGTCGTGCGCGGTCTTCAGGCCGGCCGCATTCAGCAGTTCGGCCACGGTGGCGATGTCGGCCGCGTCCATCGGCTCGACCTGCGCGTCGGCGCCGAGCGACTTGATGTCACCCTTCACGTACAGCACGGCCTCGTACAGCGAATCGCCGAGCGCATCACCGGCGTTGCCGCAGATCACCATGCGGCCGGCCTGCGCCATGAAGGCCGAGAAGCTGCCGACCGAGCCGCCGACGACGATGTCGCCGCCCTTCAGCGAGATGCCGCAACGCAAGCCGGCGTCGCCCTCGATCACCAGCAGTCCGCCGTGCGCGGTCGCGCCAGCGGCGTTCGACGCGAAGCCTTTCACATGCACGCGACCGCTCATCATGTTCTCGGCGACGCCGGTGCCGGCACTGCCTTCGATGACGACCGTCGCAAGCTGGTTCATGCCAGCTGCGTAGTAGCCGGCGTGTCCCTGCACCGTCACCTTGACCGGCGCATTCAGGCCGACGGCGAGGTTGTGCGCGCCATTCGGGTTCGCGACCACGACCTCGCGCCCTTCGAGCTCGGCCGCCGGCTGGTGCAGGTACTGGTTCAACTCGCGCACCGTCTGCGTCGCAAGATCGAAGGTGGTCATTTCGATCACGCCTTCCATACGTACATCTCCTCCGGTGCCGGCTCGAAAACCTGAGCGTGGTTGATGCCGGGCAGGTGCGCGAGCGCGCGGAACTCGCTGGCGATCGCGACGTAATCGTCGGTCTCGGCGACCATCGCCGGCTTGCACGCAAACGGGTCGCGAATCAGCGCGAGCTGGTCGGCCGTGCCCATCAGCAGCGTGTAGAAGCCGTCGAGCTCGTCGAAGCTGCGCCGCAGCGCAGTTGGCAGATCATCGCCGTCGCGCAGGCGCCATTCGATGAAGCGGCACGCGGCTTCGGTGTCGTTGTCGGTGTCGAAGTGGATGCCCAGCGGCTCGAGCTTGCGGCGCACGCCGTAGGGATTCGACAGCGAGCCGTTGTGCACCAGGCAGAAGTCCTCGCCGGCGGTGAACGGGTGCGCGCGGTCGGGCGTGACGGCCGATTCGGTCGCCATGCGGGTGTGGCCGACCAGGTGCGTGCCGCTCAGCGTTGCGAAGCCGTAGCGGGCAGCCACCTCGCCGGGCGTGCCGATGTCCTTGTAGAGATCGATCGAGCGGCCGGTCGACAGGATGTGCAGCTTCGGGTGGTGCTCGTGCAGCCAGGTCTTGATCCGCGTCGGGTCGATGGCGACCGTCAGCACGGCGTGGTTGCCGGTCGCATGCGACCACGCCTGGGCCTCGGGCATGGCTGCGTTCAAGGCCGTCACCAGCGCGGCCCATTCGAACTGCGAGCCTTCGACCGTCAGGCCCGAATAGAGACTCAGCTTGCGGTGCCCCGCATCGAGCGCGTCGCCGAACACCGCGAGGCCGGCCGAATCGGGGCCTCGTTCGGTCATGCCGAGCAGCATCGGCACCATCAGCGCGCCGAGTTGCTCCTTCAGTGCCGGCTTCTTGACCAGCAATCCCACGATGCCGCACATGTGATGGCTTCCGTTTCGTTCCAGGTTTCAGAAAAACTCGAGGTAGCTCTTGATTTCCCAGTCGGAAACGTGGCGCATGTACTCGATCCACTCCATGCGCTTGAGCCGGATGAACTCGCACGCCACCGGTCCGAGGGCGTCGACGATCAGCCTGTCGGCCTCGAGCGCGTCGATCGCCCGGTCGAGGTTCTGCGGCAGCACGGCGATACCGCGCTCGCGCAGCTGGGCCGGCGACAGGTCGTACAGGTTCTCGTTGTGCGCCGGGCCCGGGTGCAGCTTGCGGTCGATACCGTCCAGGCCGGCAGCGATGACCGCCGCGGTCGCCAGGTACGGATTGCACGAACCATCGGGAAGCCGCAGTTCGAGACGTCCCTTCGGGATGCGCACCATCGTCGATCGGTTGTTGTCGCCGTAGCTGATGTAGGCCGGCGCCCAGGTCGCGCCGGTGAGCGACCGGCCGACCACGAGACGCTTGTACGAGTTGACCGTCGGGCAGGCCAGTGCGGTGAGCGCCGGCGCGTGCGCAAGCAGGCCGCCGAGGAAGTGATAGGCCAGCGTCGACAGGTTCAGACCCTGCGGGTCGCTCTTGTCCTCGAACAGGTTGGCGCCGGCTTCATCGGCGATCGATGCGTGCATGTGCATGCCGTTGCCCGGCAGGTGCGCGAACGGCTTGGGCATGAAAGAGCACACCATGCCCATCTCGTTCGCAATTTCCGAGGCCGCCATCTTGAAGAAGACGTAGTGGTCGCACGACGTCAGGCAGTCTGTGTAGGTGTAGTTGATCTCGAACTGGCCATTCGCGTCTTCATGGTCGATCTGATAGACGTCGATGCCGACCGCGCGCAGCGACTCGGTCAGCTTCTCCAGATAGGCTCGGGTGCGAGACAGGCCCTTGTAGTCGTAGCAGGGCTTGGCCAGCGCGTCGCTGCTGTCGCACGGCTCGATTGCGCCAGTGACGCTGTTGCGCCTGAGCAGCGAGAACTCGGGTTCGAGGCCGGTGTTCAGCGTCCAGCCGCGCGCGGTCAGCCGCTCGATCTGCTTCTTCAGCGTGACGCGCGAGTCGAAGTCCCAGGGCTCACCGTTGACGTGACCGTTGCAGACGATGCGCGCCATGCCCGGCTGCCACGGCACCAGCGACAGCGTGTTCAACTCGCCGACCGCCATGAAGTCCGGGCCGTGCGGCTCGATGCCCACGCCCCAGATCGCAAAGCCGGCGAAGCCCGCGCCGTCGCCGAGCACCGACGGCAGGTGAGCCACAGGCACGGACTTCGCCTTGGCGGTGCCGTGGATGTCGACGAACTGCGCGAGCACGTACTTGACGCCCTGCGCGTCGAGGAGGCTGGTGGCGTCGGCCAGGCCCTTGAAGCGCAACGGAACAACAGGGTCAGAAGGCTTCGGGGTGGGGCTCATGTCGGTCTCCGGGTGTCGAAACACCGCCGAGGCAGTGTAGCGTGATAGATTCCTCACAAGCAATTTTGATTCCCATGAAGAAACAATCCGCCCGCGCCCAACCTTCCGCGATCGACCAATCGCCATCGCTGGAAAAGTCGCTCGGCAGCGCGATCCGCGAGTTGCGCCAGCGCCACCAGCTGACGCTGGCGCAGGTATCGGAGCAGGCCAACGTCAGCCGCAGCATGCTGTCGCAGATCGAGACCGGACAGATCATGGCCGGGCTCGACACGCTCGCCCGCATCGCGCGTGCGCTCGGCGTATCGATGTCGATGCTGTTCCGCAACTACGACGTGCCGTCGGGTGCCGCGCAGCTTGTCAAGCGCGACGCAGGCATGGAAGTGGTGCGCCGAGGCACCAGGAGCGGTCACACGTACAAGTTGCTGGCCTACGACCCAGGACCGGTGAAACGCTTCGAGCCGTTCCTGATCGAAATGGACGAGCAGTCGGAAAGCTTCCCGACCTTCGAGCACCCAGGCACCGAATTCATCCACATGCTCGAGGGGACGATGGAGTACCGGCACGGCAACACGGTCTACGTGCTGGAACCTGGCGATTCGCTGACCTTCGCCGGCGAGATCCTGCACGGCCCGGAGCGGCTGCTGGCCAGGCCGATCCGGTTCCTGTCGGTGATCCTCTATCCCGGCGCGCCAACGTGACACGGCGCACCGATGTGCTCCGGTACATTCGTACTGCGTTCATTCACCGCCCCTGGCAGGAGAAGCTCATGTCCCGATTTCAAGTCGCCGTCATCTGGTTGCTGCTGTCCATCTCCGGCTCCGCGCCGGTGCAGGCGGCCGAGGTCGGGGAACAGTGGGAGTACAGCGGCACGATGGACATGATGGGCATGAAAATGCCGATGCCACCATCCAGGGTCTGCACGAAGGCGGGAACCGAGGCCACCCCCACGGCGGACATGCGCTGCAAGGTCAGTGACGTGAAGACGGCCGCCAGCAAGACCAGCTACCGCGTCTCGTGTCCGCCGCCCGACGCGATGGAAGGCAGCGGCGAAGCCGAGCGCAAGGGCGATACCGTCGTATCGACGTTCCGCATGAAGTCGAAGGACGGCGAGATGCACATGTCGATGACAGGCCGCAAGCTGGGACCGTGCACGCCGACGGTGAACTGACGCGCCGCCTCGCAGATGCTGAAGACACTGAAGGACCTGTTCGACGCGGTGATGTCGCCATCAACCGGGGCGCCACCCGAGCGCGTCGAGCACGCGTTGCGCCTGGCCGCCGCCGCGCTCCTCGTCGAGGTGATGCGATCGGATGCCGAGATCTCGCCCGACGAACGCGCCGCCGTGCTTGCTGCGCTGCAGGCGAGGTATTCGCTGTCGGATGACGAGGGCGCACAGCTGATCGAACTGGCAGGCAACGCGGTTCACGACTCGACCGACTTCTTCCAGTTCACCTCGAGGATCAACGACTCGTTCGACATGGATCAAAGGATCGGCCTGGTCGAACAGATGTGGGAGGTCGCCTATGCCGACGGCGTAATCAGTGCGCACGAAAACCACGTGATGCGCCGATTGAGCGACCTTCTGCACGTGCCGCATGGCGCGTATGTCAGCGCGAAGATGCGGGCCAAGCGATCTGCCGGCGTGGACTGACCGCCGCGCAAGGCGAATCGGCAGCTCAGCGGCTCAAGACCGCGACCGGCTCGACACGCCGGACCAACGGCGCCAGCGCGACGAGGGTGGCCACCAGCATCACGACTTCGATGCTGTAGACGACGATGTAGCCAGTGGCTGGAACGTTCAGCGCATGGCTGAAATGGTCGTTCGCCGCCATCCCCGCGACCACGTCGCGAATGATGCCGCCCATCGCAACCGCCAGGCCGGCGGCCGAGGCCTGAACCGCGCCCCATGCACCGAGTGCCAACCCGGTCTGGTTCTTGGGGGCGAGGTTCATCGTTGCGGTCAGCGTCCCGTGACCGAACAGACCGGCACCGAAACCGATCATCATCGTCCCGAAGGCAAACAGGATCGGCGAGTCCAGCGGTGCTGCGAAGATGACCGCCAGGAAGGCCGGGATGCCGGCCAGCGCGCCGTAGCCCGCCATCCGGAACGGATCGGCTCCACGACTCAGGACCCGAGAAGCCAGGCCGAACCCCAGCAGACCGCCGACGGCCAGCGTCGCGGTCAGCTTGGTGGTGGCGCCGACGCTGAGTTGCAGCACCTGCCCGCCATAGGGTTCGAGCAGGATGTCATTCATGCTGAACGCCATGGTTCCCATGCCGACCGCGCAGAGCCGGCGCACGGCGCTCGCGCCGTGGCAGAAACTGTCCCACGACTCGCGAAACGTCTGATGCTTCACGGTCCCGGAGTTGCGGGACGGATTGCGCTTTTCCTGCTTCCACATCGCCGCGATGTTCAGCGCGATCGTCGCCACCGCCGCACCCTGGATCACCTGGATCAGCTTGGCCGGCGTGAAATCCGCCAGCAGCGTTCCGAACAACAACGAGCTGACGATCATGCCCATCAGCAGCATCACGTACATCAGGCCGACGACTTTGGGCTGCGATTCGACCGGCGCCAGATCGGTAGCCAGGGCCAGACCGACCGTCTGTGTCATGTGCAGCCCGGCCCCCACCAGCAGAAAGGCCAGTCCCGCGCCAAGCTGCCCGAACCACGCCGGATACTGGTTTGCATTGCCGCCACCGGACAAGACCAGCAAGGCAAACGGCATCATGGCCAACCCACCGAACTGCAGCATCGTTCCCTTCCACAGGAACGGGACGCGCTTCCAGCCGAGCGCGGAGGCGTGGGTGTCGGATCGGAAACCGATGACCGCGCGGAAGGGCGCGAAGATCAGCGGCATCGAGATCATGATCGCGACCAGAGACGCCGGCACACCGAGCTCGACGATCATCACGCGATTGAGCGTGCCGATGAGCAGAACCACGGCCATACCCACCGAAACCTGGAACAGCGACAGACGCAGCAGTTTCGACAGCGGCAGATCCGGCGTCGCGGCATCCGCAAACGGCAGGAACCGGGTGCCCAGGCCAGCCCAAGCGCGCATCAGTTGCTGGTTAAGGCGATTCATCGTTCAGCTCACCGAAAAAACAGGCCGGGATGATGCATCCCGGCCCTTCAAGGCACAACAGAAAGCAAGCGAACTTACTTCTGTGGCGATGGAGCCTGCGACACGACCGTGTCAGGCGCCAGCGCTGCAGCGGGCTTCGCAGCGGCAGCTGCAGCCGCCTTGTGACCGCCGTTCCAGTACGAGCCGAACCATTCCGTGTTGATCATCAGACCACCGTGGACAACCAGCGACGCGATGACAACGGAGCCCAGGAAGATGGGCACGCCGACCGTGGGGTTGACCACACGCCAAATTTTTCCTTGGTTCATGTTGGATCCTTCTTAATGAAGCCAGGGTGAGTAGGCGTACGCCAGAACGTGAGCCAGGATCGCGATGAAGAAAAACACGCGTGTGCCTTCAACAAGGCCACGCTGCAATTCTTCAGCTTCTGCGGTCGTCAAGCCGGACGGCCAGACTCGGTTGGGATCATCTGCCATAGGTATCTCCTCGAATGAGTGATGAGCGTTCCCGTGCTGAACCAGCACGTGGGTACCGCACGGAAGGGATGGACAAGCCACCACCCTGCGTACAGCCGCCCCGACCTTATCGAGATGACCTACAACTGTCAATTCTTGTTTACGGTGTCAAATGTCAATGAATCTTGACACTTTGAGCGTCAGAAAATCCCCCCGCCGGTAGGCTCAGGTTTTCCCAAATCGGGCCTTTGCCGCCGAGATGCAACCGGACTTCGCATCGCCGGCCAGCGCATCGCATTTTTCGGCTGCCACCTTGTAGTCCGCGTCGGTCTTGGACCGAGACGCATCCGTCTCCGCCTCGACGATCTTCTTGTTCATCTTGGCGTCCGCGAGGGCCTTGGTCTCGATGGCCTTGGCTTCCTTGATGCAGACATCCTTCGGGTTTCCGGCCAGATCGTCGCACTTTTCCTTGGCCACGCCGTAGGCGGCTTCGGCCTTCGCCTCCATCAGCTTGTTGTGGTCGGCGGGCTTGCCGGTGTAGCTGTACTCCAGTTCGGCCAGCGCGACCTTTTCCTTGCCGCCGGCTTCCTCGTGGCAGATATCCTTGGCATTGCCGGCCAGCGATCCGCAGGCGATCTTGTCGGCCTTGAGATCAGCACCGATGCGTGACTTGGCAGCCTTGTAGTCGGCCTCGGTCATCGCGTTGGCCTGGGCGAATAGCGGCAGCGCCAGCAGGGAAGCGATGGCGAGAGTGGTCTTGAGGTTGAAGGTGGAGGTCATGGGAGGTCAGGTTGGCGTCACGATGATGTGATGCACTGACTCTGCATGGCGTGGGCGTTCCCAGACGCCGGAGCCCATCGCCGCCCTCCGTAGCCGATGTCCTACGCCAGCCGAACGAACCCGTCGGCGCCGCTGGATCCAGCGGGCCTCAGCCGGCAGCCGACGACCAGTCAGCCGCGGCCTTGCCTGCCACGGCCGCGATCGCGCTGGCCGCGCTTCCCCAGGCCATGTCCATCAGCGACAGGCCGATCGGCCAGGCCTTGAGGGTCGCCAGGTTGCTCAGGTCGTAGGTGGCATAGGCGACCAACCCGAACAGCGCGGCGCTGCCGGCCGTGGCACGCCAACCTGATTCGCCCAAATGCGGCATGACCGCGAACACCAGCAGACCCAAGGCATAGATCGCATAAAACGCTCCGGCCGCCCACAGGTTCGGCCGTTCGGCCATCAGGTGCCCGAGTCCGTCCTGGTACAGCGGCTTGGCGATGAAGCCGAGCCACAGGGCGTCGAGTGCCATCATCACCAGCGCGGTCGCAGCGCCGGCGAGCAGGTAGCGGCTCATGGCTTCGCACTCACGCGCCAGACCACGTTGCCGACATCATCAGCCACCAGCAACGCGCCCTGCTTGTCCAGCGCGACTCCGACGGGTCGACCATAGGCTTCGCCCTGGCCGTTCAGAAATCCGGTCAAGACCTCGACCGGCGCGGCGCCCGAGGGCTTGTCGCCGTCGAACGGGACGAAGACCACCTGATAGCCACTGTGCGGCTGGCGGTTCCACGAGCCATGCTGGCCGATGAACATGCCATGCGCGAACGGCGCCGGCAGATTGCTGCCTGCCGAGGACACCAAACCCAGGGAGGCGGTGTGCGGGCCCAGCGCGTAGTCGGGCGAGATGGCGCGTGCCACCGGCTCGGGCTGAGGTGGCTGGACGCGGGCATCGACGTTCTGTCCGTAGTAGCTGTACGGCCAGCCGTAGAAGGCGCCGTCGCGCACCGAGGTCAGGTAGTCGGGGACGAGGTCGCTGCCGATCTCGTCGCGCTCGTTGACCACCGTCCACAGCGTCGGCGCAGTGGAACCGTCGCCGCGATCGCCGGACCAGGCAAGCCCGTTCGGGTTGCGCAGACCTGACGCATAGATGCGGTGCGAGCCACTGGCGGTGTCGACCTCCCAGATCGCCGCGCGCTGCGCCTCGGCATCAATGCCGCGTTCGCCGACATTGCTGTTCGATCCGACGGTCACGTACAGCTTGCTGCCGTCCGCGCTGGCGATCAGGTTCTTGGTCCAGTGGTGGTTGATGGACCCGGCCGGCAGTTCCACGACGTGGGTGGCGCCAGCCGTGATGCGGGTGGCGCCCGTGACGTAGGGAAACTTCACCACCGCATCGGTGTTGGCCACATACAGCATGTCGCCGACCAGTGCCATTCCAAAGGGAGAGCGAAGGCCTTCGAGCAGCACGGACCGCAGGTCGGCCACGCCGTCGCCGTCGGTGTCGCGCAGCAAGGTGATGCGGTTGGCGCTCGGCACGCCGGCGCCGGCACGCTTCATCATGCGGCCCATCACCCAGCCTCGTATGCCCTGGGCATCCTCCGGTTTCGGCGGGGCGTTGGTCTCGGCGACCAGCACGTCACCGTTGGGCAACACGAGCAGCCAGCGTGGATGATCGAGATCGCGAGCGAACGCAGCCACCTGCGTGCCCGGCGCAGCCTGCGGCGTCATCCCTGCCGGCCAGCCCACGGCCGGAGCGATATTCACTGTCGGGATCAGGCTGGGTCGCGGTGGCGGCAATGTCGGTTGTGGGCCGATGCCCGCCGACAACGGCAGCTTCGCCACATCGCCACAGGCCGTGAGGGCCAGCGCCGCGCAGAGCGACAGGATCGGTGTCAGGCGCATCTTGTCTCCTGTGGGTTCAGCGTGGACCGCTTCGACGGCCGCCTGATCCCTCCGATCATCAGAGGCGACCGGTCAGCACCAGCACCAGGACGATGACCACGACCAGCGCCAGCCCCCCGCTGGGACCATAGCCCCAGCTGCGGCTGTGTCCCCAGCTCGGAAACGCGCCGATCAACATCAGGATCAGGACGATCAAAAGTATGGTTCCTAAGCTCATGTGCTTCTCCTCGGGTTGTCGATGGGCGGGATCAATTCGCAGGCGCCGAGGCTGCGGGCGGCAACACGATCACTGTCGAGTTTTCTCCCGTCGTTCCCGGGGCACCCTTGTTGCCATCGGCCCCCGGGTTGCCTGTGGCGCCTTGCGGTCCGGTCGGGCCCGGGACACCGACAACCGGTGGCGGAACGTTGACGACGGTGGGTTTGTCGCAGGCAGCGAGTCCCACGGTGATGAGCAGCGCGGCGGCCAGCAAGGAATGGTTCATGGCAAATCCTGACGTGATGAAACAGCGTGATGCGGAAGGTTCGAATGGGCCTCCGCGAACGGTGACCCGGTGGAGGCAGCGCAACGCGCTCTGCCTCCGATCAGGGTAGGCGCCAGCGCGGTGAAAGTCGGTGCGCTGGCGAACGCAAGAGCTACATTTCCGGGGCCGCAGCCATCAAGGCCCGAGCATCCTTTTCGGGTCCACCCAGTCGTCGAACTGCTCGGCAGTGACCGCACCCAGTGCCAGCGCGGCTTCGCGCAGCGAGGTCCCGTGGTCATGGGCACACTTGGCGACCCGAGCGGCACGGTCGTAGCCAATGTGCGGCGCCAGCGCGGTGACCAGCATCAGCGAACCCTGGAGCAACTGCTCGACACGCGCGGCATTGACCGCCAAGCCTGCGATGCAGTGCCGGTCGAAACTGACCATCGCGTCGGTGAGCAGCCGCAGGCTGTCGAGGGAGTTCAATGCAATCAACGGCTTGTAGACGTTCAGCTCGAACTGGCCCTGGCTGGCGGCAAAGCCGATCGCAGCGTCATGCCCCATCACCTGCGCACACACCATCGTCAGCGCCTCGACCTGGGTCGGGTTGACCTTGCCGGGCATGATCGAACTGCCGGGTTCGTTCTCCGGCAGCCGCAACTCTCCGAGCCCGGCACGCGGCCCGCTGCCCATCAGTCGGATGTCGCTGCCGATCTTGGTCAGCGCGATGGCCAGCATCTTCAGCGACGCGTGAAAAGCGACCAGCGCCTCGTGACCAGCCATAGCCGCGAACAGGTTGCCGGCCTGCACGAGCGGCAGGTCGAGCTCGCGGGCCAGCAGGGCGGCGACGCGCGAACCGAATTCCGGATGGGTGTTCAAACCCGTCCCCACCGCGGTCCCGCCGATCGCCAGCGCGTGCACCGCCACGAGCGCATGGCGCAGAGACTCCTGGCAGAGGGCGAGTTGCGCTTCGTAACCGCCGAACTCCTGGCCCAGCGTCACCGGCGTCGCATCCTGCAGGTGGGTTCGGCCGATCTTCACGACGAAGCAGAAGGCAATCGCCTTCGCGGCGAGTGCAGCGCGCAATCCGGCCAGCGCGGGCAACAGGTGATCGCGAGCCTGCAACGCCACCGCCAGGTGCATCGCCGTCGGAAACACGTCGTTCGACGACTGACCCCGATTCACGTCGTCGTTCGGGTGAATGGCTCGCGCCGCGGTGGCCTCGGCGTCCATGCCGCCGACCAACCCACCGGCGATTGACCGCGAAGCCAGGTGAGCGATCACCTCATTGACGTTCATGTGCGTCTGCGTGCCCGATCCGGTCTGCCACACCGACAGCGGGAACTGCGTGTCGAACTCGCCTGCCGCCACACGCTGCGCCGCGTCGGCGATGGCCTGAGCACGGGCCTCACCGAGCAGGCCCAGATCGCGGTTGACGCAGGCCGCAGCCCACTTGACCCAGGCCAGTGCATGGATCAACGTCAGCGGCATGCGTTGTTCGCCGATCTCGAAGAAGCGCAGGCTGCGCTCGGTCTGCGCGCCCCACAGTGCGTCGGCCGGCACGTCGATGAGGCCGAAGCTGTCGGATTCGATGCGAGTCGAGGTCAAGTCGATTCCTTCATATCCCGCCGGCAGCGCCGAGGCGCATCAGTCGACGGCAGCCGTCGCCATGGCGCTGGGCCAGGTCGGCATCGCCGGTATCGATCAGCGGAATCCACGCAGCCAGCGGATTCAGCAAGGCCAGCAACAGGGCAGAGGCCACCTTGCGGGAGATGGGCCCCCGCTCCAGCGACACCTCGGGGTCGGCGAAGCTGCCGCGCACATGCAGCGGCGACCGCAGCGTCAACGGGCTGAAATCCTTGGGACTGACCACCGCCCGCAGGTCGAGGGATTCGGTTGCAAGCGACAGCGAGCCGTCGATCCACACGGCCGAATCGGTCGTGTCCAGCGCCATCACCCGGGGGCGGAACACACCGCCGACGGCATCCAGGTCGGCCACCGCACAGCCCAGCCGCAGGGAGTCATCGTTCTTGAAGAAGACCCCGAGCGCCTGGGCCACGTCGACCCCGGCAACCTCGACGATCAGGTGCGAAACCGATCCGTCGCTCAGTTCGGTGCGCACGCGGCCATCCAGGCTCGCCAGGATGTCGGCGGTAGAGCGGCCCTGCCCCTTCAATGTCGCGCGCCCGCTCAGGTGTCCCGACACGTAGGGAGGTGCGCCGTTGACGCGCGCCTGGTGGATCCAGCGCTCGAGCCGAACCGCGCTCCATCGCAGGTCGGCGTCCCACAGGGCCGATGTTCCGCGTCCGTCGAGACTCCAGCGCCCCGCCAGACGACCATCGGCAGTGCGTGCATCGAGGTCGCTCAGGCTCAGCACGCCCCCGCTCAATCGAAGATGGCCGCGCAGCGGACGCAGGGGTTCCAGCCGGGCGGTGCCGAGGTCGACTTCCGCGATGTCGATCAGCACATTCGCATCCATCGCACGCAGGGCGGCGAGATCGAACGGGCGAGCGGGCAGCACCTTGCCCTTGATCTTGCCCGGCAGCTTCACCGCCGGACCGGCGGCCGAGGCCGACTCCATCGGAGCTGCCGCCGTCGAGCCCACCACCGGCCCGAGATCGGTCAGCAGCAGACGACTGCCACCGAGGCGGCCGGACAGCATGGGAACGGCGCCGCCGGCTCGGTACCCGAAGGCACCGTTCAGTCGACTCGACCCCACCATCGCGTCGTCGAGCCGAACCTGCCAGTCATCGCCGTGCTTGACGATCACGCCACTGGACGAGAACGCCGCGGTGGTCGGCAAGGTCACGCCCACCGGGTCGCCCACGGCAGCCAGCGACGGTCCCCGCAAGCTGAACCGACCACTGAATCCATCGAAGTGAAGGACATCGTCGACACGGCCCTCGAAAGTCACCCGGGCGCGCCCCACGGTGGCATCCAGCGTCAGCGGACTGGAAGTGGTGCGCAACGCGCCGGTCGTGGGTGACAGCACGCGCGACGCGAGCAGATCGATCTTCACCGGAAGCCCGCGGTACAGCCCGCTTGCGCTGAACCTCAAATCGCTGTCGACCAGCGACACACGGCTCTCGACATCGATCGCCAGCGGCGCGTCGCGGTAGCGCAACTCGCCGCCCGACACCTGCAATCGTCCGAACGATGGGATCGGGACTGCCTGTTGCGAAACCACACCCGGGCGGGCCGACAACTGCCACGAGGCCCGGCCGTCGGCCAGCCGTTCCAGCTGTCCATCGAGCGCGCGGGCCTGCAACGCCTCGATGCGCAGGACCTGACCTCGGTAGGCACGCCACAGATCGATGTAGCGCATGTGCAGTTCGACATCGGTCGCCGACAACAGATGCGGCTGGCGGCTCCATCCGGGTGCACCGATCTCGAGGATGGGCGTCTGCAGGCGCAGCCCTCCCACGAAGCGGATGCCGAACTGCTGCCGAGCCGATTCCGCCGAATCGGCGGGCGCCGACAGACTGACCCGACGGGACCATGCGCTGGAAAGAGCACGCTCCAGAGGTGCGGCGAGAAAGGGCCAACCCATCCATTCACCGACGGCCAGCAAGCACACAAGAACGCCCGTAACGACCGACGCCGTCAAAACCAGCCGATGGCGGCCTGCCGGCTGACCGCGGGGGCCTGTTGCGGTGGCCCCCGCGGTGTGGGGGTCAGAGATGCGCGAGATGACCGTGCTCACCCAGGCCGATCGGCTTGGCCGCCACCACGGACACCATGGTCGCGAACAGCCTCACCATCTTGGTGTCCACGGCATCCCAGTACTCCGCCGCATGCGGTGTGAACATGAGAAGCGCCAGTTCCTCCGAGTCGGGGCCGTGCGGAAACCACGGACGCGCCATGGGCGACCAGAGCCGCTTCACGTGCTCGCGGTCGTCGACGATCTCGCCGTGTCCGGACATCGACACATAGGTGCCTCGTTCGGCATCGACGAAGCAGAGGTTCAACACCTTCAATTGATCGATCTTGGCCGAACGCCGGTCCGTGAAGAACCACATCGCGCCGTGTGCGTCCATCTCCAGCGGCGCCATCGGGCGACTGACCAGGGCGCCTTCGGCATCGTGGCTGGTCAGCATGGCCACCGTGTCCATCGGCTGGATCAGCTTGGCCAGACGGGTCAGTTCGGCGGTGGGTTGGCTCTGGATCTTCATGATCAACTCCTATTGGTGTGAAGAACGTCGTTCATGGTTTCGTCCCAGTGGGACGCAAACGACTCGTGGGTCGCGCCGCCCGACCTGATCAGCGGGGCGCCGCAGGTCCATGCCGCCGCTGCGCCATCCTGCGCAACGGTGACCGCTGCGGACTCATCGTCGTCGGGAGTGACCGGGGTGGTAGGCAGGAAGGATGCGATTCGCCGACAAGCAGTCGCGGCGATCTGGGTGACGCGTGGTCAGGACATTCATGGCACTTTCACTCCTGGTCAGGTGCGAACGGCCAGCTTCACGCAAGCGGGTCCTCGCGTCTGTCGGTGAAACCAAGATGCCCTTGTAATCCTTGGCCTACGGCATGCGAGCAGGAGTGTCTTTGTGCGTCGGCGCACACTGCGTGGTGGGGTGAAAGGACGACGGGCGCACCCTGCCGGGCACGTTCACTTCACCAGCAGAACCGGTACGTCGCAGTCCGTGATCACCCGCTGGGCCACACTGCCCATGAGGGCTCGACCGACCAGACCCAGACCGTGCGTTCCCATCACGATCAAATGCGCTTCTTCGCGCTTCGCGGCCTTGACGATTTCCTCGGCGGGCGAGCCGACGACCGAGGCCGCGCGGTAGCGCACCGGATGTCGATCCAGGAAGCGCTTGACCGGAACCAGCACCTTGTCGGCCTCGTCGCTGGCGTATTCGCTCACCGCAGCAGCTCCCAGCGCCCGCCTCACATGCGGCGGCAGTTTCACCTGAACGTTCAACACGATCAGTTCGCCCTGCTCACCGAGCAGCCCTTCGTGCGTGACGAGGAAAGCCAGTGCCTTCTTGGTGCACTTGCTGCCGTCGGCGGCGAATACGATCTTCATGCGGGCTCCCTGGAGTGGCGGGCGAGTTCAGTCACCGGCTGGTCACTGCTTTGCAGGCACTGCGGACATGCGGTCGAGCATCATCTGCATCATCGATTGCATCATCTCCATGCGCTTTTCCATCATCTCGTGATGCGCAGCCATGTTGTCATGCATCGGGCCCTTGCCAGGCTTTCCGCCCTGGCAGCGCATGCCGTCGGCACCCATTCCGCCCATCATCGCCATGCCGTCCTGCATGAGCTTCATGTGCTCGGACATGAGGGCGCTGCGCTCCTCGGGCGTACTGGCCTGCATCATCTTCTCGTGCATCTCGTGCATGCGCTTCATGTGCTCGCCCATCGCAGCCGAGCCACCCGCTGGCGCCGATGCCGATGTGGCGGGATGATGCGCGGCGTGATCGACAGGCGCTTGAGCGTGTCCGGCAAGACCGACAGTCGAGGCGACTGCGGCAAACGCGAGATTTCGGATCGAGATCATGTCGAACTCCAGTGGTGTGAGGCTGAGCGCCCTGGTGGGTCGTGGTTCCACCGACCCGCGCCCGCATCCTAGGTCGACGGACCCCACGCCGATTGATGCGCATCAACCGGCCGATCGATGTGCGCGAACCGTGCCGAAATCAAAGGGCCACGGGCGTGTAGCCAGCATCCCGTATGGCAGCAGCAAGGATCGCGGGCTCGGCAGATGTGGCGGCGACCTCCACGCGATGCTGCGCCAGATCGATCCGCACTTCGGCAGCGCTGTCCACGGCCGTCAGCGCCTGGGTGATCGCGTTGACGCAGTGACCACAGGTCATGTCCTTGACTTCGAAGGCAATCATCACGATCTCCGGAAATTGAGTAGGGTACGGCTCGCAGGATGTACTGTCGAGGATCCTCCTCGCGATGATCGCCAGCAAAACGCACATGAACACCATCTCCTCGGCGGGGGGCCGCACCGGCGCCCTCCGGTTGCAGATCACCGGCATGACCTGCGCCTCATGTGCGCTTCGCGTCGAGAAGGCACTGATGAAAGTGCCGGGGGTTGCACAGGCTAGCGTCAACCTGGCGACAGAACAGGCCACGGTCGACACCGACACGTCAGTCAGCACGCAAGCCATCGCGGCGGCAGTGCAACAAGCCGGATACGGCGTGGCGATGAACAGCATGACGCTTCAGGTGCAAGGGATGACCTGTGCATCGTGTGTCGGCCGCGTCGAGAAGGCCTTGCTGAAGGTGCCGGGAGTCACGTCGGCCTCGGTGAACCTGGCGACCGAACGCGCCACGATCGAGGCGCTGTCCACCGTGCCGATGGCGGCGCTGATCGCCGCCGTCGAGAAGGCCGGATACAGCGCTCGCGACGCAGGCAGCCGCGCTCCGACGGGTGCGACTCGATGGCCTGACTGGTGGCCGGTCGCGCTGAGCGCGGCTTTCACGCTGCCGCTGATCGCCCCGATGCTGCTGCAGTGGATGGGCATCGCCTGGATGCCATCGGGCTGGGTGCAGCTGGCGCTGGCGGCACCGGTGCAGTTCGGGCTGGGCTGGCGCTTCTACCGCGCCGGATGGATGGCCGTACGGGCCGGCGCCGGCAACATGGACCTGCTGGTCGCGCTGGGCACATCGGCCGCCTTCGGTCTGTCGGTCTACCTGCTGTTCCAGCATGCGGATCACGGCATGCCGCACCTGTACTTCGAAGCCTCTGCGGCGGTCATCACGCTGGTGCTGCTCGGCAAGTGGCTGGAAGGCCGCGCCAAGCGGCAGACGACCGAAGCGATCCGGGCGCTCAACGCACTGCGACCCGCGACGGCACGGGTACTGCGCACCGAGGCCGGCGCAGAGGTCGAGATCGAACTGCCGGTCGAACAGGTGCGCATCGGCGATCGGGTGCGGGTGCGCGCTGGCGAGCGCATCGCGGTGGACGGCGAGATCACCGAAGGCCACAGCCACGTGGACGAGTCGCTGATCACCGGCGAAGGCATGCCCGTGACCAAGGGCATCGGCGACCGTGTGACCGGAGGTGCAATCAACGCCGAAGGCGTGCTCACCCTCAAGACACAGGCGGTGGGCGCAGAGACCACGCTGGCGCGGATCATCCGCATGGTCGAGTCGGCGCAGGCAGCCAAGGCCCCGATCCAGCGGCTCGTCGATCGGGTCAGCGCGGTGTTCGTCCCGGTGGTGCTGGGGGTCGCGCTGCTCACGCTGATCGGCTGGATGGCGGCAACCGGTCACTGGGAGCAGGCGGTCGTCAACGCGGTGGCCGTGCTGGTCATCGCATGCCCCTGCGCGCTGGGCCTGGCCACACCCACGGCCATCATGGTGGGCACCGGCGCCGCGGCGCGACAAGGCATCCTGATCAAGGATGCACAGGCGCTTGAAGTCGCGCATTCGGTGACCACGGTCGCCTTCGACAAGACGGGAACACTGACCGAGGGACACCCGACGCTGGTCGCGCTGCTGCCCGGCCCGGGCCACACGCGGCAGGAAGTGCTGCGTCTGGCCGCGGCCATGCAAGCCACGAGCGACCACCCGCTCGCTCGGGCGGTGATGACCGCCGCAAGCACCGACGGACTGACGGTGCCGGGTGCCGGGGACGCGAGCGCATTGCCCGGTCGCGGCATCGAGGCCACGGTGAGCGGACAGCCGCTCGCCCTGGGCAGCAGCCGGCTGCTGCACGAACTGGGCCTCGATGCCGGGGAACTGGCGACCGAGGCCGCTCGGCTGCAGGCCCAGGGCTGCACCGTCTCGTGGTTGATGCGTAGACCCCTGGCAGAAGGCGGCGCCGCCGAGCTGCTGGGCCTGCTCGCGTTCGGTGACGCAGTGAAGGCATCGGCGCGTGCAGCGGTGACGCGTCTCCATGAACTCGGCATCCACACCGTCATGCTCACCGGCGACAACCGCGGCAGCGCCGAAGCGGTGTCGCGACAACTCGGCATCGAGTCGTTCCGTGCCGAGGTGCTGCCGGCCGACAAGGCCGCCATCGTGCAGGAGCTGCGATCGGGCGGTGCGCTCGTCGCGATGGTGGGTGACGGGATCAACGACGCACCGGCGCTCGCGGCGGCAGATGTCGGCATCGCGATGTCGACCGGCACCGACGTCGCGATGGAGACCGCCGGCATCACGCTGATGCGCGGCGACCCGCGGCTCGTCGCCGATGCGCTCGACGTGTCGCGGCGCACCTACGCAACGATCCGGCGCGGGCTGTTCTGGGCTTTCGCCTACAACGTCGTCGGCATCCCGCTGGCTGCGTTCGGCCTGCTGAACCCGGTGATCGCCGGCGGCGCGATGGCGCTCAGCAGCGTCAGCGTGGTCGGCAACGCGCTGCTGCTCAGACGCTGGCGCGCGATGCCGCAGGAAGGCGTTTCTGCGGAACCGGCAAGGGCATCGACCGCGGTCGACACCACCCCGGCCCCGCAGAAACGAGCCGCCTGAGCGTCGGGGTTGGCACGCAGCGGATCGAAGGACCTCCACGCGGCCTGCTGCAGCCTCACTTCACCACGTCGATCTCGGTGACGGTGAGCTTGCCGCCGTCGTCGATCGCCTTGAACCGCACCTTGTCGCCCGCCTTCAGCAAGTCGAGCATCGCCTTGTCCCTGACGACGAAGACCATCGTCATGCCGGGCATGTCCAGGTTGCGAATCTCGCCGTGCTTCAGCGTGACCTTGCCGTTGTCCCTGTCGATCTTGCGCACCTCGCCATCGGTCAGGTCGCCAGACGGGGCCTGGGCGATGACGATGTCCGTGGACCGGTGGTTGATCTTCGACGGCCGGAGAGCGCCATCCACCACGACCTGCCCCTTCATGCCCGCGTCGTAGTGCCCGGCCTGCAGGCAGGCGAAATCGAACGTGCCAGCCTTCGTGAATTGCCAGATCAGTTCGCCGGTCTGACCGGGCTCGACGCTGGCCTGGTTCGGATCGACGTGTTCCATGCTGGGGAACCTGCGCATCAGCGCGGCATGCTCCGTCAACTCGGCCATCGTTCCGAGCACCATCTCGTGCTTCAGCCTTCCTTCGTTCTTGAGGACGAAGCGGATCGTCTCGCCGCGTTGCACCGAGACCCGGGCCGGGCTGAAGCGCATCGCATCGCTCATCGTGATCTCGACGTTGCGCCCGACCTGCTTCGGGTCGCCTGGCTGACCCAGCGCCGACGCGTGGCCTTCGTGAGCCGCGGTGCTGCCCGGCTTGTGGTGGTCTTCCTCGCCATGCGCAAATGCGCCACCACCGACAAGCAGGAAACCGGCTGCGATGAAATATGCCTGTATCTGTTTCATGGGTGTGCCTTCCAGGGTGGTGTCGGGCCTCAGTGCCCGGTGTGACCGATCGGCTTGCGGACCTGCACTTCGACTTCCTGTGCAGGCATGTTCTTCGCAGGCATCGATTGCCCGCCCTGTGACTGGAAACGCTCGGGTTGCTGCAGCGCGCCGGCCCATTCGTAGGCGACCGTTGCGTTCGGATGCGAGTACCAGCCGGGATCCCTGTAGTCGCCGGGCTTCTGGTCGCGCCGCACCTTCAGCAGGCTGAACATGCCGCCCATCTCGACCGAACCGACCGGGCCGTCGCCGCTCATCATCGGCGCGGTGTTGTCGGGAATCGGCATCTGCATCTCGGTCATGTCGGCCATGCCGCGCTCGCTCATCACCATGTAGTCGGGGATCAGGCTGGTGATCTGCCTCGCGATGCCCTGGTGATCGACACCGATCATCGTCGGCACGTTGTGCCCCATCGCGTTCATCGTGTGGTGGCTCTTGTGGCAGTGGAAAGCCCAGTCGCCGGGTTCGTCGGCGACGAACTCGATCTGCCGCATCTGGCCGACCGCGACGTCGGTCGTCACCTCGGGCCAGCGTGCGGACTTCGGCACTGCGCCGCCATCGGTGCCGGTCACCATGAACTCGTGGCCGTGCAGGTGGATCGGGTGGTTCGTCATCGTCAGGTTGCCGATGCGGATGCGCACCTTGTCGTGCTGACGCACGACCAGTGGGTCGATGCCTGGAAAGACACGGCTGTTCCAGCTCCAGAGGTTGAAGTCGAGCATCGTCATGATCTTCGGCGTGTAAGCGCCGGGGTCGATGTCGTAGGCGTTGAGCAGGAACACGAAGTCGCGGTCGACCTCGTCGATCAACGGGTGCCGCACCTTCGGATGCGTGATCCAGGTGCCCATCATCCCCATCGCCATCTGCGTCATCTCGTCCGCGTGCGGGTGGTACATGAAGGTGCCGGGTCGCCGAGCGATGAACTCGTAGACGAAGGTCTTGCCCGGCTGGATCGCCGGCTGGTTCAGTCCCGCGACGCCGTCCATGCCGTTGGGCAGGCGCTGGCCGTGCCAGTGCACCGTCGTGTGCTCGGGCAGCTTGTTGGTGACGAATATGCGCACGCGATCGCCTTCGACCACCTCGATCGTCGGGCCCGGCGACTGGCCGTTGTAGCCCCAGAGGTGAGCCTTGAAGCCGGGCGCCATCTCGCGCACCACCGGTTCGGCGACGAGGTGGAATTCCTTGACCCCGTTGTTCATGCGCCAGGGCAAAGTCCAGCCGTTCAGCGTGACCACCGCGTTGTACGGCCGGCCGGTGGCGGGCACCAGCGGCGGCATCGTGTCGGGCTTGTCCTGGATCACCGGCTCGGGCAAGGCGGCCATCGCCACGCGGCTGACAGAGGCAGCCGCAACGGCTGCCGAGGCCGCACCTGCGCTTCGAAAGAAAGTACGTCTTGAGAACATGAGGGCCTCGATTCAGTGGTTGCCTGCGGCGCTGTCCGTCGCAGACAGGGCAGGCATCAGGGACGGCGACAGGGAGGCGCCTTCGACGGGGCCGATCTGCGCGCTGTCGAGATCGGCCTGAGCCAGCCAGAAGTCGCGCAACGCCTCGATGGCGCCGTTGACGCTGGTGATCTGCGATCGGGCGTCGGCCAGCAACTCGAACACGCCGATCAGCATGCCGTTGTAGCGAAGCAGGTTCTCATCGGAGATGCGCTTCTTCAGCGGCACGATCTCGTCGCGGTAATGGCGCGCGATGTCGTAGCGGACGCGGTAGTTCGCATAGGCCCCACGCACCTCGCTGCGCGCATGGACGGCCGTTTGCGCCGCGCGATTCACCGACTGCATGTAGATCGCCTCGGCGCGCGCGACGCGGGCCGTGCCCCAGTCGAACAGGGGCAGCTCGAAGCTGAGCTCGAATCCGCGCTCGGTCTGATCCTGACTGAACGAGTTGCGCTTCACGCCGATTTCCAGTGCATTGACGAAGCGCGTCACGCGGGTCAGACCCAGGCGCTTCGCCACCTGCTCGCTCCCCAGCCTCGCGGCCTGCACATCCATGCGCTGCGCCATCGCCGTGCGCTCGATGTCGGGCAGGTCGTCCGGCTCCGCGGGCAGTTCGGGCAATCGTTCGGGCAGGCGGAACTGCGTCTGTGCTCCCCACAGGCCCAGCATCCGCGTCAACTGCTCGCGGGCATCGCCACGCGCCAGCTCGGCATGCGCCAGGTTCAGCGCGGCATCGGCATAGAACCCCTGCTCGCGCGCCTGCTGCAGCTTGTTCCAGTTGCCGGCCTGGGCCTGCCGGCGCGCCAGTTCGGCGCCGGCTTCGGCGGCGGTCTGAACCTGCCGCATGTAGCGCACGGTTTCCTCGGCGGCCACCGCCGCGTAGTAGGCCTTGCGCGTTCGCGCTGCCAGCGACAGCACGTCCATGATGGCCGCACCCCGCGTCTGCTCGAAGCGGCGGTCCTCGATCTCGCGTGCCATCGGCATCGTCAGCAGGTGCGCGAGATTGAAGGTCAGCGTTCGATCGATCTCGCTGCCCGAGCCCTGTCGCAGGCGTCCGAAGCTGAAACCGGGATTGGGCAGCAGGCCTGCCTGCACGCGGTCGGCATCGGCGATGCCGAGTTCGTCGAACGACGCCTGCAGGCCGCGGTTGTTCAGCAGCGCGATCTGTACCACCGCGTCGACCGACAGCGGCAGGCCGAGCAGCTCGGCGACGCGTTGATCGACGGCGGCACGCTGCGCATCGGAGCGGACCCAGGCCACGTCGCGGCCCAGCCGATCCCGGGTACTCTGCTCGACGATCCCGAAGCCGGCATCGGGGCTCAACGAGGCGCAACCGCTCAGCACCGACACGGCGACGATGGCTGCGGCCAGCCGCCTGCGCGAATGAATGGACTGCATGGATTTCATCGGGGTCGCCTCACTTCATCCGATGGCCGGAGTCCGGCGACGCCGGTGCCTGCGCGGGGGCAGACGCGGGGGGAGATGCGGGCCCGCCGGCTTCCCGCGCATAGGCTCGCCAACCACCACGCAGGCGCACCTGCTCGTTGGTCTCGCGCCACGGAGCGACGGCAAGTTCGGTTTGCGACCGGTAGCCGGCGAACGGCGAGCGGTACAGCGCGGGGGGAACGACGGCAGTGGCATCGGCCGCCTGCGGCGCGGCGATCACGCTCGCCACGGAATCGGCAGGTGACGTCTGCCCCAGCACCGGTGCGCACACGAAGTGCAGGCCCGCGAGGACGCACACCGGCAGCGACGCTGCCTTGGGAATCGAAAACATGATGAACCTCGCCTCGAGTGCCGGTGGCTCACGGCCTCCGGCAACGGTCAGTGAAGCGCACGCGCAGCGGTGCAGATGACACCGGTCCCGCCGTGAGCGAACACGGCGAGGGCGCGTGCGGCGCCCGTCAGACGAGGAAAGGTCGAGGGGGTCTGTCGGGGCCGTCGGTCAGGAAGCCCACCGCACCCATCGACGGCAGGGTGGACGGCGCATCGGTTGGGGCAGCCGCTGCAAATACCAGCGCGGTCGCCGGCAAGGCCGCACCGACGCAGCACGCAGCACAGACGCTGCACTTGGACGCCTTGTCGGCGTGGCGATGGTCTCCGGACGCTTCGTGCTCGTGCCCGTGTGCCGAGGCCGCAGGTGCGGCCTCGTGAGCAGTGCTTTCCGAGACACGATGGTGGCTCGGCCCGCAGCCGAGCATGCTGGCTGCCGCGAATCCCTGGAAAGGAAGCGCGACCAGCAACACCCACATCAACGCGGCACGTACACGTCTGAGCATCGCCCAATTGTAGAAACAATGAAGCGCGCCCGCGGGCACGGCAGTTTGCTCAGTGGCGCGTGGCGGCGGCAGCTGCACCAGCCTCATCGAGGCCGGTATCGACCGACTCGAAGGTCTGATGCGGAGCACCTTCTGCCTCGATCAGCTCTTCGGTGACGAAGCGGCCGTAGCGTTGCGCGGCAACCGCATTCAGCTTCAGGGCCACCGCCGTGACCTTGTCGACATGGGCCTCCTCTGGCGCACGCACGACGAGGAAGCTGCAGCCCTCTTCGGCGAGTTCGCGGTGGGCCTTGATGAGGTTGAGGTCCTGCCCGATCGCGGCCATCGGACTGGACTTGACGATTTCCGCATCGACCTGGGCGACCATTTCCGCGGGCGTGTAGCTCACCAGGTCCGCCGCCGAAAAACCCTGCTCAGTCAGCGAACGCTCTGCCGCCTGCATATCACCGTCGCTTCGAAAAGCGACGACCACATGTCCGACGGGTTTGAACACGCCGAACGATTCAGGAATATTGCTCTTGTCCATGAGGTTCTCCTGGATGCGACAGCCAGAGCGGCTGCGTCTGTTTGGTGGCGAAGAAGACATTCTTTTCGCACCGTGCACGGCAGGCGGTCGGACAAGCCCGCGCCCGCGTGTCAGTCAATGCCGACGCATCAGCCGATCGGCTGCGCCATCGGGGCCGCGTCGCCTTTCAACAGTTCCGGCGTCAGCTGGGCAATGGCCTGGAAATGGCTCAGGAACACGCGCCCGGTGAGACGTTCCATGAACTCCGTCTTTTGAAGCCGGTCCATCACCGGACCCTTGACTTCGGACAGGTGCAGCGCGATGC
>JBJXEJ010000070.1:0-4541 GCA_046154125.1 Rhizobacter sp. | reverse complement strand
TCACGCGGCGAATGCCCGCCGCCAGCTCAGGACTGAGCAGGCCCGCGTCGGCCGCCTCGTACGCCACGCGCCGAACGGCCGCGAGACGCAAGTTGATCGTCGCTGGCGCGTAGTGCTGCTGCTCGAGATGAATACGGTAGCGGAGCACCACCGTCCTGTTGAACGCGAGGCGAGGTTCGGAGCAGTACCAGCCGACGAACTCGCGGATGGCGTGATCGTAGGTGCGCTGGCCGCTGACCGACGTGAGGCTGGCGAGGACCGCCGACTTCGCCTGCTCGAGATCGGGGAGCGCCAGGACGCGCTTCGGGTTCTTCTTCCGCTTCCGGGTGCGTGTCTGTGACATGCCGTGACGGCCTCCAGTCCGTCACGGGGCAGCATGCCGTATTCCGTATATACTGAATCGTGTTCGAGTGGGACGCGCGGAAAGCCGCGGCCAACGCGGCGACACACGGCGTCACCTTCGACGACGCCGTGACAGTCTTCGTCGACGCGAACGCACTGGATGGCCCCGACCTCGCGCACTCCGAGGCGGAGCCGCGCTACCTGCGCTTGGGGACCGCCGCCGACGGGCGTGTGCTCCTGGTGGCCTACACGATCAGGAGACGAGCCGATGTCGAAGCGATCCGCCTCATCAGCGCGCGGCGTGCGAGCCGGCGAGAGCGCGCGGCGTACCGCGCGCAAGATTGACTTTAGCGACATCCCCGAGGCGTCGGCGACCCAACTTGGGGCGATGCGACGCGTCGGGCGACCGCCGCTCGGGGACACCGCTCGCCAGCTGATCGCGATTCGGCTCGACGCCAAGGTCCTGGCGCAGTTCCGCAAGGAAGCACGCCGCCGCCGCGTGGGCTACCAGACGCTGATCAACGCGGTGCTAGCCGCGCACGTGCGCAAGGACGTCGCGTAGCCGTCGCGGGCAAGAACATTCCTGCGCCGTTTTCGAGGAGTGTTGGCGTCAAATCGCCGCAACTCCGTATAATCACACCGGTCTAGACGCGTGGCACTCACTCCCGGCACCCGAATCGGTGTCTACGACATCAGCGCCCAGATTGGCGAAGGTGGCATGGGTGCCGTGTATCGCGCCACAGATACGAGCCTCGGGCGGCAGGTCGCGATCAAGGTGCTGCCGGACGCGTTCGCGCAGGACGCCGAGCGGCTTGCCCGCTTCGAGCACGAAGCCCGAACGCTCGCCGCGCTCAACCACCCGCATATCGCGGCGATCTACGCCGTCGAGAAGTCCGGTGGCATGCGTGCCCTCGTGATGGAACTGGTCGAGGGCGACGATCTCTCGCAGCGTATCGCGCGCGGCCCGATCCCGGTGGACGAGGCGCTACCGATTGCGAAGCAAATGGCGGATGCCCTCGAAGCCGCGCACGAGCAGGGGATCATCCATCGTGATCTCAAGCCAGCGAACATCAAGGTGCGCACCGACGGCACGGTCAAGGTGCTGGATTTCGGGCTGGCCAAGGCGATGGAGCCCGCGGCCGGGTCGCCTGGCGCGCTGTCACTGGATGCGTCACAGGCCCCGACCATCACATCACCGGCGATGACTCAGATCGGTGTCATCCTGGGCACGGCGGCCTACATGGCACCGGAGCAGGCGCGCGGCCGGACGGTCGATCGCCGCGCCGACATCTGGGCCTTTGGTGTCGTCCTCTACGAGATGCTGGCCGGCCGTCGCCCGTTCGACGGCGATGATGTGTCGATTACGCTCGCCAACGTGCTCAAAGACAACGTCCAATGGGACGCGCTGCCCGCAGATGTTCCGGCCTCGATCCGGCGCCTGCTGCGGCGGTGCCTGGAAAAGGATCCGAAGCGGCGGTTGGGCGCCATCAGCGACGCGAGGCTGGAGGTGGATGACGCCGCGGCAGATGTGAGCGATACCGTGGCTGCGCCACACGTGGCGGGAGCGACAGCGAGGCCGCGCTGGCTCTCGATATCGGCCGTCATCGGATCACTGATCGCCGCCGTAGCGATGTCTGCCCTGGGAACCTGGTTTCTGACTCGACCCTTGCCGACGCCCGCGCGCGTGGAGCGATTCGTCATCACGACGCCTCCCGACGCGCCTCCCGCAGTCGCTGGTGTCCTCAGCTTACCAGCCGTCGCGATCTCTCCGGATGGGTCGCGGATCGTCTACCGAAGCCAAAATAGAGGTACAGGAACACGTTTATGGGTTCGCGATCGCGGCAGTCTGGAGATCGCCGCAATTCCGGGGGCTGATGGCGGGGCTCAAGTGTTCTGGTCACCTGACGGGAAGTGGATGGCGTTCTTTTCTATTAGTGACGCCACGCTGAAGCGGATGCCAGCCCTCGGTGGACCAGCAGAGGTCGTGTGCAAGGTGCTTGGGCAGCCTGCCGGAGCCAGCTGGGGGGCTGACGACTCCATCGTGTTCGCGACGTCGACGAGCAAGGGTCTCTTGCGGGTACCAGCCGCGGGCGGAGAGCCGCAGGTCTTCACGACGGTTGACGCCACCAACGGCGAGACCCACCGCTGGCCGGAGGTGCTGCCGGACGGGAAGGGGGTGGTCTTCACGGCATGGGGCGGCTCTCCAGAGCGTTCGCGCATCGCCCTGGTCTCGACGTCAGACCGCCGCATCTCGACGCTCGTGGCTGGCGGCACGTACCCACGCTATGCGAAGAGCGGACACCTGCTCTTCGCTCTCGCCGGCACGCTGCGAGCAGTGCGATTCGACCCGACGCGACTGGCGGTCATCGGCGATCCGGTCCGGGTGCTCGACGATCTGGGAATCACGACAGTCGGCGCCGCGCACTACGCGATCGGTGGAGACGGCGCGCTAGGAGTCTTGACTCCTAGGAGTGTGAGTGATTGAGTCAAGTTTTTCACGCCGCAAGTTTCACCTCCTGCAGGAAAGCGGCGAGGGCGGCATCGAGGCGATCGAAGGCATGCTGGGCGCGTGTGGAGCCCGACGGCTGCAACGAGCTGGCGGGTCGAAGTGCCCGAGTATACAGGCGCGCATAGAACATGGCGACCTGCGCGCCTGTCGCGGTGATGCGGTACCGATGGCTGCGCGGCACCCGTTCGATGAGGCCATGCAGCCGCAGGCGGCGGAGGTCGTAGGTCATCGATCCCGCCGAGTAGGTGTCTGGCTCTCGACTCTGGAGCTGCGCGACGTGACGGCGAAACTCCCGATGCCGGAAGCCGGTAGGGGCCAGGGCGAAGAGACAGAGCGCGTGCATGAGCGCGTCGACCCGGCGGTCGCCGAACCGCAGACCGGCGGCCCGTTGATCGTCGACGCGAATGGGTGCCGTGACGGTGTGGAGTTGGTCGTCGCCGATCAAGCAGTCGTGGCTCAGTGATTCGACGTGTAATAACCGTCGGTTGGCGGCAAAGCCGATCTCCCGCAATGCGGGCAGATTCTTGAGCGCACGACCAATCTCGAAGTCGTAGGTATCGTTAATCGTCGTTTCGGTGCGGAGCGCGTGGCCTTCCTTGTGGTACTGCTTGACCTTGGACTTCTTGTATTGCACGTGGAGCGACGGCACGACACCCTCGGTCAAGACACGGGTCCGGAAGCTCCCGGGCGTACGGCGGGTCACGCGCCGATCGAAGATGAGTTGCATCTGATCGGGGCGACCGAGGTCAAGATTCTCGCGGATGACTTCTTCGAAGAAGCAGCGGCCGGTGAGTGGGCGATCGAGGACCTGGGTCAAGGCAAACTCGGCTTGCAGGATCGAGAGCTGATAGCGATAGCCAGCCGCGCGGTGCGCTGCGGTGAAGGGGTGCGGCAATCGCCGGAGCCATTTGCGGAAGACGGTCTCGATCTTGGCGGCGTCGAGGGTGTCGGCGATCCGTTGCACGCGGGTGGGCTCGTCGCTCGAGCGGATCCCATTGTCTAACGGATCGAACGGTATCTTCCGCTGCGTCAGCTGTCGTTTCAACCACTCGTGCCCATTCAGGCAGAGCTTCGCGGGGTACGGAAAGTAGGAGCAGAATTTGATGAAGAGCGGGCCGAAGTCCTTGTCGACAAGGTAGACGTAGTAATGATTGACCATCGCCGTCGAGCGGATGATCCACGGATACACGCCGCGCGCATCCCGCCGCTTCTCCGTGCGGAAGACACTGGCCTTCTCTTGGGCTTTGCCCACGAACAGCACGCCGTCGTCGCCCGTGAACTTGGCGAGGTACTGCTGCGCCACGTCGTCCTTCCGCTGGCCCTTCTCGAACGTGATCAGGTCCACCCCTTCGGTCTTGACGAAGCGCTCGATCGCCGCGACGAACTGCTGACTCATCGGGGCCACCATCACCGTGGACGGCACCCGCACGCCGAGCTGCGTCTTCAGGAAGTACACCACGCCACCGCCCGATTGCAGCGACGGCACATAGGCATTGAGATACATCCGGTCGATGGCTTCGAGCTCGAACGTCACGTGGTGCTGGATGATCTCCGCGACGTGTTTGCGTACCATGATGGTGGAGCTCCCGGAGAGCGCGGCCCATGTGGCCACCGACCCGAACAGGGTCTATTACGTAGGCGCAGGGTACAACCCCTGCCTTGCTCCCGGGGCTCCTCTTTTTCTAACGAG
>JBJXEJ010000069.1:0-39844 GCA_046154125.1 Rhizobacter sp. | reverse complement strand
GCACGCCGGGTTCAGGCAGTGCTCGCACAGCCGAGGCAGGTACATCATGAAGGTGTTCTCGAACTGGCCGAGCATGTCCTTCTGCACCTGCTCGAAGCTGTCGAGGTTGCTGTCCTTGCTGCGCTTGGCGAACTCGCCGCCGAGGATCTCCTCCCAGTTCGGACCCCAGACGATCTTCTCCATCTGCTGGCCGGTGATCAGGCTGCGCGGCCGTGCGGTCGGCGTGGCCTTCATCTCGGGAGCCGACTGCAGGTGCTGGTAGTCGAACGTGAACGGCTCGTAGTAGTCGTCGATCTCGGGCAGGTTCGGGTTGGCGAAGATGCGCATCAGCAGCTTCCACTTGGCGCCCTGGCGCGGCTCGATCGAGCCGTTGGCCTTGCGCACCCAGCCGCCGTTCCACTTGTCCTGGTTCTCCCATTCCTTCGGATAGCCGATGCCGGGCTTGGTCTCGACGTTGTTGAACCAGGCGTATTCCATGCCGGGCCGGCTGGTCCAGACGTTCTTGCAGGTGACCGAGCAGGTGTGGCAACCAATGCACTTGTCGAGGTTCAGCACCATGCCGATTTGCGCGCGGATCTTCATGCGACTTCTCCCTGAGCCTGGACCGGCACGATCAGTTCATTGGCAACCGGCGTGTCGAGCCAGTCGACCTTGTTCATCTTGCGGACCACGACGAACTCGTCGCGGTTGGTGCCGATGGTTCCGTAGTAGTTGAAGCCGTAGCTGAACTGCGCGTAGCCGCCGATCATGTGCGTGGGCTTGAGCACGATGCGTGTCACCGAGTTGTGGATGCCGCCGCGCACGCCGGTGATCTCGGACCCCGGCGTGTTCACGATCTTTTCCTGCGCGTGGTACATCATCACCATGCCCGGCTTGACACGCTGACTGACCACCGCGCGCGCCGCGATGGCGCCGTTCAGGTTGAACAGCTCGATCCAGTCGTTGTCCTCGATGCCCACCTTCTTGGCGTCGTCTTCACTCATCCACACGCACGGACCGCCCCGGCTGAGCGTCAGCATCAGCAGGTTGTCGGTATAGGTGCTGTGGATGCCCCACTTCTGGTGCGGCGTGATGAAGTTCAGCGCGATCTCGGGGTGGCCGTTCGGCTTGATGCCCTGGATTCCGGCGGTGGCCTTCAGGTCGACCGGCGGGCGGTAGGTGGTGAAGCCTTCGCCGAACGCGATCATCCACGGGTGGTCCATGTAGAACTGCTGGCGCCCGGTGAGCGTGCGCCACGGGATCATCTCGTGCACGTTGGTGTAGCCGGCGTTGTACGAGACGGTCTCGCTCTCGATGCCGCTCCATGTGGGCGAACTGATGATCTTGCGCGGCTGCGCCTGCACGTCGCGGAAGCGGATCTTCTCGTCCTCGCGGTGGATCGCCAGGTGCGTGTGGTCGAGGCCAGTCTGCTTGCCCAGCGCCTGCCACGCCTTGACCGCCACGTGACCGTTGGTCTCGGGTGCCAGCTGCAGGATCACCTCGCACGCGTCGATGTCGGTCTCGATCTTCGGCATGCCGCAGGTCACCCCTTCGGCAGTGACCAGGCCGCTCAGCTCGCCGAGCTGCTTCACCTCGGTCTGCGTGTTCCAGCTGATGCCCTTGCCGCCGTTGCCGACCTTGTTCATCAGCGGCCCGAGCGCGGTGAACCGCTTGAAGACGTTCGGGTAGTCACGCTCGACGACCTGCATGTTCGGTGCGGTCTTGCCGGGGATCAGTTCGCACTCGCCACGCTTCCAGTCCTTGACATCGAAGGGTTGCGCCAGCTCGGACGGGCTGTCGTGCATCAGCGGCGTCAGCACCAGCTCGCGCTCGACGCCGAGATGGCCGACGCAGACCTCGCTGAACTTCTTCGCGAAGCCCTTGTAGATGTCCCAGTCGCTGCGCGACTGCCAGGCCGGGTCGACCGCGGTCGACAGCGGGTGGATGAACGGGTGCATGTCGCTGGTGTTGAGGTCGTTCTTCTCGTACCAGGTGGCCGTCGGCAGCACGATGTCGCTGTACAGGCACGTGGTGCTCATGCGGAAGTCGAGCGTGACCAGCAGGTCGAGCTTGCCTTCCGGCGCCTTGTCGTGCCAGACGACCTCGGTCGGCTTGGCCTCCTCGGCTCCCAGGTCCTTGCCCTGCACGCCATTGCTGGTTCCGAGCAGGTGCTTGAGGAAATACTCATGGCCCTTGCCGCTCGACCCCAGGATGTTGGAGCGCCACACGAACATGTTGCGCGGCCAGTTGTCCGGGTGGTCCGGATCGGTGCAGCTCAGCTTGAGCGAGCCGTCCTTCAGGCCCTTGACCGCATAGTCCTTCGGCTCCATGCCCGCAGCAGCGGCATCCTTCACGACCTGCATCGGGTTGGTCTGCAACTGCGGCGCCGTCGGCAACCAGCCCATGCGTTCGGCGCGCACGTTGTAGTCGATCATGCTGCCGGCATACAGCTTCTTGTCGGCCAGCGGCGACAGCACCTCGTCCATGCCGAGCTTCTCGTAGCGCCACTGGTCGGTGTGCGCGTAGAAGAAACTGGTGCTGTTCATCTGGCGTGGCGGGCGGATCCAGTCGAGCGCGAAGGCCAGCGCCGTCCAGCCGGTCTGCGGGCGCAACTTCTCCTGCCCCACGTAGTGCGCCCAGCCACCACCGCTCTGGCCGATGCAGCCGCACATCATCAGCATGTTGATGACACCGCGGTAGTTCATGTCGCTGTGGTACCAGTGGTTCATCGCGGCGCCGATGATCACCATCGATTTGCCGTGCGTCTTGTGCGCGTTCTCGGCGAACTGGCACGCCACCGTGATCAGCTGCGCGCGCGGCGTGCCGGTGATGCGCTCCTGCCAGGCCGGCGTGTACGGCGTGTCCTCGTCGAAGTTGGCGGCGGCGAACTCGCCTGGCAGTCCGCGGGCGACACCGTAGTTGGCCACCTGCAGGTCGAACACCGTGGCGACCAGCGCGCTGCGCTCCTCGCCGGCCTTGCCAAGAGAAATGCGCCGGACCGGCACCGTGCGCACCAGCACGTCGGTCTGCTTGTTGTTCGGAAAGTTCTCGCTCGCGATTCCACCGAAATACGGGAAACCGACCCGCGCGGTGTCGGTTCCGGGATCCATACCTTCCAGGACCGACAACTGCAGCTTCACTTCATGTCCGTGGCGTGCTTCCTTCGCCTCGAGATTCCACTGGCCTTCGTCGGCTCTGCCGTCGGGGCCCCAGCGAAAGCCGATGGCACCGTTGGGCAGCACCACCTTGCCGCTCTCGTCGAAGGCGACGGTCTTCCATTCCGGGTTGTTGGCCTGGCCGAGCTTGCCGTTGAAGTCGGACGCACGCACGTAGCGGTCGGGCACCGTGATGACCTCGCCGCCGGGCAGCGTGTGTTCCTTCAACATGACCAGCATCGGCATGTCGGTGTAGCGGCGCACGTAGTCGTCGAAGTACGCGCTGCGCTGCTTGCCGGCGCCGGGGAAGTAGAACTCCTTCAGGATCACGTGGCCCATCGCCATCGCGACCGCCGCGTCGGTGCCCTGCTTCGGGTTCATCCAGATGTCGGCCAGCTTGGCGACCTCGGAATAGTCGGGCGTGACCGCGACGGTCTTCGCACCCTTGTAGCGGACCTCGGTGAAGAAGTGCGCGTCGGGCGTGCGCGTCTGCGGCACGTTCGAACCCCAGGCGATGATGAAGCTGCTGTTGTACCAATCGGCCGATTCGGGCACGTCGGTCTGCTCGCCCCAGACCTGCGGGCTGCTCGGAGGCAGGTCGCAGTACCAGTCGTAGAAGCTCATGCAGACGCCGCCAATCAGGCTGAGGTAGCGCGATCCCGCGGCGTAGCTGACCATGCTCATCGCCGGGATCGGGGAGAAGCCGATGACACGGTCGGCGCCGTGCTTCTTGATCGTGTGCACATTGGCCGCCGCGACGATCTCGTTGACCTCGTCCCAGTTCGAGCGCACGAAGCCACCCAGGCCGCGCACCTGCTGGTAGTCGCGGCGCTTCGCGTCGCTCTCGACGATGCTGGCCCAGGCATCGACCGGATCGTGCGTCAGGCGAGCCTCACGCCAGGACTTGAGCAACCGTCCGCGAACCATCGGGTACTTGACCCGGTTCGCGCTGTACAGGTACCAGCTGTAGCTCGCACCACGCGCGCAGCCGCGCGGCTCGTGGTTGGGCATGTCCCAGCGGGTGCGCGGGTAGTCGGTCTGCTGCGTCTCCCAGGTGACGATGCCGCCCTTGACGTAGATCTTCCACGAGCACGATCCGGTGCAGTTCACACCGTGCGTGCTGCGCACGATCTTGTCGTGGGCCCAGCGGTTGCGGTAGGCGTCTTCCCAGGTCCGGTCCTCACCGGTGGTGACACCGTGGTCGCCGGAGAAGGCCTCGCGGGGCTGCGAGAAGTAGTTGAGGCGATCGAGAAAATGGCTCATGTGCAAGCTCCGGGAGATTCGTGGTGCGAGGGGTGCTTCAAGGGTTCTTCACATACGCGTTCGCGCGCAGGTAGAACCACCAGTTCAGCACCAGGCACAGCGCATAGAAAACGGCAAATCCGTACATCGCGAACTGCGGCGTGCCGGCCTTGATCTGCTGGCCGATCACCACCGGTGCGATGAAGGCGCCGTAGGCGGCGACCGCCGAAGTCCAGCCGAGCACGGGGCCGGCCTGCGTGCGGTCGAAGATGACGCCGATGGTGCGGAAGGTCGAGCCGTTGCCGATGCCGCTGGCGGTGAACAGCACGATGAACAGGCCGAGGAAGGCCGGGAAATACTGCTCGGGCGTGGCCGAACCGTAGGCCTGCATCATCACGTAGCCCACGGAGGCGGAGGCGAGCACCATCACCGCAGAGATGATCTGGGTGACGATCGAGCCGCCGACCTTGTCCGAGATCCAGCCGCCGACGGGGCGCACCGCGGCACCGACAAAGGGGCCGATCCAGGCGTAGGTCAGGGCCGAGGGTGCATTCGGGTTCTTCAGCGCATGCTGCATCGCACCGGATGCGTCGGCCACATGCTGGAAGCCGAAGATCACGGTGATCGCCAGCGGCAGCACCATCGAGAATCCGATGAAAGAGCCGAATGTGACGATGTAGAGCGCGGTCATCGACCAGGTGTGCTTGTTGCCGAAGATGGCGAACTGCTTGGCGACGTTCTCCTTCATCGCGCCGAACGCGGCGAGCCGCATCGTCAGCAGTGCCAGCACGATGTCGAGCGGCACGGCGACCCACATGCTGATGAGGCCCAGTCCGGTCGGTGCCGGGAGGTACAGGTACAGCATGAAGACCGCCGGAACGAACGCCAGCGTGTACAGGTAGGTGATCTTGGCGAAGGCAACCACCGGGTTGCCGGTGTCCGGGGAGACCGTCTTCAGGTTGTTCATGCCGAACCAGCACAGCACGGACAGCGGCACCAGGGAGATCAGCCAGGCGAAGCCCGCGTTCTGGATCCAGGTCGGCGTGCCGGCAACGATCTTGCCGAAGATCCACCCGCTGTCCTTCAGCAGCGCCATCGGCTCGCCGCCGAAGCTGCCGAACAGGCCCAGCGTCATGACCAGCGGGATGACGATCTGCATCGTCGTCACACCGAAATTGCCGAGACCCGCATTCAGCCCGAGCGCCGTTCCCTGCAGTCGCTTCGGGAAGAAGGTGCTGATGTTCGACATCGAGCTGGCGAAGTTGCCGCCACCGACGCCCGACCACAACGCCATCAGCTGGAACGCCCAGAGCGGCCAGTCCTTGTGCTGCAGCGCGAGGCCGGTGCCCAGGGCCGGCGCCAGCAGCATCGCGGTCGTCAGGAAGATGGTGTTGCGACCGCCGGCCAGACGGATCAGGAACGAGGCGGGGATGCGCATCGTCGCGCCCGAGATGCCGGCGATGGCGGTGAGCGTGAACAACTCGGCCTGGGTGAACGGAAATCCCAGGTTGAGCATCTGCACCGTGATGATTCCCCACATGCCCCAGACAGCGAATCCGCACAGCAGCGCAGGCACGGAGATCCACAGGTTTCGGTAAGCGATCTTCTTGCCGGTGGATTCCCAGAAGGTTTCGTCTTCCGGACGCCAGTCGGTGATGTCGGCGCCCTGGTTCGGCGCGGGGGCCTGCGCCGCGGCGCGGAGGGTGGTGTTCATGGTCTTCCTCGGGGGTTGAGTGGCGCTAGCGGGCGAAGGACTGCGATGCCGGGGACCGCGGACCCATGACTTCGGTGCGGCGCACCTCGGTCCAGTACATCCAGATCAGCGAGACCCACACCACGCCATACATCAGCATGAAAGCGCTCGAGCGCACGCCGGTGAGGTCCATCAGCGCGCCGAACAGGATGGGCAGCACGAACCCGCCCATTCCTCCGGCCAGGCCGACGATGCCGCTGACCGTGCCGATGTTGGTGGGGTAGTCGTCGGCGATGTACTTGAAGACCGAAGCCTTGCCGAAGGCGAAGGCGATGCCCAGCAGGAACATCAGGCCGGTGAAGGCGTAGACGTTCAGGCCCAGGTGAAAGGTCTTCGGACCGGTGACGGTCAGCACCGTGAAGTCGGTCTGCGGGTAGCTCAGCAGGAACAGGCAGATCCAGCTCGCCCACATCACCCACCACGTCACGCTGTGCGCGCCGTACTTGTCGGACAGCCAGCCGCCCACCGCGCGCAGCACGCCGCCGGGCAGCGAAAAGCACGCAGCGAGCAGCGCGGCGCTGCGGATGTCAAGCCCGAATTCGCCGATGTAGTACTGGACCATCCACAGGCTCAGGCCCACATAGCCACCGAACACGATGGAGTAGTACTGGCAGTACTTGATGACCTTCGGGTCCTTCAAGGCACGCAACTGGTCCGAGAACCGGGTCTGGCTGGGCACGAGGTGCGCCGGGTCGCTGGAGCTGAACATGCAGAACAGCACCAGCGTGCCGAGCATCACGGCCGCGTAGACCTGCGGCACCATCGTCCAGCCGAAGGCCACCACCAGCGCCGGAGCGACGAACTTGTTGACCGCTGCGCCCGAGTTGCCAGCGCCGTAGATACCCATCGCGAAGCCCTGCCGGTTCTTCGGAAACCAGCGCGCGACGTACGGCGTGCCGACCGAGAACGACCCGCCCGCCAGCCCGACGAACAGGCCGATGACCAGGAAGTGCCAGTAGGCGGTGGCATAGCTCATCAGCCAGATGGCCGGCACGGTGCAGGCCATCAGCAGCGCCATCACGATGCGGCCGCCGTACTTGTCCGTCCAGATGCCCAGCGGCACGCGGATCAGCGAGCCGGTGAGCACCGGCGTCGCCGTCAGCAGACCGAATTCAGTCGCATTGAGGCCCAGCGTCTTCTTGATCGGGATGCCGATCACGCCGAACATCATCCACACCATGAAGCACACGGTGAACGCCAGCGTGCTCACCAGCAGCACCGCCAGCGCCTGGCTGTTCTTGCTCTTGCTCATCCTGCAGTCCGCTCGTTACGCATGAGCAGACTGTAGAAATCGGCGCCGCATCGCGGCATCCGTCGCTGGGAGTGCCCGGTCGCAGCAGAAGAACGATGCGACCGACGGCCGGCATCGTTCCGAAGAACTACCGCGTCAGGAAAGCGCGCGCCGGTTGATCCAGATCAACCGAGACCGTGCTCGGCTGCGATCACGGCGGCAAGCACGCGCGAACTGACATCGAGCTTGCGCAGGATGTGCTGCACATGGATCTTCACGGTGGTCTCGGCGATGCCGAACGCGCGCGCGATCTCCTTGTTGCTCTGGCCCTGCGCGATACCACGCAGGATGTCCTGCTCACGCGGCGACAACGCATCGAGCTTCGACACCGGAACGGCGCGCGGCGGAACTGCGGGCGGCGGACTGGCCGCATCGCGATAGGCGGCCACCAGCTTGCCGGTCATCTCTTCTGCGATCACGCTCTCGCCGCGCATCGCGCGCCGGATCGCCACCGACAACGCATCGCCCTCGATGGTCTTGAGCAGGTAGCCGCAGGCTCCGCCGCGCAAGGCGGCAGCGAGATCGCGCTCGTCCTCGCTGACCGTCAGCATCAGCACCCGGACACCGGGTGCCGCTTCATACAGCGCCGGCAACGCATCGACGCCATTGACGCCCGGCAGGTGGTTGTCGAGCAGGATCACATCGGGCCGCAAATCGGCTGCCCTGCGTTGTGCTTCGCCGGCATCGGCCGCGTCGCCGACGACGTCGAACTGCGGATCGCGCTGCAGCAATGCCGTCAGGCCACGCCGGAAGAGCGTGTGATCGTCGACGACAAGGATCCGGATTCGCGCTGCAGTGGTGCTCATGAGATTCAGGCAGCCTGCGCTTGCGGCGGGGAGTCGACCGTGGGCTTGTGGGTTGCGGGCAGGGTCAGCACGATCGACGTGCCGCGACCCGGCGTCGACAGCACCTCGAACCGGGCCCCCAGCCGCTCGGCGCGCTCCGTCATGATGCGCAGGCCGACATGGGTTTCATCCGGCGGACCGTCGCTGCTCGAGAAGCCGAGACCATCGTCACGCACTTCCAGACGCCATTGAGGCTGCTGCTGCACATCCAGCCACACGTGGCCGGCCCGGGCGTGCTTGCGAATGTTGGACAGCGCCTCCTGCACGATGTGCAGCACCTGGATCTGGGTGTCGGGTGCCAGCGGCAGGCCATGCCCCTGCATCTGCAATGTGGCCTTCAGCCCGGTCTGGTGCTCGAACTTGCGCAGCGTGGTCATCAACGCCGGCTCGATGTCCTCGGCGTTGGTGCGGGTGCGGAAATGCATCAGCAATTCGCGCACGTCGCCGTAGCTCTCGCGCACGCCGACATCGATCTCGCCGAGCACGTGCTGCACTTGCTCCGGATCGTTCTTGGCGATGGCATCGCGCATCAGCTGCACCTGGATCTTCAGGAAGGCGAGCGACTGCGCGATCGAGTCGTGCAATTCGCGTGCGAGGAAGCTGCGCTCCTGCGACACCGCCGCCTCGAGCCCGAGCGCATTGAGCCGCAGGTTCTCCATGGCGCCGGCGAGTTGCACCGTCAGCGCGTCGAGCAGCGAGCGTTCCGCCTCCGATAGATCGACCTGCGCATGGAAGAAGAGATCGACCTCGCCCATCAGCCGTTCGTGCAGACGGATCGGGACCGACACGACGGTCTCGAAGCCGGCCCGGGCGCAGTGCCCCATGCGCGCGGGCTGCATCGCGCGGATCGGGATCACGCGGGCGCCGGGCGGTGCGTCGGGCGCTCCGCAATGGCAATCGCCGGCCATCAGGCAGTGTTCGGCTTCGAGCATCGCCTGCGGCAGACCGTGCGAAGCCAGCATCAGGTACCGCCGATTGGTCTCGTCGGACCAGCGCAGCGCCACCCCGTCGGCGTGCGCGATGCGTGCAACGCTCTTCGTGAAGCCGCCAGCCAGTTCGTCCAGCGTCGTCGCCCGCGTGACGAGGTTGGTGACTTCGTACAGGCTTTCCAGCCGCTCGTGCTTTTCCTCGAGCTGCGCGGTCTTCTCGTGCACCCGGCTCTCGAGGTTGCGGTACATCGACTGCAGCTGCTCGGCCATGTCGTTGAAGCCGGTGGCGAGCGTGCCGAACTCATCCGTGGTCGTGCACTCGACACGCGCGCCCAGGTCACCGCCCTGGATGCGATGAATCGCCTGCTTCAGCAGGCCGACAGGTTCCAGGACGAACAGGTAACCGGTATAGAGCAGCACCGCCGCCCCCACCACCGCAAAGGCCATCAGCCCGACCTGCAGCAGGTGCATCAGCGAAGCCCAGCGCGACAGGTGCGCCTCGATGCTGGACACGAAGGCATCGATGTGCGCAGCGAACGCTGCCGCATCGGCCGCCAGGGTCGTCGACGCGGATGGTGGCATCACCCCCGCGAACCGATCGCGATACCGAATCCAATCCAGCTCGACTGCAGCGAAGCGCTGCCGGACCGTGTCATCCCACGGGACGAACAGCGGCCGCTCCGGGTCGCCCTGACGCAGCAACTGCAGGCTGGCCTCGAATTCGGCCCGCTGTTTCGGCAGCGCCTGGGTGTCGCCCGTGCCGACCGACAACACCATGCGATAGGCCTGCATCCGCATCCGGCCCGCCTCGTTGACCGATGCGGCGCCGCCTTCGAGCTGCAGCGACATCCACACCAGCACCGCGATGGCGCAGATCGCCACCAGCAGGAACGGGGCGGCCACCAGGGAAAGCTTGGCCCCGAGGGGCCAGTGACGAACGGTGGGCATGAATCCGATCTCGGGAAGTAGCGGCCGCGCGGAATGTCGATGATGCGCCGATACGTGCCGCGGCGATGTCGAGCGCTACTGGAAGAACTTGCCGGCACTCGTGAGCGTGCGGTAGACGCCCCAGGCCAGCGGAACCGACACGGCGGCCCACGCCAGAAGCACCCACGGCAGACCGCTCGCAGGAGCGCGGCTCCCGGCCATTGCGACGCCTGAGGTGATCGAGACATCGTGGGCGAGGCGCTTTTCCTCCGCCAGTTCGTCGGGCGTCATGAACCACTTGTCGGCGACCGGCCGCACCAGCAGGTTGCACACGAGGCCGATCGCGAGCATGCCCACCAGGATGTACATCGTCTGGTTGTAGACCTGCTCGCGCGGCATCCCCAGCCCGAGCTGGTACTCGCGCATGTAGTTGACGATCACCGGGCCGAGGATGCCGGCCGTGGCCCAGGCGGTCAGCAGGCGACCGTGGATCGCCCCCACCATCTGCGTGCCGAACAGGTCCGCCAGGTAAGCCGGGACGGTGGCAAAGCCTCCGCCGTACATGCTCAGGATGATGCAGAACGCCGCCACGAACATCAGCTTGCTGCCGGCGCCGGCACTGGCGGGAACGCTGGCATACAGCGCGCCGCCCAGCACGAAGAAGATCACGTAGGTGAGCTTGCGGCCGAGCTTGTCCGACATGCTGGCCCAGAAGAAACGCCCGCCGATGTTGAACAGGCTGAGCAGGGCCGTGAAGCCCGCGGCGACCGCCGCGATGGAGCCCAGCTGGACCTTGTCGAGTTCGCCGAACTTCAGAGGCAGGCCGATCAGCTGCCCGCCGAAGACCTCCTGCAGCATCGGGCTGGCCATGCCGATCACGCCGATGCCGGCGGACACGTTCATGCAGAGCACCATCCAGACCAGCCAGAACTGCGGGATACCCCAGACCCGTTTCACATGGACATGGCGCTGCGTGATCATGGAATCGTGAACCTTCGCGACCGGCGGCGTCCAGCCTGCCGGCACCCAGCCGCTCGGCGGAACGCGGTAGCCCAGGGCTCCACCCATCATGAACACGAAGTAGATCGCGGCCATGGCGAGAAAGGTCGAGGCCACGCCCACGCTGGTCGGTGTGGCGAACGTCTTCATCAACTCGGCAGCCATCGGCGAGCCGATCATCGCGCCGCCGCCGAAGCCCATGATGGCCATGCCGGTCGCCATGCCGCGCCGGTCGGGGAACCACTTGATCAGCGTCGACACCGGCGAGATGTAACCCAGGCCGAGTCCAATGCCACCGATGACCCCCGAGCCGAGCCACATCAACCAGAGTTGATGCGTCTGTACGCCGACGGCCGACAGGACCAGGCCGCCACACCAGCACAGCGCTGCCACGACGCCGGCCTTGCGCGGGCCGGCATGTTCCAGCCAGCCGCCGAACAACGCCGCCGAGGATCCGAGCAGCACGAAGAACAGCGTGTACATCCAGCCCAGGCTGGAGATGCGCCAGTCGCAGGCGGTGGTGACCAGTTCGGCAAGCAGGCTCATGTCCGTCGGGCACGCCAGCGATTCCTTGAGTCCGATTGCCTTGGACAACGGCAGCCAGAACACCGAGAAGCCATAGGCCATCCCGATGCACAGGTGGATCGCCAGGGCGGCCGGCGGCACCAGCCAGCGGTTGAAGCCGGGGCCCGCCACGGTGCGTTCCTTGGCCAGGAAGCCGGCGCGCGCCGAGCCGGCAGCGGGTTGCGCCGATGCCGCGCTCAGCACAGCGTCTCGATCGCGAGTGCGATGCCCTGCCCGCCACCGATGCACAGCGTGACGATGCCGCGCTTGAGGCGGTCTCGTTTCATCGAATGCATCAGCCGGGTCGCCAGGATCGCTCCGCTGGCGCCGATCGGATGCCCGTGCGCAATGGCCCCGCCCTCGACGTTCACCACGTCCTCGGCGAAGCCGATCTCGCGCAGGCAAGACAGCGCGATGGCGGCGAACGCCTCGTTGATCTCGACCCGCTCGACATCGGCCAGCGACCAGCCGGCTCGCGCCAGCGCCTGATGCACCGACGGCGCCGGGCCCAGACCGAAGAAGTCGGGCTCGACCGCCGCGAGGCCGAAACTGGCCAGGCGTGCCATCGGCACCAGGCCATTCCTCTCGGCCCAGCCCCGTTCGGCCAGCAGCATCGCCGAGGCTCAGGAGTTCAGTCCCGGCGAGTTGCCGGCGGTGATCGTGCCTTCCTTGCGGAACGCAGGCTTCAGCCTGGCCAGCGACTCGGCGGTGGTCTCCGGCCGGTTGTGCTCGTCCTTGTCGAACACGATCGGGCCCTTGCGCCCCGGCACCTCGATCGGAGCGATCTCGGCGGCAAACAGGCCGGCGGCCTGCGCCGCGGCAAACCGCTGCTGAGAACGCAGCGCCCAGCGGTCCTGGTCCTCGCGCGAGATGTGGTTCTTCATGACCAGGTCCTCGGCGTGCCAGCCGGAATGCTGGCCGCTGAACGCGTCGTTCAGGCCGTCGTGCAGCATGCTGTCGATCAGCGAGACATCGCCCATGCGAGCACCCCAGCGGCCCTGCGGAAGCAGGTAGGGCGCGCGGTCCATGTTCTCCATGCCGCCGGCGATCGCGCAGTCGATCAGGCCGGCCCGGATCTCGGTGGCGGCCGTCGCGACCGCCTGTGCGCCGGAACCGCAGACGCGGTTGACCGTCATCGCGGGTACCTCCACCGGCAACCCGCCACCGAGGGCGGCCTGGCGCGACGAGTTCATCTTCACGCCGGCCTGGATGACGTTGCCCATCACCACCGACTGCACCCGGTCGCCCGGGAGTCCCGAACGCCTCAGGCACTCGCGGATCGCGGCGGCGCCCAGGGCCGGTGCCGGCAGGTCCTTCAACGTGCCGGAGTAGGTGCCGATCGCGGTGCGCACGGGGTGGCAAAGAACGATTTCGCGAGCAGTCATGGTTCATCTCCGGAGTGGGATCGGCAGCGGCCAGGGAAAGTCGCAGACCCCAGAGATCGACACGCAACGCACCGTGCCTGCGGTCCAGGCGACTTCGCTTGCGAGTGTGCTCAGAATCGATGCGCCCGGCTTGATCTCGCTCACGGATTGAACAAGGCCGCTGACGCCGGCGACAAGGCCCGAGCGCCGAGGACCCTGCCCCGGCGCAGACCCAGGCACCGCCGTTTGCGAGCTCAGGGCTTGCGGGCTTCGTCCTCGGCCTTCTTCCGCTCCTGCTCGGCCCTCTTGTCCTGCTTGTCTTGCGACGGTTGCCTTTCCGGCTCGACCTGAGCCGGAGGGGCAGGCTGCGGCTGGCGTGCCTGCGGCATGCGACCCGGCGTCGGCCTGATCGGCTCGGCCGGGGGGGCTTCGACACGCGCTGGCTCGGCTCGGACCGCTGCCTTTCGGGCGACCTCGGCGCGGGCGGCTTCCGCCTTCGCCGCATCGCCCCGGGTCGCCTCAGTCGGCCGTTCTGCAGCGGCTCGGGCTGCATCCGCCTTGTCGGCACGCGTTGCCTGCGCGTTGTCGGCTGCGGCTCGGGCCGCAGCGGCGGCCTCGGCTCGCGAAGCCCCGGCCCGGATTTCGGCGTTTCTGGCAGCCTCGGCCTTGACGCCTTCTGATCGAGCAGCCTCGGCCTTCGTGGCTTCTGCCTTTGCCTTCGCAGCCCGGCTGGCATCGGCCCGCACCGCTCCGGCACGCGCACCTTCAGCCTGAGCTGCCGCGGCCCGCTCGGCGCCGGTTCTGGCCTGTTCGGATCGGGCGGCCTCGACCTTCGCCGCATCGGTCTTGGCAGGGCCGCCTCGGCGGTCAATCTCCGAAGCACCGGGGCGCACCGATGGAGCGGGGACGGTGTCTGTCGGCCGGGCCTCGGGTCTGCGTGCCTCGCCGATCGAAAAGGCGCCTTTCGCCGGCTCGGCGTTCACCGGAGCGACCGGAGTGGCAGGCACCTTTGCAGCGGCAGCCGGCACGGCGACGGGGCGCGTGGTTTCGGGAGTGGCTGAGTCACCTGTGCGCACCGGGCCGGGGATGGCGTCGGCTTTCGCCGGGTCAGCCCGGCGCGCAGCCGGCGTCCGGCCGGCGGGCGGCGTGGCCGGCGGCAAGGCCGTCGGTGTCGGCGCCTGAACAGCGGTCACCATGCTGAACTTCGGCGCGGTGGCGCCCGGTGTGGCCGGCTTCAGTTGCAGGCGATGCGCGTCGTCGATCGGAGCACCGGGCTGAGCTTCCAGTTGCTTCTGCTGCGCAGCGAAGGCCACCGGGGGCAGCGGCGGCGCGGTTCGGGCGACCACCACGCGTTCGCGCACCGGCGGCTTGGCAGTCGCCTCGGCTGCGCCGCCATGCACGCTCTGCTGTACCGGCGCCACCGCAGCCACCGGAGCGGCCACCGCAGCGATCGCCACGGCCTTTGTCAGCGGCACCGCGGCCTTGGCAACCGATCTCGATTCCACGAACGCCTGCGTGGGCACCGCAACGACGGCACCGGTCACCTGCTGGTTCACGTAGACCACCTGTGTCACGTTGGTCGTGTTGTTGACGGTGGTGTTGGTGACGCGGGTCGTGTTGTAGACGTTGGTGATCGTCGTCGGCGCAATCACCGCGTTGCTGCGGTTGACGTGGTCGAAGTACTGCCGGCTGACCGGATACGACGGTCGATAGACCTCGCGCGGGGCGAGTGGAAACCAGCCGACCGCCGACGACGCACTGCCGCCGATGGAGATCGAAGCCTGGAAATTCTTGCCACCGACAAACGCCACCAGGGCCGGCGCGTAAACCGCCTGCTCGCGCGGCGGGCCCGGCACCCAGCCCCAGGACCCACGGATATTCGTCCAGCGACCGTAGTGCGACACGGCGTATCCCCACGGAGCGTCGTCCACCCAGGTCCAGCCCCACGGGTCGACCCAGGCCCAGTGGCCGTCGCGGTACGGGGTCCAGCCGGCAGCGACGCGAGTCGGCGTCCACACGTTGCCATAGCTCGGGTCGGAACGCCACGTGCCATTCGCATCCAGGTCCTCGTAGCCGACCACGCCGGAGGACACATAGCGCGCCGACGTCGAACTGTCGGCGCGACGGTCGCGCTCCCGTGCCCATCGGTCCAGATCGTCGTCCGGCAGGGCTTCCACCGTCTCGTAGTCGGACAGTCCGGTGCCGTAGAAGCGATAACCCTGACGACGATTCACGGCATACGAGGCACCTTCGCCGTAGACCTCTCCCTCGCCGCTCAGCACGAAGACTTCGGTCGAGTCGTTGACGGGGTCCACGTCGATGCGGTACTCGCCGGGACGGCGCAGCGTGAACGCGAGATTCGGCGTGTCGACCTCGAAGGTCTGGCCCGGAGCCAGGCTGCGCACGCGCAGCTTCAACGTGCCTTGCGACAACTGCACCTGTGCGATGCGATCGTCGAGGTTGAGCAGCGTCGCGCTGGTCGACGATCCAAGCCGGATCGCCGCGCCGCCGACCTGCACTTCGACGCGCGAATCGACATCGGACCACAGTCGATCACCGGTGGTCAGCGGACGATTGACCACGGCCTGCACCCAGTCGGTCTGACCGGCGGGCGCGAAGCTCACCGTCCCGGTGATGTAGCCGAGGCGCGCCGCACGCGACGGGGGCTCGGCGCTGGCCGGGCTGTTGAAGCTCATGATCAACAGGCCGGCGAGCGCCAGTGACCGACTCAGGGCAAGCATGTCCATGGGAATCCTTCTTCGAATGCCAACTGCTGCCACAACCAATGTCGACCCCAACAGACATCAGTCGCGCCGATGCTCGGCGAAACGGGATGCCGCAGGAAACGCCCTTGCTTGCAGCGGTGTCCGTGACGACTCGCCGCGAGCCATCCCCAGCATTCACTAGCCCACGCTGCGGCCAGTGATGAGTTGGAAGACGATGACCACCACCGCTGCGACCAGCAGGATGTGCAGCAAGCCACCGGCGGTGAAGGACGTCACCAGGCCCAGAACCCAAAGAATCAGCAGGATCACTGCAATGGTGTAAAGCATGGTCGTTCTCCAGAGAGCTCACCCTGCGGATGCCCTGTGCATCTGCACGTGATGGCTGGAGCATCCCGTGGCCAGCGATGGCGGACAAGCGGCCGAGGGCTCTCGCGCATGTAGGCGCAGTCCCACCACTCGATCGATGCACGCCGCGATCACTGAGCCTGCGTGGCCTGTCGAACAGACAGCCTGGCACGAGAGCGGCCTCCAGGCGCAGGGGCCGGCCTGGAACCTGCACCCGCCCCGCTCAATGCGCCGGCACACAGACAGAGACAGCGCAAACCGATCGGCAGTTCGCCCGGCGAGCCTTGCAGCGAGATCTGCGCCGACTCCTGCTCAAGTCGGAGCCCTGGCGGCCGAAAGCCAGAGAGACGGACTTCCATCGAAAAGCGCAGGCAACTCCATGTCCACACCACCGCCATCCCTCAAGGAACCCCGCAAGCGTCGCCAGAAAAGGGCCTCCATCGAACGCCGCGGCACACCGAGCGATCCCGGAATACTCGACAAATTGCGCATGGTGAAGGGCGCGCTGGGCCGCCCGCTCCGCGTGGTGCGCCGAGGCCACCAGTTCCACCTGGTGCTGGTCGATCGCAGACGCGCGCCGCGCTCGGTCGCCCCACTGTCAGTGACCCAGATGTGCGCCGAGCTTCGCGAGCGCCTGCTGGTCCACGAGCACGATCACGCAGCCGAGGTGATGCGCCACCTGGTCTTCGTTCACGACGTGCTCGGGCGCAAGGGCTGGGAAGCCGTCGAAGGCCTGCCAGCACGAACAATCGGCAAGGCCTTGGTGCAGGCCGAGATGCTGGTCAGTCAGCAAGGGTCTCAGGCACTGTCGAAATTGATCGAGCGTCTGCGCGTTCTGAAAGTCGCAGCCAACCTGCGCGACGAGCGAAAAGCCGTGTCAGACGATGCGAGTGAAGCGAAATCGATGCAGGTCTCGGAGAGCACCCACGAAGACTTCGAGGACCTCCAGCGCCATTGGGACGGTGGTCTTCCCGCATGACAGGAGATGCGGGGAGACGACAGCGCAAACCCGTTTTCTGCCTGCGACCCGAACTGCGGGCACGCCGGCGCTGATTCGGATCAGCGCCGCGCCGAGCGCCGCTGCTGCCACGCCAGCAATTCGCCGACGAAGCCACGTCGAAAAGCGATGACGCAGGCGACGAAGGTCGCGCCGATGATCACCGTGACCCACGAGCCGACGCGGTCCGACAGGTAGTCCTGCAGGCCGATGATCGTGAACGCGCCGAGCACCGGGCCGGCAAACGTGCCCATGCCGCCCAGCAGCGTCATCAGCACCACCTCGCCGGACAGCGACCAGTGCGCGTCGGACAGCGTTGCGAATCCGAGCACCAGCGTCTTGAGCGACCCGGCCAGCCCGGCCAGCGCAGTCGACAGCACGAAGGCGAGCAGCTTGTAGCGGTCGACGTCGTAGCCGAGCGAGATGGCGCGCGGCTCGTTCTCGCGAATGGCCTTCAGCACCTGACCGAACGGCGAGTGGACGACGCGCACGATCAGCGCGAACACCGCGACGAAGACCGCGAGCACAACGAAGTACATCGTGATGTCGCTGGCCAGCGGGATGACGCCGAACAGCAGGCCGCGCGGCACGCCCTGCAGGCCGTCCTCGCCGCCGGTGAACGGCGCCTGCAGGCAGACGAAGTACACCATCTGCGCCAGCGCCAGCGTGATCATCGCGAAGTAGATGCCCTGGCGGCGGATCGCCAGCAGCCCGACGCCCAGGCCCAGCAACGCGGCGATGCCGGTGCCGGCCAGCACGCCGAGCTCGGGCGACCAGCCGGCGGTGCGCACCAGCCAGCCGGTCGCGTAAGCCGCCGCACCGAGGAACGCCGCGTGGCCGAACGAAAGCAGCCCGGTGTAGCCCAGCAGCAGGTTGAAGGCGCAGGCGAAGATCGCGTAGCACAGCGCCTTCATCATGAAGACCGGGTACAGGCCGATGAACGGTGCGAGCAGCAGCACCGCCAGCACGGCGAGCCACACCCACTTGCCAGTTGCCGTGCTCATCAACGTTCCTTGCCGAACAGGCCGACGGGCTTGACCATCAGAACGAGGGCCATCACGACGAACACGACGATGCTCGACGCCTCCGGGTAGAACACCTTGGTCAGCCCTTCGATCAGCCCGAGCGCGAGGCCGGTCAGGATCGAGCCGAGGATCGAGCCCATGCCGCCGATCACCACCACCGCGAAGACCACGATGATCAGGTTGCTGCCCATCAGCGGCGTGACCTGGATCACCGGCGCGGCCAGCACGCCGGCCAGCGCGGCCAGGCCCGCCCCGCCCGCATAGGTCAGCGTCACCATCGTCGGCACGTTGACGCCGAAGGCCTGCACCAGTGCCGGGTTCTCGGTGCCGGCGCGCAGCGTGGCGCCGAGGCGCGTGCGCTCGATCAGGAACCACGTCGCGCCGCAGATCGCGAGCGACGCAACGATGACCCAGGCGCGGTAATTGGGCAGCACCATGAAGCCGAGATCGGTCGCGCCCTGCAGCGCGTCGGGAACCGGGTACTGCTGGCCCGAAACGCCGAACTGGTCGCGGAAGATGCCTTCGAAGATCAGTGCCAGGCCGAAGGTCAGCAGCAGACCGTACAGCGGGTCGAGCCGGTACAGGCGCTTGAGCAGCGTGCGCTCGATCAGCGCGCCAAGGGTGCCGACGATCAGTGGCGCCAGCAGCAACGCCCACCAGTAGCCGAGGGCGAACTTCTCGAGCGCGAACCAGGCCACGTAGGCGCCGATCATGTACAGCGCGCCGTGCGCGAAATTGACGATGCCCAGCAGTCCGAAGATCACCGCCAGCCCAAGGCTCAGCAGCGCATAGAACGAGCCGTTGACCAGGCCGAGCAGCAACTGGCCCAGGAAGGCCTGGACAGGGATGCCGAAGATTTCGGTCACCGGCTTGTCACTTCGACGTCATCCGAAATCACTTCCACAAAGGACATTTCGTCTCGGCCTTGGTCGTGAATGCCTCTTCCCCCGGAATCGTCGCGACCAGGTTGTAGTAGTCCCACGGCTCCTTCGACTGGTCCGGAGCCTTCACCTGCATCAGGTACATGTCGTGGACCATGCGGCCGTCCTCGCGGATGTAGGCGTTCTTCGCGTAGAAATCGTTGATCTTCGTCTTGCGCATCTGCGCCAGCACCTTGTCGCCGTCGTCGGTCTTCACGGCCTTGACGGCATTCAGGTAGTGCGTCGTCGCCGAGTAGTCGCCCGCCTGCACCGACGACGGCATGCGCTTGAACTTCTCGAAGAATCGGCGGCTCCAGGCGCGCGCCTCGGGCGTCTGGTTCCAGTACCAGCTGTCGGTCAGGTACATGCCCTGCGTCGTCTTCAAGCCCAGCGAGTGGATGTCGTTGATGAACACCAGCAGCCCCGCCAGCTTCATCGACTTGGTGACGCCGAACTCGTTGGCCGCCTTGATCGCGTTGACGGTGTCGCCGCCCGCATTGGCCAGCCCCAGGATCTGCGCCTTGCTGCTTTGCGCCTGCAGCAGGAACGACGAGAAATCGCTGGCGTTCAGCGGGTGCTTGACCGAGCCGACCACCGTGCCGCCGTTGGCCTTGACGACCGTGGTGGTGTCGGCCTGAAGCGCCTGCCCGAAGGCGTAATCGGCGGTCAGGAAGAACCATGACTTGCCACCGGCCTTGACCACCGCGCCGCCGGTTCCCTTGGCCAGCGCGACGGTGTCGTAGGCGTAATGCACGGTGTACGGCGTGCACTGCTCGTTGGTCAGCGCGGCGCTGCCGGCACCGATGACGTAGAACGGCTTCTTCTTCTCCTGCGCGACCTTGGCCATCGCCAGCATGGCGCCGGAATTGGTACCACCGATCAGCAGGTCCAGGCCCTGCTGGTCGAACCATTCACGCGCCTTCGACGCGGCCACGTCGGTCTTGTTCTGGTGGTCGGCCACCAGCACCTCGATCTTCTTGCCATCGATCGCGCCGCCCATGTCGGCCACCGCCATCCGGATCGCCTCGGCACCGGCCGGGCCGTCAAGGTCGGAGTACACGCTGGACATGTCGGTGATGAAACCGATACGGATCACGTCGCCCGACACCTGAGCTTGCGCCGGCACGGTGACGGTGAACAATGCGGCGCTGCTCAGCGTGCAGGCGATCAGGGTTCTGGTGAGGTTCATGCGGCGACTCCGGATATCGATGGGGGTGGGTTTGGTCGGTTCGAGCGGACGGCGTCAGACGCCGAGGTATTCGTGCAACTGGCCGATGCGCTCTGGCAGTTCGGCCTGCGTGAAATGCTGGATCACGCGGCCGTGCTCCATCACCAGGAAGCGGTCGGCCAGTGGCGCGGCGAAGCGGAAATTCTGCTCGACCATCAGCACGGTGTAGCCCTGGGTGCGCAACGCCAGCACCATCTCGGCGAGCTTCTGCACGATCACGGGCGCGAGACCTTCGGAAATTTCATCGAGCAGCAGCAACCGGGCGCCGGTGCGCAGGATGCGCGCGACCGCCAGCATCTGCTGCTCGCCGCCCGACAGCCGCGTGCCCTGGCTCGACGCGCGTTCGCGAAGGTTCGGGAACATCGCGTAGATCTGCTCGACACTCATGCCGCCCGGCGCCTGCACCGGCGGCAGCAACAGGTTCTCTTCGGCCGACAGGCTGGAGAAGATGCCGCGCTCTTCGGGGCAGTAGCCGATGCCCAGCCGCGCGATGCGGTGCGTCGGCAGGTCGAGCGTCTCCTGGCCGCGGATCCTGACCGAGCCGGTGCGGCGTCCGATCAAACCGATGATCGCGCGCAGCGTGCTGGTGCGGCCGGCGCCGTTGCGGCCGAGCAGCGTGACCACCTCGCCTTCGTCGACATGGAAGTCGACGCCGTGCAGCACATGCGACTCGCCGTACCAGCCATGCAGGTCGCGCACTTCGATGAATCGCTTGGAGGACGTTGTCATGTCAATGCACGCCGGCCAGTTCGACCGACGCGCTGCCCATGTAGGCCTCGATCACCGCCGGGTTCTTCGACACCTCGGCATACGGACCTTCGGCCAGCGTTGCGCCGCGCTGCAGCACGGTGATCGTGTCGGCGATGCTCGCGACCACGCTCATGTTGTGCTCGACCATCAGCACGGTGCGCTGCGCCGCAACCTTCTTGATCAGCTGCCGGATGCGATCCACGTCTTCGAGGCCCATGCCCTGTGTCGGCTCGTCGAGCAGCATCAGCTTCGGGTCCATCGCAAGCGTCGTCGCGATCTCCAGCGAGCGCTTGCGGCCGTAGCTCAGTTCGACCGCCGGAACCACCGCACAAGTCTCCAGATCGACCTCGCGCAGCAACTCGAGCGCGCGGTCGTTCAGCCCGTCGAGCGAGCGCTCGGACTTCCAGAAATGGAACGACGTCCCAAGCTGGCGCTGCAGTGCAACGCGAACGTTCTCGAGCACCGTCAGGTGGGGGAACACCGCAGAAATTTGAAAAGAGCGGATCACGCCGCGCCGCGCGATGCGGGCCGGCGGCTCGTGGGTGATGTCGTGCCCGTCGTACAGGATGCGGCCCGAAGTCGGCGCCAGGAACTTCGTCAACAGGTTGAAGCAGGTCGTCTTGCCCGCACCGTTCGGCCCGATCAGCGCATGGATCGTGCCGCGCCGCACGCGCAGGTTGACCTGGTTGACGGCGACGAAACCCTTGAATTCACGGGTCAGGTCGCGGGTTTCGAGAAGGTAGTCGCTCATGGAAGCGGGAGTTTAGGGGGCATGAAAGGCCTGTCCGAATCAACCGTCCTGTGGTTTCCGCTGGTATCCGCTGTTGTTGGCTGGCCGCTCCCTCGGGCGAGCCACCTGTGGCGCAAGACGGCGGCGCGCACCCTGTTCGAAGCATTCAACGCGATGCCTGTGGCGCCATCTCTGCCTGATTCGACTTCACCGTGGAGTCGGAGAGCGGCGGGACGTCGAGCTTGATTCGAGTCCCTTTCAACAAAGCGTAGCCTTCAGACAGATAGCGATTGCACAGCGCGGGCTCATCGATCAGCGACTGCGCAGCGTCGCCGGGCCTGAACAGCAGAAGATGCCTGACGTAAAGCAAGTCCGCCTTCGACGCGATTGCGAAACGAATGAAATCGGGAAACTGGTCGATGTTGTTGCGCTTGAGGGTCCAGGACAAACCCAAACGCGGAGGTCGCAACAGGGTTGGGTGCTCTCGCAGGGACTGGAAGTAAGCCAGGTTTCTCATGAAGACTCCCAGGTCGGCGCCGCCACGATTCGCAGAGAACACCTCGCTCGTCATGCCATCGATCGAAAACGTGAGCGTGTCCAATTGGCGCAGCTTTTCGACGTCGAAACGCTGCTGCACGAAAGAGCCGTTGGTCACGCATGTCAGCAAGACCCTGTACATGTCGCAAAGCTCGAACAGCTTGTTCCAGAGATCGGTTGAAACCATGGTGGGTTCGCCACGTCCGACCAAATTGACCAGCGTGAGGTGAGGAAAAACTTCGTGCGCCAGTCTTTCCAGCATGGGCTGGGTGAAAGAGGGGCGCCGGTTGTTCATTCGATGCTCTGCCTCATCGCCGTGGCTGCTGCAATGCGAACACTGCAAATTGCAGCCAGCGGTCAACTCCAGGCTCAAAGACTCGGGTGGGTGCGGCACCACACCCCTGCCAAGCGATTCGCTTTGCACCACTTGATGGCGCACCCATTCCTTGATCGCGAAAAGGTAGGCGAGTTTGGACAGCGGGTCGCCGTCTTCAGCGACGAGACGCGTTGCCACGATGTTGCAGCTGCCCGACGTGTCGGGAAATGCCTCCAGCCGCAAGCGCAGCCAACCCGACTTCGCTGCATCGGGCGGGATGACGAGGCGAACGGTTTCCTGCTTGTTCGCCTGGCGCAGCTTGAAACACAGCACCCGATCCTCGCTGTAGCGCTGGAAAACGCCGCAAGTGAAATACAGCTTGCTGTAGTCATAGCGCGTGCTGTCGCAGGACAGGCGCAACGTCAATTCAATGAACCTGTCGTTCTTCCTGACGCGGAACAAACCCAACGACTGCAGGTTGACCGGTTCACCCGTCATCGGAAAGCTCTCCTCGCTGCTGCTTTCGGAAGTCCCAGGAAATGGCCTGGTACTTTGCGGGTCGAACCAGCGAGGCCTGCGCTGCTGAACTGCCGCTCCTCGCCCATTGCACGCGCTGCTCGCCATAGCGGATTTCCCTGAACCAGCAATGCGCGCATTGAGACCATTCGTCAGGCGAACCCAGGGCGGTTCGAACGGACTGCATTCGAGCGTTGTTCCAAATGCTGGCGAATGAAGGCTCCCGCTCGAGGTGCCCGACATTCTCTGCGTACATGTTGGCGCAGGTGACCACTTCGCCGTCCGCCATGATCACGCCGGTACGGTGAATGAACATACATTCCATGAGCCCACCCGGAGTTGAAGCAGTCGAATGCTCGAGCGTTTGCTCGTAGAGCTTCTTGAGGTACTCGAGCGTCATGGTCAGGATGCCTCGACTTCGTCCACCAGATCGGGTGGAGCTCGTGTTGTCGCTTCTTGCGGACGACCCGTCGCCCTGGCAGCAGCCTGGGGAAACTGCCGGAATGAATTCATCTTTTCCCGAATCACTCTAGCATCGTGGCAACCCGCCCCGGGGTGGCTGGCGCAGTCGCAAGTCAGCATCTCGCCTGAAATTCCCACTCCATTTCTACAGGCCCACACCATGATCGACCTCTACACCTCCGCCACCCCCAACGGCTGGAAAGCCTCCATCGCGCTCGAAGAACTCGGCCTGCCCTACACAGTGCACCCGATCAAGCTCGGCCTGCAGGAGCAGAAGCAGCCCGAGTACCTGAAGCTCAACCCCAACGGCCGCATCCCGACGATCGTCGATCGCGACGAGGGCGACTTCGCGGTGTTCGAGTCGGGCGCGATCCTGATCTACCTGGCCGAGAAGACGGGCCGGCTGATGCCCCAGGCCATGAAGCCGCGCTCGCAGGTGATCCAGTGGCTGATGTTCCAGATGGGCGGCGTGGGGCCGATGCAGGGTCAGGCGAATGTGTTCTTCCGCTACTTCCCGGAAAAGATCCCGTCGGTGATCGATCGCTACCAGAAGGAGACCAAGCGGCTGTTCACCGTGCTGGACACGCGCCTGAAGGACCACGAGTACCTGGTCGACGAACTCAGCATCGCCGACATCGCGAACTGGTCGTGGGTGCGCATCCACGACTGGGCCGGCGTGCCAATCGACGATCTGCCCCATCTGCAGCGATGGATCGACCTGATGGCGGCGCGGCCGGCCTGCCAGCGCGGTGTGGATATCCCCGAGCCGTTCGTGCCGAAGGAAGTGGTCGACTACGCGAAGAAGATCATCGCGCAGTGAAATCGCTGCATCCGCCTGTGCGGACGCAGTCGCCGGCCCCAGGCGACCGATCTCGTGGCACGATGCCGGGTTGTCGACAATTCACCTCATCACTCAAACCACCTCAGGCTCGATCATGGAAATCAAAGGACCCAACCCCAAGCCCCTCACCGGCATCGCCATGGCCTGGCCAGCGATCGACGGCAAGGCCTTTGCAATTCGATTGCAGACGCCCGACGGCGATCTCGACCTCGAGCTGAACGACACGACGCTGAAGCAGTTGCTGCAGGCCCTGCTGCAGTCGTCGGCAGCCTGCGCGCCAAAGCGCACCGACCTGATTCCCATCACGAAGAGCGAGCTGGCCGACGGTGTTCAGCTGCCTGCGACCGGAATCGACGTGGTGCAGATCGAAGGCGAAGGCGAGCGCCGGCGGCTCGTGATGCGCGTCGGCACGATCGACCTGAACCTGATGATCGGGTCGCGGACCACGGCCAAGGCGCTGGCCAACGCGCTGATGGCCTGACAGGACGGCGGGGCGCGCGACAGCATCGGGCACCGGCTTGATTCGGCATCGACGAGGCGGCCATGTCGTCGAATCCGCTGACTCACCACGACATCGTCGGGCTGGTCGAGCCATTCACACGCCGCGGGCGCCACGTCGATCTGGCCGCAAGCGATCGGCTGGAGCGGCGCCTGCGGTTCAAGCCGGTCGAGCACGCCAGTGACGCCCCGGATGCGCCTGCCCTGCATGAAACGCTGCAGCTCGACAGCTTCGGACCGGACAGCTTCAGGCTGACGCGCACGCTGAATCAGGGGCACGCCCTGCAAGCCACGCTGCAGATCAGCGGGCCGCAGCCGGCAGCGTTGCTGGCCCAGATCGAAGCCATACCGCCCGGGCATCAGTTCGCAGCCGGCCCGGGTTTCGAGATCGCCCGCAGCTATTCGTTGCAGTCTGTCTCGGGCCGTGCTGCCGACAGCCGCCTGTCGTTGATCCTGACCCTCGCCGTGGTTCAGCTCGACGACCTCACCCTCACGCTCACCGTGCCCGCGATCAACCGGGTCTCGGCCGACGTGTGGCTGGCGCCCCGACCCGCTGGTGAGCCCGGCACCGGGCCGGACGGCGCGCTCGATCTTCCGGAAGACCTGCTGGCCGTGCTCGGCTGGAACTGGACACGGCTCATCAAGAAGAAGGACGGCTGGGAAAGCAAGCTGCGGCTGCGCGGCAACCTGGCAAAGCGGACCCGCGGCGCGGAGCTCGCGCTCGATCGTGTCGCAGCGCACCTGGCCCGGACCCTGTCGCAGCCTCCCGCGCAGTTTCACGACAGCCATCTCACGGCACGCTGGTGGGCGGCGTTCCGCCGCGCGATTCCGCTGCTGACGCCGGTCAGCCTGCTGATCGCCATCCTGGTACTGCCTCGCATCGATGTCGGCAAGTCGCCCGGCCTCTGGATGATGCTGTTCCACGTGCCGACCGCCTTGATCGCGCTCAGCTTCTGCCTTCAGGAACTGCCTCAGTACGAGATTCCACCGATGCCACGGCGCCCGCGCGCGCCCGCATGGCGAACACGCTGAAGGCCTGACCGCAAGACGCGACCGACAGGACCGGACCGACGCCGGTCTATCCTCGCCGAATGAATGAACGAATCAACCAGATCCTGGCCCAGATGGCCGGTCTCGAGGACGAGCTGCGCACCGCCCTCCACGAGCAGGAAAGCCGGATGTTCTTCCAGATCAACGGCAAGCGCGTCGAGTTCGAGCGCTCGGTGAAGGAGGCGCACCGCAAGCTGAAGACGAACTTCTTCCGCTGGCTGGTGGCCTACCGACCGCAGAACCTGATCACCGGGCCGGTCATCTACGGCATGGTGATTCCGATGCTGATGCTGGACGCATGCGTCAGCTTCTACCAGTGGACGTGCTTTCCGATCTACGGCATCACCAGGGTGCGGCGCGGCGACTACCTCGTGTTCGACCGGCACCAGCTCGGCTACCTGAACTTCATCGAGAAGTTCCACTGCACCTACTGCGAATACGGCAACGGGCTGATGGCCTACATGCGCGAGATCCTCGCGCGCACCGAGGAATACTTTTGCCCCATCAAGCATGCCCGCAAGGTACTGGGCACCCACGAGCGCTACCAGCGATTCCTGAGTTACGGCGATGCCACCGACTACGAGACGCGGCTCGAGGAATACCGGGTCGGCCTCGGCAAGGTCAAGTAGCCTCGATGGCCCAGAGCCACGGGCCCGACCGGTCCCGCCTCAGTCGGCCAGCACGAAGTCGATGAAGCCGCGCTGCACATCGGTGGAGACGAGCTTCACGCGAACCTGCTGACCCACGTCGAGCTCGGGCAGCCGGCCCACGAGCTTGCCCTCGACCGGCGGCGCGAAGATGCGCACCCAGGTGTCGCCGACAGACCGGCCGGTGACGATCGCGTCGTAGTGCTGGCCGACATGCGATTCGAGCAACAGTGCGGCTTCGGACTTGCGTACGCGCCGCTCGACTTTCTGCGCGGCGTCTTCCTGCTGCGTGCAGTGCTCGGCCAGCCCATGAAGCTCGGCGTCGCTGTAGGGCGACGGCGCCCCCGTCAGCAGGGCCTTGAGCATGCGCAACGTGATGAGGTCGGGATAGCGGCGATTCGGCGCGGTGGAATGCGTGTAGTCGCGCAAGGCCAGGCCGAAGTGCCCGATGGGCGCACCACCGGGCCGCTCGACGACGTACTCGCCGGAGCCCATCAGCTTGACGATGACCAGCGACAGATCCGGGAAGCGCAGCGGATCGGCCTTGTGCCGCCTTGCCAGAAAGGACGCAAGCGCACGCGAATCCGGTTGCGCGGGCAGCGACTCGCCGAACTTCCGGGCCACCTCCGCGATGCGAAGCCATCGCTCCGGCGATCGAACCACGCGGCGGAGGGAAGCCCCGCCCTGGCTGGCCAGGCGGTTGGCGGTGCACTCGTTGGTGGCGATCATGAACTCCTCGATCAGCTGCCGCGCTCGGTTCTGCACCTGCTGCCGGATGTCGACCACGCGTTCGTCATCGAACACGGCGTGCGGCTGGAAGGTCTCGAACTCGAGAGATCCGAGCGCGTGCCGACGCGCGCGCATGCGCTGGGCCACGGCATCCTGCGTGCGCAACTGAGCGTCCATGCCGGGCACGACCCGGGCGGCCTCCGGCAATTCGCCCTGGCCATCGATCCATGCAGACACCGCGTCATAGGCCAACTTGGCACGGTTTCGCACCGTCGCGCGGTACACCTGGGTCTGCGCGATCGAGCCGTCCGCAGCGATGTCGATCTCGGTCACGAACGCCAAACGGTCCTCGCCGGGATTGAGGGACGTCAGGTCGTGGGACAGGCGCTCGGGCAACATCGGAAACACCCTGGCCGAGGTGTAGACGGACGTGGTGTTGAACCGGGCATGCTCGTCGATCGCGGAGCCTTTCGTGACGATCGCATCGACGTCAGCCACGGCCACGAAGATCCGCACGACGTCGTCGGCCAGCGGCACGCAAGCGGTCAGCTGATCGAGGTCGAGCGAATCGTCGTTGTCGATCGAACACCAGGGCATGGCGGTCAGATCGCGCAGGCTGCCTCCGGTCTCCCGCGCCGCTTCGGTGATCGATGCCAGCTGCTGGCGGACCGCATCGGGGAACTCAGGCTCGAGGCCTCGTTCGATCATCACGTCGGTCGCGATGCGCCGCAGATCGCTGCGCTGGCCACGTCGGGCTGTGTGCATGGGGAGGATCCGTCGATCAGGCCGGCTCGGCCACGAGTCCGACTGTAGGAGCGTTTCGACGCATCTAGCGCGCGCGGCGTGGCCGGCAATTTCGAGGGGTAGAGTGGGAAGATGGAACCACAAGACCTCCGCATACGCCGCGTGGCGATCGACACCTGGCGCGAGAACGTGGTCTACCTGCACCGCGATTGCGCCGTGGTGCGTGCGGCCGGGTTCCAGGCGCTGTCCAAGGTGACGGTGCGCGCCAACGGGGCGGTGATCAGTGCGGTGCTCAACGTCGTCGACGACACCTGCATCGTCGAACCCGATGAGCTGGGATTGTCCGAGGACGCCTTCGGCCGCCTCGACGTGCAGGCCGGGCACGCCGCCCAGGTGTCCCCCGCCGAGCCCCCCGTCTCGCTGCCCGCCCTGCACCGCAAGATCTCGGGCGAGCGGCTGTCTCGCGACGACATGCACGCGCTGATCGAGGACGTCGCCCGCGCCCGCTACTCGAAGATCGAGCTGGCCGCGTTCGTCGTCGCCACCAACGGCTACGACCTCGAACGAGACGAGGTGCTGTACCTGACCGAAGCGATGATTTCGACCGGACGGCGGCTCGACTGGCAGCAGGCGGTGCGCGGCGGGCCGGTGGTCGACAAGCACTGCATCGGCGGCATCCCCGGCAACCGCACGTCGATGCTGGTGGTGCCCATCGTCACGGCCCACGGCATGCTGTGCCCCAAGACCTCGTCGCGCGCGATCACGTCGCCGGCCGGAACCGCCGACACGATGGAGATGCTGGCGCAGGTCGAGCTGCCCGTCGAGCGCCTGCAGAAGATCGTGCGCGAAACCAATGGTTGCCTGGCCTGGGGTGGCAGCGCCGACCTGTCGCCGGCCGACGACATCCTGATCTCGGTCGAGCGGCCGCTGGGCATCGATTCACCGGGCCAGATGGTCGCCTCCATCCTGTCGAAGAAGATCGCCGCGGGCTCGACGCACCTGGTGCTCGACATCCCGGTCGGCCCCACCGCCAAGGTGCGGTCGATGCCGGCGGCGCAGCGGCTGCGCAAGCTGTTCGAGTACGTCGCGTCCAGCCTCAACCTCAGCCTCGACGTGATGATCACCGACGGCAGCCAGCCGATCGGCAACGGCATCGGCCCGGTGCTCGAGGCACGCGACGTGATGCGCGTGCTGCGCAACGACCCGGCCGCACCGGCCGACCTGCGCGAGAAGTCGCTGCGCCTGGCCGGCCGCGTGATCGAGTTCGACCCCGATGTGCGCGGCGGCGACGGCTGGCGCATCGCGCGCGACATTCTCGAATCCGGTCGAGCGCTGGCGCAGATGGAAGCCATCATCGACGCGCAGGGCCGGCGCGCCGAGATGCCCGCGCTGGGCGAGCTGACGCACGAGGTCTGTGCAGAACGGGCGGGCGCAGTCCGTGCCATCGACAACCTGCATCTCGCACGCATCGCCCGACTGGCCGGCGCACCGCAGGTCAGTGGCGCCGGCGTCGATCTGCTGCGCAAGGTCGGCGCCCCTGTCACGGCGGGTCAGGCGCTGTACCGCATCCACGCCTGCTACCCGGCCGACCTCGGCTTTGCGCGACAGATGGCCATGCGCGACAGTGGCTACACCCTGACCCCTGCGAGCGGAGCCTGCTGATGCGAAACGTTGCGACACCCGGCTGCGTGCTGGCCTTCGACGACGAGCGCGAGATCGCCGGTGCACTCGCGTGCGCACTGGATGCGCCGCTGGCGCTGATCGGGCGGCATCGATTTCCCGATGGCGAGCTGAAGCTTCGTCTGCCCGCCACCCTGCCTTCGTGCGTGGTGCTGTTTCGCAGCCTGCATCAGCCCAACGAAAAGCTGGTCGAGTTGCTGATCACCGCGCCGGCCGCCCGTGAGCTGGGTGCGCAGCGCCTGATGCTGGCCTGCCCCTACCTCGCCTACATGCGGCAGGACATCGCCTTCTCGCCCGGCGAGGCGGTGAGCCAGCGCCACATCGGCAGCTTGCTGGCCAGCCGGTTCGATGCCGTGATCACGGTCGATCCGCACCTGCACCGCATCTCGGCATTGAGCGAGGTGATGCCCGGATGTCGAGCCGTGTCGCTGTCGGCCGCACCGCTGATCGGGGCATGGGTGGCGCAACACGTGAGCCAGCCGCTGCTGCTGGGGCCCGACGAGGAATCGGCGCAGTGGGTCAGCGAGGCGGCACGCGCCTGTTCGCCAGCGGCCGATCACGGCTGGTGCGTCAAGCAGCGCCACGGCGATCGCGAAGTCGCAGTGACGCTGCCGCCCGACATCAACTGCGATGGCCGGGCGGTCGTGTTGATCGACGACATGGCCAGCACCGGTCGCACGCTGATGGCGGCCGCGCAGCTCGCGCTGGCCGCCGGCGCGCTGTCGGTGGATGTGGCGGTGACCCACGCGCTGTTCGTCGGCGATGCGCTGGTCGAACTCAAGGCGACCGGCGTGCGCCATGTCTGGAGCACCGACTGCGTGCCCCATGCCAGCAACACGATCAGCGTGGTGCCACTGCTCGCCGACGCGCTGCGCTTCGGCTGATCGAAGGGCGGGGCCGGTTCAAGGCGCCGGCATCGGCTCCATTCCTCGTCGGCGCTATCCCGGGATGTCGGGTTCCACCAGCGTGGCCAGCTGGGCCAGCGACTCCTGCCAGCCCAGGTAGCACATCTCGAGCGGTATCACGTCCGGAATGCCTTCCTGCACGATGCTGACCTCGGTGCCGCACAGAACCGGCCTCAAGGTCACAGACACCTGCATCACGCCGGGCAGGTTCGGATCGTCGAACCGGTCCGTGTACCGAATCAGCTCGTTTGGAACGAGTTCAAGGTACTCCCCGCCGAAGGAGTGCCCATGACCTGAAGAGAAATTCTGGAAGGTCATCCGGAACGTGCCGCCGACACGGGCGTCCATCTGGTGCACCTGGCAGGTGAATCCGTAGGGTGGGATCCACTTGCTGATGGCAGCGGGTTCCAGGAACGCGCGATAGAGCTTCCCGGGCGGGGTGCGAAGCACGCGATGAAGTCGGACACTGCGGGAGGACATGGTGGTTTCTCCTGTACTGGTCGAAGTCAGTTGGTTGCCTGGGATGTCCCTGGACGGTGCGGGGCCCCGACTTCGGGAAGGGCATGCACCTGCCCGGAAGGTTCTCCGATGGACTCGAGGAACGCGGCCAGTTGTCGCGTGGGGCCGGACGTGTAGAACCGTGTGGAGGCTGCATGTCCCCTTGGCAGGGGCGACGGCGCGATCACGCGCGACAGCTGGCTGGCGATGGCATCGGACGGCTCCACGATCGTGACGGCCGGGCCCGCGATCCTCGCAATTTCGTCGGCGAGGAACGCATAGTGCGTGCAGCCCAGCACGATCGTGTCCGCGCCTTCAGCGAGGCCGGGGAGGATGTACGCCTCCAGCAGCTGGCGCGTCACCCGATGATCGAACTGACTGCGCTCGACCTGATCGGCCAGGCCCGGACAGGCTTGCAGGATGACGCGTGCGTCCGCTGCGTAGGCACTGCAGAGCCGGGCGACCGATGGACTTCGAATCGTGTTGCTGGTGGCCAGCACCAGCACCACCTTCGACCGGGTGAGCAGCGCGGCGGGCTTGATCGCCGGCTCCATGGCGACGATCGGCAGATCGAACTGGTCGCGCAGGCCATGCGCCGCCACGACGCTGGCGGTGTTGCAGGCGATCACCATGGCCTTGGAACCGCACTCCTTCAGGAACCCGGCAATTTCCCGGGCGCGGCTTTCAACGAACTGCGGCGAGCGATCTCCGTACGGCGCGTGGCCACAGTCGGCAACGTAGGTGAACGATTCGCCCGGCAGCTTCGTCTTCAGCGCCCGCAGCACCGACAGTCCGCCGACTCCGGAGTCGTAGACGCCTATCGATTCAGAGCTCCCGACCGGGTTCAGCATGATGTGGTTCGCGAGGCCTGTCGTTTGAACGGTGCGTGCGTTTTCATGAACTCTCGCTCGGGAATGGGTCTGCGCCTCGCGCCTCAACTTCAACCCCTGATGGGCGACGCCGGCCGGAAAACCTCAAGGCACACGTTCCACCGACGGATTGCGTCGCAGCGGTGCTGCGCACCACGGAGCCTGACGCGAACTGTACGGCGTCATTGACCACTCGGGCTTCGAGCCAGAGCGGCTCACACCATCAGTCTGCCTTCCATCCAAGCAGGCCTGCCAGCCGCCGACCTGCCGCCCGTTGCACCTGCAGCAAGGGAAGGACACCGAGCCCCACGACCCCGGCTGCGGCGAGTGTCGCCGGCACGGGCAGGTCGAATCTGAACAGCGTTCGCATCACGCCGATGCCCACCGCTGCGCACAGCATCGCCAGCGTGGCCAGCACTGTGAGCCACAGGGCGCGGTTGCGGGCGGTCAGCAGCGCACCCCAACCCGAGCGCGAGGAGCGGTTCACCAGGATCAGCGAGATGTTGGAGATGACCAGCGCCACGAAAGCGGCAGCTCGCGACTGGCCTTCGGGCGCACCCGCATGCAGCAGGAACCAGTAGAAGAGCCCGACCACCACCAGCACCAGCGCGCCCTGCAGCAGACTCGCCGCAATGAGCACCGGCGAGAACAGCGCCGCCAGCGGATCGCGCGGCGGCCGGGTCATCACATCGGGTTCTTCCTCCTCGGCCTCGAAGACGATCGAGCAGACCGGATCGATCGCGATTTCCAGGAAGGCGATGTGCATCGGCGTGAACAGCAGCGGCCAGCCGAACATCAGCGGCAGCAGCGTGAGCCCGGCGATCGGAACATGCACCGCAAAGACGAAGCGCATCGCCTTGCGCAGGTTGTCGAAGATGCGCCGGCCCAGACGGATGGCCTGCACCAGCGTTCCGAAGTCGTCGTCAAGCAGCACCAGCGACGCCGATTCACGAGCCACGTCGGTGCCGCGCCCACCCATCGCGATGCCGATGTGCGCCGCCTTCAGCGACGGCGCGTCATTGACCCCGTCGCCGGTCATCGCGACCACCTCGCCGCGGGCCTTCAGGGCCTCGACAATCCTCAATTTCTGCTGCGGCGCCACCCGTGCGAAGACGGTGGTGGTGGCCACGGCAAGGCGCAGCTCCGGGTCGCTCAGCGCGGCCACCTGATCGCCGCGCAGCAGGCCGGACTCGGCGTCGAGGCCGGCCTGCCGCGCGATCGCGAGCGCGGTTCCCGGGTGATCGCCGGTGATCATCACCACGCGGATGCCGGCCTGTCGGCACTCGTGCACGGCCTGCGGCACGTTCTCGCGCAGCGGGTCGGCCAAGCCCACCAGGCCGAGAAAGTGAAAATCGAATCCGCGCTGCTCGGGTGGCCAGGCCTCGGTTCCCCAGTCGGCAGCAGCCACACCCAGCACGCGCATGCCCAGACCGGCAAGGCGAGCGGCTTCGGTGAGCACGGCCTCCCGTTGGTCGGGCGGCAGATGGCACAGCTCGGCCATGCTTTCGGGAGCCCCCTTGGCTGCCACCCTGTGGGGCAGGCCTTCGTCGGTGCGCCACACATGCGACATGACCGGCATGTCGGGCGACAGGCCGTATTCATGGACCAGTTTCCAGCCGGCATCGGGGGTCAGGCAGCGAGCGCCCAGCACATGAAAGGCCTGCTCCATCGGGTCGAACGGACGCTGTTCGCTGGCCAGGATGCCGTGATGCAGCAGGTCGTGAAACGTCGGCGGCAACGGGTCGTCGCCGGCCATCCAGCCAACCGCCACATTCGCGTCGAAACGCACCAGCGCGCCCACCGCCATCTGGTTGCGCGTGAGGGTTCCGGTCTTGTCCGTGCACAGCACCGTGGCCGAGCCGAGCGCTTCGATGGTGGCCGACCGACGCGTCAGCACCCGGTGCTGCGACAACCGCCACGCGCCCATCGCCATGAAGACAGTCAGGATCAGCAGGAACTCCTGCGGCAGCATCGACATGGCCATCGTGATGCCGGCCAGTGCGCCGCCCAGCCAGTCGTGGTGCGTCCACACGTAGAGGACCGCGACCACCAGGCTGACCGCGAGCCCGAGCACCGAGAACCAGCGCACCAGCTGACGCGTCTGGCGGTGCAGCGGCGTCGGCTCGGGCGCGATCGAGCCGAGCACCTTGCCGATGCGGCCGATCTCGCTGCGTGCGCCGGTGGCAACGACTTCGGCGAGGCCCTGTCCCGCCAACACCATCGTGCCGGCGTACACGATCGCGGCACCGGCACCGGAAGATGCCTCGGCCTGACCGTTGGCCACATGCTTGGCGACCGGCAGCGATTCGCCGCTCAGCAGCGATTCATCGACCAGCAGGTCGTTCGACTCGAGCAGCCTCGCGTCGGCGGGCACCCGGTCGCCCTCGACCAGTTCGAGCAGGTCACCGCAGACGACATCGACACCGGCAAGGCGCGCGCGCTGGCCGTCGCGCCAGACCAGGGCCCGCGGGCTGGTCATGTCGTGGAGCGCCTCGAGCACCCGCTCGGTCCGGCGCTCCTGCACCAGCTCGGTGGCCACGATCACACCAAGCATGGCGAACAGCACGGCCGCCTCGGACACGTCACCCAGCACCAGGTAGATCGCCACCGCCGCCGCCAGCAACTGGAACATCGGCTCGCCAGCCACCTCGAAAGCGATGCGCCAGGTGGTCCGCCGAGGGGCCCGAGGCAGCTCGTTGGGCCCGTCGACCTCGTGACGGCGCGCCGCTTCCTGGCTGGTCAGACCCGGATGCGGGGAACTGGCGTCGGTGCTCATCCAGCGGCGTCAGGCGAGGAGGCAAACCAGGGCGGGCTCGGGCCGGGGCCGCAAGGCCGGGCGGGCTCCGGCCAGATCACGACGGCTCGAGGAAAGCGGCCGACACGGCGGCATCGTCCGCGCGACCGACGAACCAGAAGTAGCCGTCGGCGTCGCAATGCGCCAGGTCGCCGCTCAGGTACCAGCCGTCGGCGAAGCGATGGCGATAGCACCCGTCCTCGTGCAGGTAGCCGCGCATCATCGAGGGCCAAGGCGTCTTCAGCGCCAACTCGCCATCGACATCGGGCTCGGTGATCGGCTCCAAGCGGCCCTGCGCACCGCGGCGCACGACAGCAACGCCGATGCCCGGCAGCGGCTTGCCCATCGAGCCGGGCTTGATGTCCATTGCCGCGTAGTTCGAGATCATGATCGCGCCGGTTTCGGTCTGCCACCAGTTGTCGTGGAAGGGCAGGCCGAAGGCCTCGATGCCCCAGACCACGGCCTCGGGATTCAGCGGCTCGCCGACGCTGGCCATGAAGCGCAACGCCGGAAGGTCGCGGCACTTCACCGCATCGGCGCCGAGCATCATCAACTTCCGGATCACGGTCGGTGACGTGTACCAGACGCTGACACGCTCCTGTTCGAGCACCGTGCAGCATGCGGCCGCATCGAACTCGGCCTCGACCACCACGTTGGTCACGCCGGCGACCAGCGCCGCGATGATTCCGTAGCTGGTACCGGTGACCGAGCCCGGGTCGGCGGTGCACCAGAAGATGTCGTCGTCGTGCAGGTCGAGCGCGTAGTGGCCGGTGACCGCGTGCGCAAGCACGGCGCCATGCACATGGATCGCTCCGTGAGGCTGCCCGGCCGTTCCGCTCGGGAAGTGCAGCAGCGCCATCGTCTCGGTGTCGGTGCCAACGGTGGTGAAGTGGGCCGAGGCGGCGACGACCAGATCGTCCCAGCGCCACACCCCGGGGCCGTCGGCAGCACCTGTGCCGACGACGATCACGTGCTTCAACCCCGGCAGCCTCTCCCGCAGGCCGGCGATCCTGCGCTGATAGATCTCGGGTGTGGTCACCAGCACGCGCGCATCGCCGACTTCGCAGCGTGAGGCGATCGGCTCCGGCCCGAAGGCAGGGCACAGCGGCGAGACGACGCAACCGGCCTTCAGCGCGCCGAGCACCGAGACATGCAGCTCCGGCAAACGGCCCATCAGCACGAACACCCGCTCGCCCGGGTGCACGCCGAGCCCGCGCAGGGCATTGGCAAAGCGGTTGGTCGCCTGTGCAAGATCGCGATAGCTGAGCTCGCGCCGTGCACCGGCCTTCCCTATCCAGCGGAGCGCGGTCCGGTCGGCGTGTGCCGTGCCTAGATGGTGGTCGACGGCCTCGTATGCGATGTTGAGCCCGCCGCCAGGCAGGCCGGCGAGGCTTTCACGCGCAGTTTCCCAGCTGAACGATGCGCATGCGGCGTCGTAATCGACCAGGTTGGGCCGAACGCGAAGCGCTGCCACTGTCTTGGCAATGCGCAACGGGATGTGCGGCCCGGCACCTGCTGCCGCTGTCTGCTCGTTCATTCGACCACCTCTGGTCGCGACGACCGGTCCGGGGTGGACAACCTCGGCCACCGACGACGCGACGGGCCATGATGGCGGGCCACGCACCGAGGGAGTTGATCGGCATCAAGGTCCGGGGCCCGAGGGCAGGTGCATCCAGGGCACAGGGCGCAACGTACAGTCAATGACAACGCCGAAGTGCGCTGGCGCTTCTTCCCCGGGCGCGTTGCGCGCCGCACATGGAAAATCCCGTCGATGGACCCCTTGCTCACCCCCCCGCAGTCGAACGTCAACATCGCGCACGACGCCTTCCACAAACTGCGCGGCTACCTCGAAGGTCAGGTGCTGGGCCAGCCGCTGCTGGTCGAACGGCTGCTCGTCGCGCTGCTGGCCGACGGCCACCTGCTGGTCGAGGGCCCGCCCGGGCTGGCCAAGACCCGCGCCGTCAAGGCGCTGGCACACGCGGTGGAATGTGACTTCCAGCGGGTGCAGTTCACGCCCGACATGCTGCCCGCCGACCTGACCGGCTCGGACATCTACCGGCCGGAGGAAGGCAGCTTCCGCTTCCAGCGCGGGCCGCTGTTCCACAACCTGATCCTGGCCGACGAGATCAACCGCGCGCCGGCCAAGGTGCAATCGGCGCTGCTCGAGGCGATGGCCGAGCGCCAGATCAGCGTCGGGGCGACGACCTACCACCTGCCGCCGCTGTTCCTGGTGATGGCGACGCAGAACCCGATCGAGCAGGAAGGCACCTACCCGCTGCCCGAGGCGCAGCTCGACCGCTTCATGCTGCACACGCGGGTCGACTACCCCGACCGCGCGACCACCCGGCTGATCATGGAACTGGCACGGCGTGAAGCGATGACGGCCATCGAATTGCCTCCACCGGCCCGCAGGCTGTCGCAGGCGATGGTGTTTGCCGCGCGGCGCGAGGTGCTGGATGTGAGCCTCGCCGATTCGGTGGCCGACTACATCGCGGCGCTGGTCGATGCGACTCGCCGACCGGCCCCGTACAGCGAACTGCTGGCCGGCTGGCTGCGCTGGGGCGCGAGCCCGCGCGCGGCGATCGCGATCGAGCGCGGTGCGCGCGCGCTGGCCTGGCTCGACGGGCGGGACTACGTCAGCCCGGAGGACGTGCAGGCGATCGCCCCCGACGCACTGCGCCACCGCCTGCTGCTCGACTACACCGCACAGGCCGCGCGCGTGACGGCGCAGGATTGCGTCGACGAGTTGCTACGCCAGGTGCCGGCACCTTGATGGCCGCCAAGCGACAGGACCAAGCCGCCACGCCGGGAATCCATGGGCCTGCTGCCTGACCTCGACGAGCTGGTCGTGCTGCGTGGCGCCGCCCGCGACCTCGACATGCGCATCCGCCAGCCCGCGGCATCGCAGCTCCAGGGCGCGCACCGCAGCGCACACCGCGGTCGCGGACTCGAGTTCGACGAGGTGCGCGTCTACGCCGCCGGCGACGACGCGCGCACCATCGACTGGCGCGTCACCGCGCGGCGCGGCCGGCCGCACACCAAGCTGTTCCGCGAAGAGCGCGAGCGCCAGGTCTGGCTGCTGGCCGACCTGCATCCGGGTCTCTATTTCGGCAGCCGCCGGCAGCTCAAGTCGGCCTTGCTGCTGCGGGCCGCAGCCTGGTTCACCTGGGTCGCGGTGGACTCGGGCGATCGGCTCGGCGCGGTGATCACGCGCGCGGCGGCGTCGCCCGAGGTGCTGCCGCCCCGATCGCGCGACCTCGGTGCGCTGGCGCTGCTGCAGGCGCTGGTGCAAAACCAGCCGCGCGCGCCGGGTCTGTCGGCGCCGGGGCGGCTGGGCAAGGCGCTGACGACACTGCGTTCCCTGCTTCGTCCTGGCAGCGCAGTGGTCGTGCTGAGCGATTTCAGCGACCTCGACGATGCCGCCGAAACGGCGCTGGTGGCGCTGTCGATGCGCGCCGACTGCCGCCTGGTGTGGCTCACCGATCCGCTGGAGCGTGACGGTCTGCCGAGCGGTTCGTATCGCGTCGGGCTGCCGGGTCGACTCTGGTCGCTCGACGGCGCGGGCAGCCACGATGCCTGGTCGGCCACCTGGGCGCAGCGCGAGCAGCGCGTGGGCCACATCAGCCGCAGCCGACGGCTGCCACTGCTCCGGCTCGACACCGGCGACGATCTGGCGCAGCAGATGCCTGCATTCATCAGCGAGTCGAGATGACCGCGTCCTGGCTGTCGGAATTGGCTCCAGACCGCGCACCACCGCCGCTCGGCTGGTGGCCGCTGGCGCCCGGCTGGTGGTACGTGATCACGTTGCTGCTGACGGCGCTCGCGGCAGGGCTCTGGTGGCGGCGACGGTCGCATCGGCCATCGTTCAAGCGTTGGCAGCGCTTGGCGTTGCGCGAACTCTCGCACTTGCAGACGACTGCATCTCAACAGGCCATCGACGACGCGACCGTGGCGCGCAGCCTGCAGCAGCTGCTGCGCCGATATGCGGTCGTGCGCTACGGACGCGAGACCGTGGCGGCATTGAGCGGCGACGCCTGGCTCGCCTTCGTCGTCGCCCACGGTGGTACCGACTGGACAGGCGAGACGGGCCAGCGGCTGCTGCGCTGCGCGTATGGCGGCAACGCGCCGACGCACGGCAATGCAGCCACCGATCGCCAGCGCTGGATCGCCGGCGCGCGCGCCTTCCTGAAGGCCGGCCGATGATCCACTTCGAATGGCCGTGGATGCTGCTCTGCGCGCCGCTGCCGTGGTTCATCGCCCGCTGGGTGCCGCCCGCGCATCCGCATGCGGCAGCACTGTTCCTGCCGTTTGCCGCGCAGGTGGCCGAGCGCATGGCACCGGCTGCGCCGCGGCCCGCACGCTGGCGGGTGGGGCTGTTCGCGCTGATCTGGCTGCTGCTGATGGCCGCCGCCGTGCGCCCCCAGTGGCTCGGCGAGCCGCAACCCGTGGCCAGCACCGGGCGCCGGCTGCTGCTGGCCATCGACGTGTCGGGATCGATGGCCGCCCGCGACATGGCGGGTCGCGCCAGCCGGCTGCAGGTCGTCAAGGAACTGGCGGGCGAATTCATCCGCCGTCGGCATGGCGACCAGGTCGGCCTGATCCTGTTCGGCACCCGCCCCTACCTGCAGGCGCCGCTGAGCACCGACCTGGCCACCGTCAACCAGTTTCTGCAGGAAGCGACGATCGGCATGGCCGGGCCCGCCACCGCAGTGGGTGATGCGATCGGCCTGGCCTTGAAGCGGCTGCGCATCGAGCGCGACCGCGACACCGCGCAGCACACGGCCACCGCGAACGGCGAGACGGTGCTGGTGCTGCTCACCGACGGCAGCAGCAACGCCGGCGAGATGCCGCCCGTACCGGCCGCCAGGCTGGCGGCTGCGTCGAAACTGCGCGTCTACACGATCGGCGTCGGTGGCGGTGGCGACGAGGACAGCGACCTCGACGAAGCCACGCTGAAGGCCATCGCAGCGCTGACCGGCGGTGCGTACT